>JBCBRU010000152.1:0-15592 GCA_039819565.1 Myxococcota bacterium | reverse complement strand
GTCCCGCCGGAGGTCTTGCACGAGCGTGGGAGAGGCATCGAAGCCCAGGGACAGAACGAGAGCATCCGCCGCCATCACCCGAACCCCTTTCCGCTCGACCCCGACCAGTATCGCTCCGCGAGGCAGGAGATCGCCCACCGCGTAGGCCCGAAGCTCTCCGCTGTCCAGATCCTCGAGGAGGGCGCGGTGGCCCTGCCAGTCCTCCGCAATTTGCGTTTCGGCGAGACGCAGCCTCAGATCGGTGGTGTGAGCCTCGGCGCTAGCTCGGACCTCCGCCGGGACGCTCCCTCGCACGTCGACGGCGCGCACGGCGGGGCTGGGGCGCAGAAGCGCCACCGGAGCCAGTCCGGCCGGAGCCACCTTGGGCTCCGCAACATGACCTGCGTCCGCGGGAGGCGGAGGGGGGCGACATCCCGCCGCGAGAACGACGATGAGCCACCCCGAGCTCGCGTCCACGACCTTCCACCGACCCATGTCAGAGTCGATGTTCCTTCAGCTTGCGCCAGAGGGTCGAGCGGCTCATGCCGAGCCGGGACGCGGCCTCTCCCTTGCGACCTCCCGCGGCCCGGAGAGCCTCGAGAATGCGGGCCTTTTCCACCGCCTCGACCGTCTCGGGAGGCCGCCGGGCGTGGACCGGGGGCTCTCCCCGAAGCTCGGGGGGAAGCTCCTGGATCCGCAGCGTATCCCCTTCGCCGAGGGCGAACGCGTACTCCAGGGCGTTTCTGAGCTCGCGGACGTTGCCCGGCCATTCGTAGGTGAGAAGGGCGTCCATGGCCTCGTGCTCGACGTACACCAAGCGGCGGTAACCGCCTTCGTTGAAGTGCTCGATCCAGTGCCAGGTGAGCGCTTCGACGTCCCCGGTGCGCTCGATGAGCTGGGGCAGGTAGAGCGGGACGACCCGGACCCGATACATCAGGTCCTCGCGAAAGCGGCCCCGCTCGACCTGGTCCCGGAGCGAGCGATGGGTGGCCGAGAGGAGCCGCACGTCGATGCGCACCGGCTGGGTGCCGCCCACGGGGGTGAAGACGCGCTCCTGGAGGACGCGGAGGAGACGGGCCTGAATCTCGGGGGGGATTTCCGCGATCTCGTCGAGAAACACGGTGCCGGAGTCGGCCTCGGCGAAGAGACCCGAGTGGTCCTTCACGGCCCCGGTGAAGGCCCCGCGGACGTGCCCGAAGAGCTCGCTGGCGAGGAGCTCGCCGGTCAGGGTGGCGCAGTTGATGGGGGCGAAGGGCTTGTCGGCGCGAGGTCCGAGGTTGTGGAGGGCCTTGGCCACCAGCTCCTTGCCGGTCCCCGTCTCGCCCCGAATGAGCACGGTGGAGTCCGTGCGCGACAGGCGCTTCATGAGCTCGAAGAACTCGAGCATCTGGGGCGCCGCGGTGACCATGCCGTGAAAGCAGGTCACGGGGAGATCGGGACGGGAGACGACCGCTTTAGCGATGTCGCAACACTAGAGCGGATTGTTGCGACCTTCAAGAGACGTAGCTCCCCCAGCTCCGCGCCCAAACCCTTGGCACGCTCCCTGCGAGACCCTGGAACGTGCGGCTCTCCGACTGGATTCCGGCCCTGGCGTGGCTCCCTCACTACCGGCTCCGGGACTTCGGGCCCGACTTCGCAGCGGGCCTCACCACCGCCATCATGCTCGTCCCGCAGGCCATGGCCTACGCCATGCTCGCAGGCCTTCCTCCGGAGGTCGGGCTTTACGCCTCCGTGGTGCCGCCGCTGATCTACGCCTTCCTCGGGACCTCCCGGCCGCTCGCGGTGGGGCCGGTGGCCATGGACTCGCTCCTCGTCGCCGTGGCGCTCGCCCCGCTCGCCGCCGCCGGGACCGAAGCCTACGTGGCTCTGGCGGTGCTCCTGGCCCTGATGGTGGGGCTGCTCCAGATGGGGATGGGGCTCTTGAAGCTGGGCTTTCTCACCAACTTTCTCAGTCGGCCGGTGATCTCGGGATTCACCTCCGCGGCCGCCCTCATCATCGGGCTGAGCCAGCTCAAACACCTTCTCGGCATCGACCTCGCCCGCAGCTCGAACCCCTTCGTCATTCTCGGCCATGCGGCCGCTGCGTGGAGGGAAGCCTCGCCGGTCACGCTCGCCCTGGGGCTGGGGGCCATAGTGGTCCTCGTGCTCCTCAAGCGCTTGGCGCCCTCCTTTCCTCGGGCTCTGGTCGTGGTGGCGGGCTCGACGGTGGTGGTGCTCGGGCTCGACCTGTCCCAGGTGGCCCTCGTGGGGACGGTGCCTGCCGGTCTGCCTGCGCCCTCCCTCCCCGCGATGCGTCCGGAGCTGTGGCCGACCCTGTTCGGCTCCGCCCTGACCATCGCGCTCGTCGGCTTCATGGAAGCGATCTCGGTGTCCAAAGCCTTGGCCGCCCGAAACCACGACAAGATCGACCCGAGCCAGGAGTTGTTCGCCCTCGGCGCGGCCAACCTGGGCGGCGCCTTCTTCGGGGCCTATCCCGGGACCGGGGGCTTCTCCCGCAGCGCCGTCAACGCCCAGGCGGGGGCGCGCACGCAGGTCGCGGGCCTCGTCACCGCGCTCTTGGTGCTCGCGGCGCTGCTCTTCCTCACCCCCCTCTTCACCTCCCTCCCCAAGAGCGCCCTCGCCGCCATCATCATGGTGGCCGTGTTCGGGCTGGTGGACCTCGAAGAGCCCCGGAGGCTGTGGCGCGTCCACCGCGTCGACTTCGGTCTCCTCGTCCTCACCTTCGCGGCTACCCTCGGCCTCGGCATTCAGCAAGGAATCTTGACGGGCGTGGCCGCTGCCCTGGGCGTCTTCCTGGTGCGCAGCACCCGCCCCCACTACGCGGTGCTCGGCCGGCTCCCCGGGACCGCCGCCTTTCGGAACCTGAAGAACCATCCCGAAGCGATGGCCACCCCCGGATGCCTCATCGTGCGCTTCGACGCGCAGTTCTACTTCGGCAACGTGAGCTTCCTGGAGAGCACCCTCGAGCGACTCGAGTCGGAGTACGAGGGCGAGCTGACTACCGTCATCCTCGACTTCTCCTCCGTCAACGCGCTGGACAGCTCCGCGGACGCCGCCCTCACCGAGCTCAGCCTTCGCTATCCGGCCCGAGGTTTGAGCCTGCGCATCGCCGGGGCCAAGCGCCCGGTCTTGAGCGTCATGGAGCGGTCCGGTCTAGCCGGCCGCCTCGGCGCCCACGCGTATCACCTCAGCGTCGACGACGCTCTTCCCTGACACGGCCCTACACCCCTCTGAAACATCTTCGGGGCGCGGATGGTCCTCGGCTCGAGGCCGCTGCATGCTCGACCCATGTACGCACGTGCACGGATGTCTTCGCTGCCCCTCGTCGCGGTCGGCCTCCTGGCCGCGGCCGCGGGCTGTCGAGGGGAGCCCAAGTCTACGCGGTGGGACGAAAAGGCGGCCGAGGTGAAGTCGGGCGCACCCAAGGTGGACAAGTCGACGGTGGCGGCCGGATCGACCCTCAACGCCTTCTTCCCTAAGGAGGAGGGCGGGGTCACCCGAACCTTCACCCAGGAGAAGACGGGCTTCGCCGAAGCCAAGCTCGTCGTCGACGGTAAAACCGTGAAGGTCTCCATCTCCGACGTTCGCATGCACCCCAAAGCGGCGGGGAAGTTCGAGTCGGCCCCCGCCAAGGTCGACGGGCACCCCCTGGTCACGGTGGGCTCGAAGCAATCGGCCTTGCTGGTGGCAGGTCGGTGGCAGGTCAAAGTGAGCTCTTCGGAGCTGGATCCCCCGGCGCGAGCCCAGCTGCTCGAACGTTTCGACCTCGCGGGCCTGTCCGCGCACTGACAGAAAGGACCAACACCATGACCGAATCGCTTCATGCCCTCGTGGAGGGCCTCGACGACTCCGGCGTGACCGTCACTCTCCTGGGGACCCTCGACAGCATCGTGCCGGGGGAGTGGAAGAACGTGACGTCCTTCGAAGAGATGGTCCGCCTCGTGACCGAGGAAGACGACCCGGAGCTCATCCAGCAGGTGGGCGAGCGCGCCCTCGAGCTCTACGCGGACCCCGAGGAGGGATACCAAAGAGCGGTCTCTCTGTTCCGCAAGACGGATGGCATCGACCAGCTCGCCGGGTCCGCGGCGCTCGCGAGCAAGGTCGGGGAGAAGTTCTCCTTCCTCTCGTTCCTCGGAAAGCTCACCCCCAAGGCGGACACCACCCAGGCGGTGGATGCGGGGCTCAAATTTGCGGCCGAGCTGGCCTGCTTTTGTCTCATCAACGGGCTCCCGGGCGACAGCGTGTCCGACTTTGCTCGGTCCCTGACGAGCTACGCCAAGGAAGACAAGATGCGCCTCGCGTCGTGGCTGGCCATCGACTGCGTGCTTCCGCTGGGCCCCGACTTCTACAAGAAGATGCACGACACGGTGAGCGGGATGGATCTGTCGTCGCTTCAGAACAACGCGCTCTTCACATCCATCCAGAGCTATCTCCCCGGCGGCGCCGACGAACAGAAGGACATCGTCACGAAGAACCTCGAAAGCTCCGGGGAGTATCTGGAGGGCTTCGTGCAGCAAAACGGCATCGATCAGGACAGTCTCCTGGAGAGGGTTCGTGGATTCGTGGACGTTGGGGACGGGAAACTCGATTACATCTCGGCGGTCCTCGACATGAGCACCAACTACTATTCCCATACCGGCGTGCAAACCGTGGCTCGCCAGGTGATCTCACGCGCTTACGGGGAGATCTGAACCGCCGGAGACCTCGCCCGAGGGACGGAGAGGGGCGGACAAGGGGGTTGCCGAGAGGCGCCCGGCACGCCAACGAGCGGGCGTGCGCCGCTTGGTCCCCACGCTCCTCGGTCTCTCCCTCTTCATCGCCCCCGCGCTCGCCCGCGCCGACCAGCTTCAGTGCAATCGCCGCGAAGACGCGGAGCGAGCCGCGGCCCTCCTCCGGCCCGGAAGCTACGTCCTCGACTTCTGCTCTCTGTGTCAGACCACCCCCATCCAGGTGGTTCGGGTGGACCGGGTCGAGGTCATCGCCGACTGCCAGCACGAGGTGAAGGTCGTCGGAAGGGTCGTGTTGAGATCCGAGCGCACCTACGACGACGGTGCGGGCGCCGAAGCTCCCGAGTCCTTCCTCGGGGACAAGAGCCCCTTCGAGGCTTCCGTGGACCTCGCCTACCTCTACGTGGAGACGGGTCCGGGCGTCTTCGAGTGGCTCGGCGGCCAGCTCGGGCTCGACGCGACGGTCAACGTAGGCACCATCGAGCTTCCCCCCGTGGTGCTCGCAAACCTCGGCGATCACCCCCGCCCCGAGCTGGGCCCGGACGCGCTTCCGCCCCCGACCGCGGAAGAGGTGCGGCGGGTGTGGCACCACTTCTACTCCGGTCAGGGCCGGCCCCCGGTGCTCGTAGATGCGAAGGCCTGCCTTCACGTCGATACCAAAAAGGGCAGCCCCACCCGCTTTACCTGCGCCACCGAAGTCTCGACCTCGGTGCCCCGGGGCACGCTGGTCTACGCGTGGATGTCTTGGCTGGTGCCGCTCCGCAGCAGCGATAGCCAGGGCGTGGTGCAGTACGTCCACGAGGGCACGGTGCGCACCACCAAGGACGTTCGTCTGGAGGGGGGCGGGCTCAAGACCCGGTTTTGGAAAGGCTCGAAGCTCTACAAGCCCGGCACCTGGCAGATCGTCATCCGACGGGGTCAGGAGGAGCTGCGGACGATGACGGTGGTCGTCGAGGACTGACCGGCGCCGGCGCCGTTTACATCCACACTTCGTCGGTGCGGGAGCTCTCGGACTCTTCGAGGCGCTTGTCGAGAGCCACGAGCTGGTCCGTGAGATCGTGGCGCTTCAGCCACTCTCGGACCGTCTCCTTGCCGGGGACGGGGACCTTCTTTCCCTCGAACAAATGGTGCTCGATCATCTCGAGCAGGCGGCCAAAACCCTTCCGCTCGAGAGCGCTCACGGCCACGCCGTTGGTCACCCGCACGAGCGCCGAGGTGAGAAGGCGCGGGGTCTGGTCCGTCTTGTTGATCACCACGACCCGGTCCAAGTCGTCGAGAGAGAGCTCGGCCAGGATGGTCTCTACGGCCCGACGCTTCTCGTCGACCCGAGGGTCGGACCCGTCGACCACGTGAAGAATGAGGTCTGACTCCTCCAGCTCCTCGAGGGTCGCTTTGAAGGCGTTCACCAGATCCTTCGGAAGGTCCCGGATGAAGCCCACCGTGTCGGCGAGGATGATCTCCCGCTCCTCCGGGAAACGGAGGCGGCGGGTGGTGGTGTCCAGCGTGGCGAAGAGCTTGTCCTCGGCGAGCACCTCCGAGCGGGTGAGCGCGTTGAGCAAGGTCGATTTACCGGCGTTCGTGTAGCCGACGATGGATACCACCGGCACCCGGTTGTTCTCCCGCCGCTGGCGGCGCACGTTTCGCTGCACGCTCAGCCGCTCGATCTCCTGCTCGAGGCGATGGATGCGATCTCGAGCTCGACGCCGGTGGATCTCGAGCTTGGTCTCGCCCGGGCCCACCCCGCCGATGCCGCCCGTCAACCGCGACATCGCAGTGGAGCGCTCCACCAGGCGCGGCAAGGCGTACTTCAACTGCGCGAGCTCGACCTGGAGCTTTCCGTCCCGGCTCTTCGCGTGCTGGGCGAAGATGTCGAGGATGAGCTGAGTGCGGTCGACCACCTTGAGATCCGTCTCGTTGGTGATGGCCCGCAGCTGCGAGGGCGAGAGGTCGCGGTCGAAGATGATGACTTCCGCCCCGAGCTCCAAGGTGCGCAGCGTAAGCTCCTCGAGCTTGCCCTTACCGAGCACCGTCTTTGGATCGACCTGCTTTCGGACCTGGATGACCTCGTCCACCACCCGGACGTTCGCGGTGCGCGCGAGTTCGGCGAGCTCGGCCATCGAAGCCTCCGCTTCTCGGCGGGCCTTGGGGCTCGCCTCCCAGACCCCCACCAGGACCGCGGCGTCGCGCTCGACGTCCTGCGCGTCGCCCGCGAAGAGGCGGGCCATCTCCTGCTCCGCGGCGCGGACGATGGCCATCGCGTCTTCGGGCAGCTCGTGCACGCTCCGAAAGCGCTCCTGCACGGGGAGCAAGGTCCGCTCGTGGCTCTGAGGGACGAGGTGAGCCCACTCCGCGTGCACGGCGTGACCTCCGGGGTCGATCTCGAGGACCAGTACCGCGTCCAGCCGCAGCTTGGTGAGGTCCGCGAGATCCTCGCGGGTGAGCCCCTGACCACGCAGCTCCGTCCGCACCAGGCGCAGGCCGCGGAAGCGTCCTTGCCCCGCTCGGGCACGGCCGATGTCCGGCAGATAGAGCCGGGACGGCTCACCCACGATGACGTCCTGGATCGAACCCCCACGGTCGATGAGAAGACCCACCTGGCGGTTGAGCTCTCGACTGAGGTCCCCGACGTAGCGGGCCAGCTCGGCGGTCACGAGCCCGTCGCCCTTCACGCGCCGTCGGAACGTAGCTTCGAGTCTGTGGAGCTGGCGGGCCTTGAGCCCATGAAGATTGCCGGTTGGCCGCATGAAGGTGGAGAGGGGCGGAGCTAAGCGCAAACGAAGGGGACTCGGCAAGCCACCCCGGGATCCGGCGCGGCTGCGACCACAAAGCTCGTCGGGCGCAGGTGACTCAGGGGTTTACGGTCAGGGATAGTGAGGACGTGGAAGCCGTAGCCGCCCCGTTCGACGTCCCCGCCTTCCCAGGATGGCCGATCGTGGGTGCCTTGCCCCACCTGCAGCGGGACATCATCGGCACCTTCGATCGCGCATCCGAGCTGGGGGACGTCGTACGCATCGATTTTCCGGGAAAGAAGGGCTTTCTCGTGACCCACCCCGAAGGGGTGAAGCGGGTCCTCGTCGACAACCATCGAAACTACGGAAAGAAGACCCGCGGCTACAAGATGCTCTCCATGGCCCTCGGCCAGGGCCTCGTCACCAGCCAGGGCGAGCTTTGGCGCCGCCAGCGCCGGATCGCCCAGCCCTCCTTCCATCACCAGCGCATCTCTCGCTTCGTGGAGACGATGGACGACGCCGGTCGCCGGATGATCGACAGATGGAGGGTGAGCGTCCCCGCCGGCGGGGTCCTCGAGGTCAGCGAGGAGATGATGCGGGTCACACTGGAGATCGTAGGATTGGCGCTGCTCTCCACGGATCTGTCCCAGGAGAGTGGTCCCATCGGGGACGCGATCTCGGTGGTCCTTCACGAGACGGTCTGGCGCATCACCCACCCGCTCTCCCTGCCGCTGTCGATCCCCACCCCGCGCCACCGCCGCTTGGTGCGAGCCCTGGAGCGCATGCATCAGCTCGTCGACGAGGTGGTGCAGGAGCGACGCGCGGGCGCTTCGAAGGAGGACTTGCTGAACATGTTCATGGAGGCGCGCGACGAAGAGACGGGAGAGGGAATGAGCAACACCCAGCTTCGCGACGAGGTCATGACCATGGTCAGCGCCGGCCACGAGACCACCGCGAACGCGCTCACCTGGACCCTCCATCTTCTCGCCGAGGCGCCCGAGGCCCTCGCCCGCCTCGAGGAGGAGGTGGACCGCGTGCTCCACGATGACGGCCCTCTCGGGCTCGAGCGTCTCCGCGACCTCGAGTGGACCGAGGCCGTGATCAAAGAGTCCATGCGCTTGCGGCCGCCGGTGTGGATGCTTGCCCGCAGCCTCAGCGAGGACGACGAGGTCATGGGCCACCCTCTTCCCAAGGGAGGCATCGTGTTCCTCTCGCAACTCATCATGCACCGGGATCCACGCTTTTGGGACGCGCCCGAGGTTTTTCGGCCCGAGCGCTTCCTCGGCGAAGCGGGAAAGGCCATCTCGAAGCATGTCTACTTTCCCTTCGCCGGCGGTCCGAGGGTCTGCATCGGGCAGGCTTTTGCCCTGATGGAAGCCAAGGCGCTCCTCGCCCGCATGGTCCGCGCCGCGCGTTTTTCGGCGGTTGCGGATCACCCCGTGGTGCCGGAGCCCGTCATCACCCTGCGTCCAAAGTACGGTCTTCCCATGCACGTAGCGTGGAGGTGAGCCCCCGCAGAGCGTGGTAAGAGGGCCTCGTGCTCCGGCCCCGGACCGAGACCCGCGCCTATCTCATTCAGCAGCGCATCGCGGCTGGAGGGATGGGCGAAGTCTATCGCGCCGAAGATCAGCGCGACGGACGGTCCGTCGCCATCAAGCGGATGCTCGAGCATGCCGCCGGTGACGAGGACCTCCTTCGTCTCTTTATGCGAGAGATGATGGTGGCTTCGACCCTCGAGCACCACAACGTGGTCGAGGTCTTCGACGTCGGCCAGGCCGGCCACGAGATGTTCCTGGTCATGGAGCTGGTCGAGGGGCCAACCCTCGCCGAGGTCCTCGACGTGCTTCGCACCCGCGGAACCCCTCCTCCGATGCAGGTCGCCTGCGGCATCGCCATGCATGTCGCCCAGGGCCTGGCCCACGCCCACGGGCGCGCCCTCCCCGACGGCACCCCCCTCGGTATCGTGCACCGGGACGTCGCCCCCGAAAACGTCCTCATCGGGCCGGACGGCGTAGCCAAGCTCCTCGACTTCGGGCTCGCCACCCTCGACGGCCAAAACCTGACCCAACCCGGAGTGATTCGAGGACGCCCCCGCTCTCTGGCCCCGGAGCAGGCTCGAGGCGACAACACCGACGCCCGCACCGATGTCTTCGCGCTCGGGGCCATCCTCTTCGAGATGACCACCGGGCTCCGCCTCTACCCGGACGAAAACGTCGCCACCTTGCTGTGGCGGGTCGCGGCCGGGGACTACGAGCCCGTCCGGCAGCGCATGCCGAACCACGATCCCGCCCTGGTAGACATCATCGAGCGCGCCGTCGCCGTGTCCCCCGACGACCGCCACCGCTCGGCCCGGCAGTTCGAGCGGGAGCTCAGCGCCTTTCAAGCCTCGCGCGAGCTGCGGGTGAGCAACGGCGCCATCGCGGCGCTGGTGGCGTCGACCTTCGACGACATCATGAACGCCCGCAACACCGCACTCGAGGGCTCTGAAGGTGAGCTCGAGGGTCGTCTTTTGACCCTCCCCGCGGAGTCGGTGGACCTCGGTGAGATTCCCGAGGAGGTCGAGGACGATCGTCCCCGTCCCCCTGCACAGGTTGGGGAGCCCGCCCAGCGCTGGAAGCGCCCTCAGCTCCCGCCCCGCCCCGCGGGCTGGGACAAGATCACCCCGACGCCGGATTCGCCGGCCCGCCATCACCACCCCGCGGCCCGCGCGCGACGCTTCTGGAATACCTACGCGGTGGCGCTCGGGTTGGCCACGATCGCCACCTTTGGCGCCGTTTGGTGGGCGGGCGCCTAGGCTTCCGTTCCTTGCGCCCTCAAAGAGGTCTTGCGCAAAAGCGGTCGGGTTTCCACCAGGACCCCGCCCTCGAGGCCTCACCGGGATCCCAGCTCGCCCACATCTGGTTGGGTGCGTGTCGTGGACAAGCGGATCTTGGTTGTCGACTTCGGAAGCGATGCGGGCCCGCTCCAGCGAGCGCTCTCCGAGCAGGGGCTGGATCCCGTCCGCGTCCGCGACGAGGCCGAAATGGTCGAGCAGTGGGGGGTTCCGGATGCCGTCCTCGTGGCCATCGACGCGGCCGAGGACCGCTATCGCGATCTCGTACGGACGATCCGGCGCTCCGAACACGGTCAGGTGCCGATCCTCTTCTACGGCTCCGGACAGAGCGAAGCTCCGATTCGGGCCCCGAGCGAGGCCCTCGCCCACGGCGGCGACTACTTCTTCCGGCTGCCCTGCGACCTCTCCTACCTCGCCGGGCGGGCCCGCGCGTGGGCCGAGCGCGGCGCCCGACGGGATCCGCAGGACCTGCCGGACCCCGCCCCCACCGAGGCTCCGGAGCTGGAAGGCTTCGAAGCGGCGAGAGGGACCGTGCGCGTCCCCAGCCTCGACCGACTCCGAAGCGCGGAAGCCCCGTCCCTCGACAACCCTCCCCCAGACTGGAGCTGGGTCCAGGAGCTCGATCGCTCCGAGCTTCGCGGCGCCATCGAGATGGACCTCGAAGATCCCTTCTCCGAGACGACGCACTTCGGGCTTGGCGACGAGGTTTTTCCGCCCGAACCCGTCCCGGAGAGCCGAGGGCTTCCGGGGGTAGGGGGAGACGAGCAAGCTGCCCTGCTCGCAGGATCTGAGATCGACCCGCTGGACGAGCTCAACATCGAGGAGGTGGAGGAGATCGAAGCTCCCGCCAGCCCCATGGCCCGGATCGACGTGGTACCGGAGAGACCGGCGCCCGAGAGCGGCCCGCTATGGATGGCCGAGCAGGCGCCCACGACCGAGGTTCCGACGCTGTCCACCTCACCGACCCCGTCCGTCGAGCGCAGCTTGCCCTTGACCTCGCCGAGGATTCCCGTCCTCGAGAAGGCCGAAGTCCCCGCGCCCGCCGCGAACGGCGCCATCGCCCCCGCCGCGAACGGTACCGTCGCCCCCGCCGCGAACGGCGCCATCGCCCCCGCCGCGAACGGCGCCATCGCCCCCGCCGCCCCCGCTCGGGGGCCGACGCAAGTCGAGTTTCCGAGAGTCGAAGCTCCGGAGCGGGTCGTGACCGGACTTCGGCCGGCCGAGCGCACTCGCATCTCGGACCAGACCCTGGAGGCGCTGCGCGCGCTGTTGGAGGGTCAAGACCCGCCTACCCCCGAAGAAGAGGCCCCAGCGGCTCTGGAGCTGGACGCCCCGGAGCCCCCTCAGACCTGGACGGATGGCCCGGACGACGAAGAAAACCCCTTCGAAGTCAACGAACCCACCCTCACTCTGCAACCCGAAGAGCGGCAGGTATGGACAGCGTCTCTGCTCGCCGAGTCTTGCGAGCAGTTCCCGATGGCGGTCGCCTCGAGCCCGCCGGGCTCACCGATCGACGACGAGGAAGACACGCAGGAGCTCTTGCTCGCTCCGATCGCAGCGGCGGCTGAGGACGATGATTTTCCGCCCGGAGCCCTCGCGATCGTCCACCAAGCGGAGCGCCAGCAGCGGCGCGGAGCGGTGGCCGAAGCCTGCTCCGGCTTCGCCCTGGCCGCGCAGATCTATATCGACCACGCGATGCCGGAGCCGGCCCGGTCCCTCTACCGCCAGATCCTCAAGATCGACCCCGCACATCCCTTCGCCGAGGACCGCCTGCAGAGCCTCGACCGCGCCCCAAGTGGAGGTAAGCCGTCGGATGAGTACGTCCTCGAGTTCACCGACGACCCGGTGGAGAGGCCGGACATGGCCTCGGACCTCGAGCTCGGGCCCGTGGACCCCAACCCAGATCACATACTTCGAACGGACCCCATCTATCCCCGGGTCGAGGTGGAGGCTTCGGAGCCGTCCCTCCCCGAGACGGCTCCGCTGTGGCCGCCCGAGCCTTCGCTCGGCCATCTGCGAGGCTCCGGTCTGACTCCGAGCTCGGGCCAGGCGGCCGGAATCTCGGACCTCGTGCAGGTCTTCCTGCGGGCGCGAGCGCAGCGCTCCACGGGGACGCTGAGGCTGGGCGGCCCCCCTTCGCTGCTCCTCGCTCACGGGGTCCCTTCCGGGCTCGAGGGCGACACCGTGCTGCCGTCCTTCCTGCGTCTCGTGGCCGACCTGGGCCGTATCGGAGAGGGTCAAGCTCGGGAGCTGGCCCGAGCGGCGTGGCGCTCGCCCCGCGCCGTGGCCCGCAAACTGGCCCATCGCGGCCTCATCGACCCTGAGGAGGAGATCCTTCTCCCCAGCCGACATCTCGAGGACCACCTCGTCCGCGCCCTGCAGCACCGGGGAGAGTGGAGCTTCGTGCCCTCCGAGGACGTCCGCACCGAAGACCTCGTCCCGCGGGTGGACGATCTGCGGGAGTGGCTGGTGGAGCTTCTCCCGCGAGCCGCTTCGGTGAGCGAGCTGCGCGAGGCCCTCAGTCTCGGCCCCGAGACCGTGAGTATCGTGGCCGGGACGGACCACTTCGTCGGTCCCTCAGACCTCCCCTTGGTCAACCTCCTGGACGGTCACCGGGGCCTGGAGGAGGCGGCGCGCCTCGCCGGTCTTCCGATCTCACGGGCCTACTCTTGGGCCTTGGTGTGGCTGAAGGAAGGTTTGGCGGAGCGGCGGGTCCGCCTCCCGGCGCCGGTCGAGCCGCCGGCGGCACCCCGAGAGATCGCCACCACCAGCCCGTCGGTGAGGGACCTCCCGGCGCTGAAGCCGCGGGCTACTACGCGACCCGGCTTCCGCATCGAACGACGGAGCTTTCAGACCTCCGGCCGCTTCACCCTCGGAGGAGATCTGCAGCTCTCGGAGACCGCGGCGTCCGCCTCCGCCGCGGACCGGCCCAGCTCGGACTCCGGTCACACGCCGGAGGACGTTCAGCTCGCTTTGGACCGGGACGCGCGTCTCGCTTCGCTGGACGAGAAGGCGCGGCTCAAGGCCCTGGCGGAGGTGGTGCGCACGCAGGATTACTTCGGGATTCTCGATGTGGACGCCACCGCGAGCAAGAAGGCCATCGACGACGCCCATCGACGTCTTCGGGACCTCGTGCCCGAAGACGTCGAGGGAGAGCTCGAAGCGATGGTGCGCGAAGTCTTGCGCAGCGTCGACGAGGCCCGGGACGTTCTGATGATTCCGGAGCTGAGGGCGGCGTACGAACACCACCTCGAGCCCCGACCCTGACCCCGGCCCCCGACAGGATCTGGTTGTCCTTCGAAATCCCGGTGCTACCATCCGCCCGATGGCGCTTCGAGAGATCCTCACGTTTCCCAATCCTCGACTGAACGAGCGAGCCGAGCCCGTCGAGGGTGTGGACGATGAGATTCGCACGTTGATCGAAGACATGTTCGAGACGATGTACGACTCCGAGGGCGTGGGGCTTGCGGCGCCGCAGGTGGGCGTCCTGAAGCGCATCATCGTGGTCGACTGCGGCGAGCGCGAGGGGGACGAGTCAGCGCCCCTTCAGCCGGTGCAGCCCATCGCCGTGGTCAATCCCGAGGTCGAAGAGGCCGAGGGCAAGATCACCTGGAAAGAGGGCTGTCTCTCCATCCCGGGCTTCACCGACGACGTCGAGCGGGCGGCCGAGGTGGTCGTGACCGGCCTCGACCGCGACGGGAACCCTCTCCGCATCGAGGCCACCGGCCTCCTCGCCGTGTGCCTCCAGCACGAGATCGATCACCTCGAGGGCACCCTGTTCGTGGATCGCCTGTCCCGACTCAAGCAGACCCTGGTCAAGAAGCGGCTCAAGCGGAAGGCCGCGGAGGCGGTGGCCTGACCCGTCTCCAGCTCCCCGACCGCCCGCTTCGGCTGGCCTTCTTCGGCACCCCCGACATCGCCAGCGTCGTTCTCGAGCGCCTCCTCGACGACGGGAGCCATCCGGTGGTGCGCGTCTATTGTCAGCCGGATCGTCCCAAGGGCCGGGGCAAGAAGCTCGTCGCCCCGCCCGTCAAAGTCCTGGCGGAGAGCCGCGGCCTCCCCGTGGAGCAGCCTCGCAAGCTCAAGGACGGCACCGTGGCCGCCCAGCTTCGAGAGGACGACATCGATCTGGCGGTGGTGGTGGCCTACGGCCGCATCCTGCCCGTGGATCTCTTCGAGGCCCCCCGGTTCGACACCTGGAACGTCCACGCGTCGCTCCTCCCGAAGTACCGCGGGGCCTCCCCCATCCAGCACGCGATTCTCGGTGGCGAGGACGAGACGGGGGTCACCCTCATGCAGCTCGGCGAGGGTCTCGACGAGGGCCCAATGCTCCTCGCCCGCCGCCTCCCCATCGACGCCGACGACACCGCGGGCCGCCTCACCGAGAAGCTCGCCGACCTCGGCGCCCGCACCCTGGTGGAAGGGCTGAGCTTGGCTCAGACCGAAGGCCTCGAGATCGTGCCTCAAAACGACGACGAGGCCACCTTCGCGCCGCTGATCGACAAAAAGGACGGGGAGCTGGACTTCACCCAGCCCGCCGCGAGCCTCGCCCGACGCATTCGGGGCTTCGACCCTTGGCCCGGGACCTTCGTGCGCACCGAGGCCGGCCCTCTCAAGATCATCAGGGCCGTGGCCCTGGCCGGGAGTGAATCCCAGGCCGCCGAACGGGTTTTCGAGCCCGGACAGATCGTGTCTCGGGAGCCGCTGTGCATGCAGACCGGGGAGGGGCAGCTCGAGATTCGGCGCCTCCAGGCTCCAGGTCGCAAGCCGATCGACACCGCCGATTTTCTTCGCGGCGTCGGGCGTAAGCTATCGATCGGCGATCGCCTTCAGGACTGTTAGTGCTGTAACGTCAAACTCGTAACGCTGGGGAGTCAGGACGCCGTCGACGACAGATCGATGGCGAACGGCGCTCTCGAGCCATCTGTGCGGAATCTGGACCGGAGCCGGTGAGCCCGTCCAGGTTGGCGCGAGGATTGATGTGATGTGCAGCATGCTCGATGCCCCTCGGTCTCGCCCGGCCGAAACTTCCCCTCCTTCCCAAGCCGACGTACGGGAAAGCGAGAGGGAAGCGTTGGTGGCGCAGCTCGTCGCCGACCACGGCTCGGTGGTGGTCGTCCACGGGCCGCGGGGCGTGGGCAAGGCCCGGCTGGCGGTGGCGCTGAAGACCGAGGCAACCCGGCGCGGCGACGCGGCGGTGCTCGAGGCGCGTTGTCCTTCGGCCGGAGCTCGGGGTAGATCGGGTCGACGAGGGTCTCGGTCAGCCCCCGTTCCTCGGCCCACACCATAGCCTGACGGGCGAGGTCCGAGAACGGATGAAAACT
>JBCBRU010000151.1:0-15689 GCA_039819565.1 Myxococcota bacterium | reverse complement strand
TGTCGTAGAGATGCTGTTGAAACGAGAAGGGATTATCCGGGGAGGTCGGCGGCGTCAGTACTATCTACACCACTTTCTGGCCAGTCAGCCTGACCTCAACTTTCATCACCCCGAGGTCCGCGAGGCCCAGCTCGACAACGTAAGACACTGGCTGGATCTGGGCGTGGATGGGTTACGCCTGGACGTGGTGAACTTCTACTTTCACCGCGCCGACCTTCGATCGAACCCCCCCGCGGTGGACGACCCGGAGCGCACGCCGACGACCTCCCCGGATAATCCCTTCTCGTTTCAACAGCATCTCTACGACATTACCCAGCCCGAGAACCTGGCCTTTATCGAGGCGCTGCGCCGGCTGACGAACGACTACCCAGGGGTCTTCCTGCTCGGAGAGATCAGCGACGATCACTCGATCGACGTCATGGCCAGCTACACGCAAGGCCAGGACCGCCTGCACACCGCCTATACCTTCGAGCTGCTGGGCCCAAACTCGGCCGCGGACTACCTACGGGGAGTCCTCGCTCGCATCGACGCAGGCCTTGGGGAGGGGTGGCCCTGTTGGGCGCTGTCGAACCACGATGTCGTGCGCTGCGCGAGCCGCTGGGGCCGGGGCGCCGAGCCCGAGGCTTTCACCCCTGTCGCGATGGCCCTACTCCTGTCTCTTCGCGGCACCGTCTGCCTCTACCAGGGGGAAGAGCTCGGACTCGAGCAGGCTGAGGTTCCCTTCGATCGTATTCAGGATCCGTACGGGGTTCCTTTCTGGCCGGAGTACAAGGGGCGGGACGGGGCTCGGACCCCCATGGTCTGGGAGTCCGGCCCCCACGGCGGCTTCTCTACCGGCGAGCCGTGGCTGCCCGTCGATCCGCGCCACGCGGAGCGGGCCGTGAGTTTCCAAGAGGAGGATGAGTCGCGCTGTCTCCACGCCATCCGCGCGCTGTTGGCTTGGCGCCGGCGGCAGCCAGCCCTGCGGAAGGGGAGCCTTTCGTTGGTAAAGGACAGCGGGGAGATGCTGATGTGGCGCCGCACTTCCGAGGACCAAGATCTCGTCTGCGCCTTCAACCTGACGGATCGAACACTGAAGGCGAGCCTGCCCTTCGAGATTCGTCGGAGGCATCAGGTGACCTTCGCGGACGGAGGCCTGCTGGCCGAAGGACAGCTGACGCTCGGGCCCTTTCAGACTTTCTTCGCCGACGTCGGCGCGCATAGGGTCCAGCAAGAGTGAGCAAGAAGAAGTCAGGGGGCACCAAGGCTCGAGGCCGCCAGAAGCTGACCCTGACCAAGATGGCAGAGCGGCTCGGAGTCTCATCGGCCACCGTCTCGAACGCCTTCAACCGACCAGATCAGCTGTCTGCCGCCCTCCGCGAGCGGATCCTCTCAGAGTGCGCAAAAGCGGGCTACGGAGGACCCAACGCCGCGGCTCGGAGTCTTCGCACCGGCCGCACGGGGATCATTGGCGTCGCGCTCTCCAACTACCTCAGCTACAGCTTCACGGATCCCGTAGCCCATCAGTTCTTGAGCGGGCTCGCAGAGGTATTCGAAGAGCAGGAATATAGCCTGCTCCTCACTCCCTCCCGCGAGCATCTCTCCTTGCATCGAGGATTTCAGGGCTTTGCCGATGGTTTCGTGATCTACGGTCCGCCGAGGGACGAGGAGCTCGAGCAGCTCGTGGCCCAGAACAAGCCTATCGTGACCGTCGACTTTGCGATCGACGGATATCCGTCCGTCAATATCGACAACCGCGGGGCCGCAGATCATGTCGGTCGACATGCCCTTCGCGCCGGGGCGGAGGTCCTGTGTGTACTCGGGCTTCGTCTCATGAACGTCAATCGGGTTTGCCGAATCGTGGGAAAGGAGCTCTTCGAAGAGAGCCGCACCATTACCATCCAGAGGCTCGCGGGCTTTCGAAGCGCGGCCCATGCGGTGGGCCTCGAGCTGCCGCCGGAGCGAGTCTGGCACGTGCCCGACAACACGCACCTGCTGAGCCTCGAGGCGGCCAAGCGCGCGCTCTCGGCGAGCCCCCGCCCCGACGTTCTCTTGTGCATGAGTGACCGTATCGCCCTCGGGGCGATTCAGGCGGCGCAGGAGCTCGGCCTCCGCGTCCCTGACGACGTCCGGGTCACGGGCTTCGACGGCATCCCCGAGGCGGACACCCATCGTCCCACCCTCACCACCGTTCAGCAGGAGAGCTTGATGAAAGGCCGCTGCGCGGCCGAGGTCCTCCTCGCGAACGCCCAGACCCCGACGAGCCTGGTTCTGCCTACCAGGCTCGCCATTGGCGACAGCTGCCCCTAGGGGGACAGGAGAATCGAAGTGATCAGCAGCATCGACCTTGCCATCGTCATTGCCTATCTCGTGATCGTGGCCCTCGTCGGGGCCGTCGTCTCGAGAGGTACGGACACCGATGAAGATCTCTTCTTGGGAGGTCGAACCCTGACCTGGGGGGTCATCGGTCTGTCGCTCTTCGCCTCGAACATCTCCAGCACCACCTTGGTGGGGCTGGCCGGTGCCGCCTACACCTCGGGCATCGTCAACGCGGTCTGGGAGTTTGGAGCTGTCATTCCCTTTGTGGTGCTCGCGATCTTCTTCGTGCCGGTGTACCTGCAGGGGAAGATCAGCACCGTACCGGAGTTCCTCGAGTGCCGGTTCGATCGGCGCTCACGGGTCTTCTTCTCTGCGATCACGATCATCACCAGCATCGTAGTGGACACCGCCGGAGGGCTGTATGCAGGAGCCCTCGTTCTGCAGTCTTTCCTGCCGGATCTTCCGCTCGCCCCCACCTGTTTTGGGCTCGCCCTCTTCGCGGGGATCTATACCGCCTTCGGCGGTCTCAAGGCCGTCGTATACACCGACGCCCTCCAGGCCATCATCCTCCTCGTGGGCTGCACCGCCCTCACGGTGGCGATGTTCGGCCGCATCGACTACTCCCTCGACGCCCTATGGGCGGCGGCCCCGGCCGGGCACTTTTCCCTGATCCGACCAGTCGACGACTCCACCATGCCGTGGCCGGCGCTGCTGCTCGGGGTTCCCTTCTTGGGATTCTGGTACGTCGCAACCAATCAATACATCACGCAGCGGGTCCTCGGCGCTCGCAGCGTGCGCCACGCACGCTGGGGCATCATGCTCGCCTGCTTCCTCAAAATGACCCCCCTGTTCGTGATGATTCTTCCCGGGGCCATGGCCATCGTCGTGTTTCCGGATCTGGCCAACGGTGACCTCGTCTTCCCGACCATGGTCCGCGAGGTGCTGCCGGTCGGGATGGTAGGTATCGTGCTGGCGGGGTTGATCTCGGCCATCATGTCGAGTGTGGACTCGACCCTAAACTCCGCGTCGGCCCTGATCGTCCTCGACTTCCTGAAGGTTTGGCGACCCCAGCTGACCGCTCGGCAAACCGCCCACTACGGGCGCGTCTCAACCCTGGTGCTGATGGTCGTGGCCGCCCTCTGGGCTCCTCAGATCGCCCATTTTGGGGGACTCTGGGGCTATCTCCAGCAGATGTTCTCCATCATCGTTCCGCCTATCGCGGCGGTGTTCCTCCTGGGCGTCTTCGACCGTCGAGCCAACGGCGCCGGCGCCTACTGGACCCTCATTCTTGGGACAGCCCTGGGCGTCATCCTCTTCGTGCTGGATCAGTGGGGCTGGTGGCCCGTGCACTACCTGGTCACGGTGGGCATCGTCGTGGCGGCGTCCTGCGGCCTCGTCGCTGCCATTAGTCGTGCCACCGAGCCTCCCCGTCCCGAGGTGGTCGAGCGATGGACCTTCGCTCCCCACCTCGCGCATCTCGAGAACGACGGGCCTTGGTACCAAAACTACCTCATCCAGTCCGCTGTAGCTCTGGTCTTAGTGTTCGCGCACTATCTCCTTCTGACCTGAGTTCGCGCTTCCGCGGTGAGCGGCCTCCTCATGACGTCCGACGCTCGCCCGAGGAGCGACGGAACGGGTCCTCGCGCTACCCCGAACAGCCGACGCCGAACGGGGACCGCCGAGGGGACGCCTCGACAGCGCGGCTGGAATCGGTCAGAACACTCTCGGCATGCCGAGTCAGTTCGAGGTCGAGACCAAAGGCTACGCGCCCCCTCTCCAAGCGTGGATCGACTGGATCCTGTCCGGGCACGACGCCGAGGGCCTCCACGCGCAGCTGGACGACAATGTGACTTTCATGAGCCCGGTGGTGTTCACGCCGCAGAAGGGAGCCTACATTACCTTTGCCTACCTGATGGCCGCCTCCGAAGCGCTCGGAGGGAACGCGGGGGTCTTCAAGTATGTGCGGATATTCGACTGCGGTCAGCGAGCGGTGCTCGAGTTCGAGACCGAGATCAACGGCAAGTACGTCAACGGCGTGGACATGATCGAGTGGAGCGACGAAGGGAAGATTGTCGACTTCAAGGTCATGGTTCGACCTCTTCAGGCGGTCCAAGCCGTCCACGCCTCCATGGGAGCCGTGCTCCAAAAAATGCAGTCCGCCGCCAAGGAAGGCTGAAGCCCGCCCTTCGGGCGTCCACGTGCCCGTTGCCCTTCGGGGCGTCCACGTGCCCGTTGCCCTTCGGGGCGTCCACGTGCGCGTTGCCCTTCGGGGCGTCCACGTGCCCGTTGCCCTTCGGGGCGTCAACGTTACCGATTCGACGGCAGCTCAGAAGACGCGCATGATGGCGGGGTGAAGGTCGCAAGGGACACCGTCGTCAGCATCGATTACACCCTCCGCAACGAGGCCGGGGCGGTGATCGACCAGAGCGGCGATGCTCCGCTGGTTTATCTCCACGGGCACGGGAACATCGTTCCGGGCCTGGAGACGCACCTCGCGGGTCTGGAGATCGGGGCTCAGGTGAAAGCTACGGTGTCCCCCGCCGAAGGCTATGGCGAGCGGAGTGAGCAGGCGCTCGTCGAGGTGAGCCGGCAGCAGCTCCCGGAGGGCATGGAGCCGGAGGTAGGGATGATGCTCAGCGGTCAGGCGCCAGACGGGCAACCGGTGCCGTTTTGGGTGGCGAAGGTGGAAGAGGAATCCGTGATCCTCGACGGGAACCATCCCCTGGCCGGGCAGACGCTCGTGTTCGAGGTCGAGGTGCGAGACGTCCGAGCAGCCTCCGAGGAGGAGCTAGAGCGCGGCCAAGTGGACGCGTCCGGCGCAAGCGCCGACTGAGCTGGCCGGGCCCGAATCCTCGATCGAGGTTCATCCTCGACCCCACACCGTTCTATTCGTCACGGGGCTCGGCCGCCTCGCGCACCACCTCGGACCACGGTCGTCCGTCGAGTTCGAGATCTCCCACCGAAATCGTGCCGTCTGAAAGGGCACGGATCCGGAGGACCGCGTCATGGAGGCGGAGAGCGCGCTCCAGTGCCGGGGCGTCGGCTTCGGGGATGAGGTAGCGCAGCGGAGGTTGCACCTCGGAGCTGAGGATCCACGCTGAGCATTCCCGCGCCGCTTCGCACGGAACGGGGCGTACCTCCGGAGCCCGCGGGTCGGACGTGGGCTCTAGGCAGAGGCAGCAGGCGGCCGCGAGCCGCTGGCCCTGGAGGCACGCCGTCTCGCTCGACGCCGCATCGAAGTGGAAGCGGTAGCGGAGATAGTGCCCGTGAATCAGGTCCCGGGGGTCGTAGCCGACGATCTTGAGCGGCCACTCCGTTCCGCTCCGCCTGCGTAGCTCTGATTGAAGGACGATCAGCACGAGACCTAGCAAGGGGATGAGAACCCCCCATCGCGTGAGCCGAGGGGTCATGACGGTAGCTCCTCGGCCCCGAAGCGCCGACGCAACCGAAGCCAGAGCCAAACCAACCCCAGAGTCAGGAGTCCCCCGCCGATGAGGCCGACCCCGGTGCTCAACAGGCTCTCGAAGACTTCGAGATAGATGGCTAGGATACGCAGAGCCAGAATCGCGGTCGCGAAGTTGAGGTAGCTGGAGCGACTGTCGGCGTGAGCCGCCCAGGCGACGAGCAGCCATACCCCCAAAAAGAGCAGGGCCCCCAAGAGCCCCCAGTCTTCGGGGGCGAGAAGGGGGGCGATGAGCACTAGCATCGCGCACGCGCCGAGGAGGACTTGCTTGGGGAGCCGTCCCGTCCCCTGGACGGTGAGGACCGCGGCTACGGCGGCGATCGCCGCAATTAAAACTGCGAACGTCGAGGCTCCGGTCAAACGCTCTTCGCCTCCCGGATAGAACCACAGCGTGGCCAACGAGCCAGCTCCGATGATCTCCGCCCACGCAAGCCCCCGGAGTATCCCGCCGAGCTCGGGTCGAAGCCGACGGATGAAGGACGTGTTGCCGAGCGCGAGGGTGCTGAGAAAGACCGCGAGACCGCCAGCGCTCAGGGTGAGCGACGTGTCGGCCTTGTGGGCGACCAGGGTCAGGATCGACGCCTGCAGCCCGACGACCCAGAGCCCGAGCACGAACCGACCGCGGCCCGTCCACATCGCGATCGCGGTCATGAGGCTCCAGGTCCACAGCGCTTCGTGGGCGTGCCCCCCGAGCTGATACACCTGGCCCACGAGGGCGATGGAGGCGAGGACCAACCCGTAGAAGATGCCCAGCACGACGTCGTAGGCCCAGGTCGAGCCCCTCGCATCTAGCCGCACGAGTCCGACTCCGAGCCCCACTACCCAGCTCAGGCTGATGCCGATCTTGATGAAGCCAGGGAGGGTCGCCCATTGGGCCGCCACCAGCGAGACGAGACCGACCGCGATCGCGAAGCTCCCCAGTCCCGCGATGGTGTAGAGCAAGAGGGGCCGTGAGACCTCCGCCTCATGGGCGAGGATACGCGCTCCCTGAGCTTCGTCGATCAGCCCCGCGCGGACCCAACCGTCCACCTTGCGAGATAGAGCGGCCACCGAAGAGGAGGATAGGCCCCGGAGGGAGCGGTGGCCAGAGCCCCGGCGGTGACCTCGGCCCGTGACACATCCGTCGAGGTGGATCACAACTCCCGTCGAGCCGTACAATTCTATGCGCCATGGGCTGGTACGACGTCTTCGCGCTCATTTACGATCGTTCTTTGGAAGACCTCTATGCGCCTTTCCGAAAGGCGGCCGCGGATGCCCTCGAGCTCGAGCCTGGCCTCCGCGTTCTCGACGCACCGTCCGGGACGGGCCAGAGCCTCCCTCTCTTGGTCTCGGCGGTGGGCCCCACCGGTGAGGTCGTGGCTCTCGATGCATCTCGCGGCATGCTGGAGCGTGCCCGGAGGCGCGCGGTGAGGGAAGGCTGGACGCAGGTGAGCCTGCGCTATGGTCGGGTGCCGGAGGCGCTCCCGGAGGCTTCCCGCGGGATGCCCTTCGACGCCGTGCTCTGCGCTCTGGGCCTGTCCGCCCTCCCTCGAGACGCCTTTGACGCGCTTTGGGCCCAGCTCAAACCCGGGGGACGCTTCGTTCTCTTTGATGTCTACGCCGAGCAATCCAGTCTCCAGACCAAGATGGTCGAATGGATGGCGCAAGCGAGACTGACGGAGCGATGGTGGGAAGAGCTCGCCGCAGCGTCGAGCGACTTCCGGCGAGAGGTCCTCCCCGCGGATCCTCGAAGACTGGGCGGAGAACTCTACGTAGCGGCGGGACGAAAGCCGCTCTAACGAGGGGCCGATCGAGCTCGGAGTCCTTCAGGACATGCCCGCGGCGCTCGACTGGGGCCGTCGGGGAGGACGACGAAATCGCCGAAAGGCCTCGACGCTTCGCTCGACGCTGTCGAGCACCAGGTCGACGACGATATATGGGGCGCCGTTCAGGGCGCCCGTCACCACCGCATGCCCGCAGACAGACTGGGCAGCGTCGGTAAACAAGAAGGGGCGGGAAGGGTCCGCGGTTCGAATCAGGTCTCCGCCGCCAAACTTGATGCCGAGTTGCCGATACGCCTTTCCCACCCCCGCGAGAAACTCCAACTCTTCGGCAGACAAGGTCGTCGGATGGGAGATGCCGCTGTCGGCGAGGAGGCTCCGGTCCGTGGGTACGCGTCGGGCGCAGCGGAGCGGCTGGCCGTTCGTGTCCCGGGGGACCTCGCCGTCGATCAGAAGGAAGCGCACCTCTCCAAAGTCTCTTCGATCTGTCGGGACCTCCGCGAGCTCCAGGTCGGCCAGGTCCGCGGGCCGGCGCACGCTGGGAAGATACTCTTGAACGATGACATCCCCGTGGGTTTGCACGAGGCGGGCCAGCATCGAAGCGGTGTCCTCCGGCTCCCGATCAGAAAGGGGAGAGCGGCCCAAGATTGTTATGCCCACCCCGTTGTCGCCATTCGTTGGCTTCGCGATGGCGGTCTCCGGCTGTCCGAGCTCGACCTCGAGGAACTTCAGCGCCGCTGCGACCTTGTCCGTCGCGGAGCCGTTGACCGACGCGCTCGACCAGCCCCGCGGCACTCGGTTGGGAGCGATGCGTCCGGGGAGGACCTTTGACCCCACCCCCTCTGCGAGGGCCAGGCGAGGGGAGAGGTACACGGGGAGCTTGGTCTCCACGCTTAGCAGCGCCTCGAGGAGGGCGATCCGCTGGGGACCTGTCTCCTGGCGAAAAACGATAACGTCGGCTTCATCGAGGCGAATCCGCTCCGGCCGCCCCTCTGTGTGACAAGGCGCCGAGCCGAGATCCGACCCTGCTTCGTAGGACTCGCGCTGACTGCTGTAAAACGCGTAGGGCATCGCCCCAAACCCGTGAAGAAGGTGAGCCTCGACGGTGGCGTGGTCCGCGTCCCACTCCAGCAAAGTATCTGGATAGACGATGTGGATAGAGGCACCCACCTCGCGAGCGCGGGACCATGCTCGATAGAGCAGGGCGTAGCCCGTCTCGGTGACGGGATAGCTCGAGGCTTCGATGCGGTCGATGAAGAAGATCCAGCGTCCTATGGTCATGATCGATAGAGCTCCGTGGAGTTCAGGAGGAGGGGGGAGCTGACGCCGAGCAGCGTGCGCGTTCCCTCGTGGAGGAGGTGGGGCAGACTCGGTTGCGAGGTGATGTGGGTTTGAGGCACCACCTCACCCACAAAGGTGAGTCCCGCCGCTTCGAGAGCGGGGCGAGGTGCTGGCGCATAGGCGAGCTGCGCAGTCAGCCCGCGCGCCGACCGGATGAGAACCCGTCGCTCCCTCTCGCTCTCCGCGACTCGACGGGCGAGCGCCACCTTGGCTTGCTGGGGAACGAGCGCGGCGACCAGCACGCCATCGACGTCGTCGGGCAGGAGCAGCTCCGCGACGTCGCTAACCTGGGCGACGATGAAGCCTTGGGACACCAGACCTTGGGTCTCGAGCCGGCGGACGAGCGCGGATGCGATCGCCACCGCCTCCGGATCGAGGTCCACAAGTGTCACCCGCGCCCCGGTGAGCCAATGTAACCAAAGACCGCTGAGGGGCGCAGGTCCCGCCCCGGCCACGAGCCAGTGCCGGACCTCGGGAGCGAGGATGGCCTCCGACGCCGACAGGTCGCGGTAGTGCTCGCGGTAGGGAAAGGGGCGGAGCGCTCGCAGCGCCCGCTCCACCAGAGAGCCGCCAGGTCCGATGTCCTCGCGGGCCATGCGAGGCCCGTAGGTCAGTTCCAGCGATGTTTCGGCTCGGGCCGAAATGCGCCGCACCGTCCGAGCGCGGGCCGCGTAGACATCGTGCTCGGCGATGAGCTGGGCGGCCAGGTGATCGACGCGGGCGTAGCTGTCCGATCCGACGGGAGGCCCCTGGAGCCTTGCCACTAGGCTGGTCAGGACTTGGTCGAGCTCCCGGGAAGGACGGTACAGCCCGTCCCTGAGGCCCAAGTCGAGCAAATCCGAGTAGCTGCAGGGGCCCGGACGCCCCGACGGAGCGCCGAGTACGGCGCGAACTTTCTCCCGAGCCCGATGCATCTCGGAAGGTGGCACGTCAGGCTTGGAAACGGCGATCGCTGGCATCGGAGCGACTGTCATCATGGACCGGGAAAGAGCAAGGGGCGCGAACCCGCAAGCCTCGGAGAGTCTTTGGGGGCGTCCTACTCTGGTCGGGCGAGTATATGCCGGCGCGGCGAAGCTCAAAGGCATCTCCGCGAAGGATTGACGCCTCGACGCTCGACCAACGCACTATGGCCATCGGCACGACCCTCGGCCGTGCACGAAGGTCGTCGCGCTGGATACTTATGACGTCATCGCCTGGGGGGAAAAGTCATCACGGCCCGGTCGCCCCCCCCCCCCAGCCATGCTTCGAGGAGTCCGGCCCGGCTGAGAGAAGTATCTCCACCTGTAGTCCCATCAAGTTGTCGAGTTGGTTCTTGCATACATGGGCGCCTAACCTTTGTCCCGCTCGTCTCGTTGGCTGAGATAGAACTTCCAAGCCGATATTTCGAGGCTTTCAAGCCCCTCCTGGTCGACAGCTCCATCGCCCCTCGAAAAGGCGCGCGGGCACGTGGAAACCTCGCGATGACGTTCGACAGGGTCTGAGCGATATAGGGTTTCTACCGTGCTTCATGACGTCTCGGGACAACGGGCCAAGTACCTCTGGAGGCCCCGAGGCAATTGGACGAGGGGCGGGGCCGGGGTTGACCTGCCCCCAGGAATTCGAAACACAATACGCGCGCAGCGGCTGCCGTGCTGATCGGTGCCTGCTTTCAGCGGCCGAAGACGCGGCCACCGACGAGGAGCAACAGATGTCTGAGCGTACCTATGAACCCATGACGAAGGCCGAAGTCGTTGCCGCCCAACGATCCTGGGCGAGAGCCGTAACCGAGCAGAACGTTGAAGAACTGCTCGAGCTGTACGACTTCGGCACGCCGGACGAGCCGTTGCTCTTCAAGCCGACCCTGGCCGACGTGATTCGTCTCGATCGGGACGGGGCGCGCTCCTACTTCGTCGGGGGCAATGAGAACTATCCCCACGACCACGGATTCCTCAAGCGGGGCTGGAAGAAGGTCGAGTTTCAGAGCTCAGCTGGGCCGATCCTCAAAGCGGGAGGCCTCGGCTACAAGGACATGGGGCACTACACCTTCGTGGACGGTGACGGCAACGCGACCCGTGCCGACTACACCTTCGCCTACCACAAGATCGCTGGCCGCGTGCTCATCTCGCTCCACCACTCCTCCCTCACCTGGTTTCCCCCCAACTGATCTCGGGCGACCGACGATCTAGGGCAGCCGGGTTTTCGTTGCCGCCTCGAAACGATCGACGAGGCCCCCTTCCCTCGAGATCGCCTCGATCGTGCACGCGTCTCCGTCGATGAGAAATCTCAGGTAGTGCTGCCGCGCGTCGAAGGCGTCGACCCGATCGGCCCAGGGCACGCTTTGGTCTTGCGCGTAAAACGGAGCGCCGGCAGCGCCACTCACGAGATGCCACACAGGCTGCTCCAGCGGCGCCCCTAAAACCTCATGGTCGACGAGGAGGCGGCTGTAGTTGTGCTCGTCCCCGTGCACGATGGCGGTCACCCCATGCTCGCCCAAAATCGCGTAGAGCTCTGCGCGTCGGGTGAGGACCTCCGGGATTCGTCCGCCCCAGTAGAGCCCGTCCTGGACATGCCCCCCGTTCGGGAAGCCAGGCTCGTGGGTAAACACAAAGAGGTGCTTTTGGCCGGCCTTCCGAGCCTGGGCGAGGTCCGCGTCGAGCCACTCGAGGGTCACGTCGTCCACCCATCCCTCTCGGTGCCCTTCGAATCCTGCGGGGTGCTTCGGGTTCCCCGGGTGAGATCGGAACTGATAGTTGGAGTTGATTACGGCGAGATGGGCGGTTCCGATATCGAATGAGTACGTGTTCTCGTCATAGGTTGGTGCTCCCTCGGGGGCGGCGGGGGCCCCGGGAGGGTTGACGAACTGCGCGGCGAAGACGTCCTCCGCGGAAGGGGACTGCTTATCGGCTCCCCATCCTTGGGCCCAGACATCGAGCAGCGCTTCGTGGTTTCCCATCACCTCGTAGATCGGGACGTGGGCGTGGATGGGCTGCACCGCTCTCTTCCACATCTCGAGCTGAAACGAGAAGGACCGCGGCCAAGTGGTGTAGCCGTCGATGAGATCGCCCACGAATACCACCGCTCGGGGCCGACCCCGGGCCAGGGACATCTCCAGGAGATCGCGGAGCACCCGCGCGTTCGTCCCTCCGTACTGCTCGTCCGCGGCGCCGAATCCGCTCCTGCTATCGCTGAGAGCGACGAACTCGAAGCGCGTGAGTTGCTCCGGCTCGGTCTCGAAGGTGGCTCCGCGATGGATGTGAAGCTCGCCGCGCGCGTCGAGGACCACGGGTTGGTAGCGAAAGCGGGTGCCAGGCTCGAGGTCGATGAGCGGGATCTCATGGCTCGTTCCCGGGGCGGGACTCGCATAGATTCGCCTCTCCTCCGAGCCTTCGTGAACGACGACCCAAGCTGCGGTGGCGGCGTCGGTGGCAAAGCTCACGATGGCGCCGTCTCGACCCACGCCGTCGATGAAGGGACCGAGACGAAGGGACGGGAGCTGAACGAAGGCGGCCCCTTCGCCCTGGCAGGGCTCGCAGCGAAAGGCGGTCTCACCGTCGAAGACGACGCTGGTGCCTCGGCGTCGATCGAGAAGCTCCAGTCTCCACACCGCCACCCCGCCCTTCCGCTGGAGGACGCGCCCAACGTCATAGTGTTTACGAAGGAGGCGCTTGAGGTCGAAGGGAAGGACGTAGCGGTACCCTTTGGAGGTCTCGACCGGGTCGTCGAAGCTTCCGACGCGCTGGCGATAGCGAGGGAGCCCGAGCGGATCCTCCGGCATCCGGTGCCCTAAGTAGGCGGAGACCCCCTGGATAGGCTCGAGGGTCTCGAAGGTCAGCGTCCCGGTCCCGTTCGAAGCCATACGGAGGACGGGCTCGATACGCAGCAAGCGCTCGCTCGTCTGCCCCTTCTTATTCGCCCCGTCGTCGAGCAGCCGATTCGCGAACATCGTGTACAGCTGCCTCGGCCCGATGGGGAGGTCGGGCCGCTCGGCCAAGGGGAGACCGGGCTTGCCCACCGAAGGGGCGGGGGGCACCGCGGAGGCTTCGATGCGGTCGCGGAGGGCGGCGCGGAGCTGAGCCTCGCCGTCCTGGTGGAGGGGCTGAGGTCGAGCCAGCTCGTCGATGAGCGGGGCTACCCGCTGAACGCTCGGACGAGCTTTAGGGGGAGGGGACGGGGTGTCGCGTCTTCGGCAGCCGCCATCCAGGCCCGCCAGCGCGAAGAAAGTGAGGACCCAGAGCGGACGCACGGTAGGGGCTGTGCCAAGGCCGATGCCGAGACACAAGCCCCGTCGTCTCAGGGGCAGTGGCTCGGCGGCCGCCAGAAGTAGCGCCGGAAGAGGCGCCGGTCCTTACGGTCGACGTGGCCGTCGTGGTTGATGTCGGCGAGGGGGTCTTGGTTGTAGAAGGCTCGCCAGAACACGCGGTAGTCGCGGGAGTTGATGCGACCAAAGGGAGGAGCGACGTCCGCGGGGTTGCAGAACTCGGCCGCGGGCGAGTTGTCTCGGGCCAGCGAGACGCTGTGGATGTCGCTATATACCCGTCGTTCTGTTTGGGAGCTCACATCGTAGTCGCCCGCGGCCGTGACCGAAATCGACGGGAAACTGTACGCGGGAAAGAACTCTACCCGACCCCGGCCCCGGCTTCCGCCCTGGCGATAGATGTTCACTTCAATGTGGCCATAGTGCTTCCCGCCCGAGACCAAAGTCGAAGAGCCGTCCGCGTTTTGAACCCAGGTCTCAGGCTCGCCCTGGTCCGCGGTCCACTCGCTAAAGGGGTTCTGGCCGCCGAGTACGCCGGTATCGTCGTCCACGACGCTCCCCCGGAGGCCGTCGCCGGCCACGCCTACGTCGTAATAGTGAACGCCGACGCCGTCTCCGTCTCCGTCCACGAAGGAGCGCTCGAACATCTCGCTGTGACCGCTGAATACCGCGATGACGCCATAGCGCTCGAAAAGCACATGGAACTGCCGAAGGGGGGTTCCACCCTGACCACTCGACTGCGGGCTCGACATCGGGAAGCCGTGGACGCCGGAGCTGTAGGGCACGTGGTGAAACTGCACGAAGACGATCTGACCGTGGGCGCGCGCGTCAGCGAGCTCGGCCTCGACCCAGTTCCACTGCCGGGAGCCGGGGTTGAAGTCCGCGATGTCGTTGAAGCCCGTGGCCTTGTAGTCGGCGGCGGTAAAGTTAGACTGCGTGTCGGTGTCCAGCGCCGCCGGGTCCCGGCGCTGCTGGTCCGGCTCGCCGTTGGAGGTGTCGAGGGTGAGGACCGTGACGGGGCCGTAGTCCTGACGATAGAAGTTGTCCTGGAACTCGGGGAAGCCGTTCGAGGGGTGATCGAAGTAGGCGCGGAACTTGGCGCGGCCGCGGGCCGGAGCGTTCTCTCCGGTGACGAGGTCCACGGTGTAGCCGCCGTTCACGGCTCCGAAGTTCTCCCAGTTCCCCAGGGCGGGGAGCAGCGGATAGAGACTGAGCGGCGAGGCGTAGCTGCCTGCGTTGTGGCGGAAGAACTCATCCCAGCCCAGCTGGTACCCGCCCCCCTGAACCAGGTCGCCCGGCATCATGATGAAGTTCGGGTCGCGCTCTTCGACGATGGTCAGGTTCGCGGCGTAGCCCTGGGTCTCCGTGAGCGGATAGCGGGTCTGGCCCGCGGGGCGACCGGCGCTCTCCTCGGTCTGCGCGCCCACCGACCAGTCGCGCTGATTGGTGTTGCCGCGAGGCTCAGTCTCGGCGTCCGAGAAGGCGATGAAGCGAATGTGGTCCCAGCGGCGGGCTCTGGGCGCGGTCCTGAAGGTCCCGTAGAATACCCCGGATCCCTGGTAGACCCGGTACTCGTAGCGCCGGTTGGGACGGAGTCCTTCCACGCGGACGGAGTGCTTGAAGTTATGGTTGGACAGGACGGTATAGCCCTGGGCCGCGGCCTGATCTAGCTCCCGCTGGTCGTACTGAAGGATGCTCAGCTCTACCGGCGAAGAGGTATAGCTTCGGGTCCGAATATTGTCGCCATAGATCTCAAGCGTGCCGGCCACCGGCTCGTCCGTAATCCACTGGACGAGCATGCCGTCGGAAGTCGGCTGCTGAAGGTAGGGGTTGACGCGAAAATCACCGCCGGCGCTCTGGGCCCAGGCGGAAGAGGTGGAGAGGGTGAGGACGGTAACGAGCGCGCCGAAGGCCGCGCCCGAGGGGGTGCGAGTCGTCTTAGCCATATAATGCTCCCTTGAACTACCCAGACGGGGTAGTGGGTGCGGAACCTCGCCTACCTCATCTTCGTCTCACAAGCGTTCGTCGCGTGTCGGCACGCCCGTTCGGCAAGATGGCACGCTCCCGCCTCGAACGCGGAGGATCAGCCTCTCTACGGCCTTTGCGAGCCACGAAACTTGTCTTTCGAACGAGAGGAGGGTGCGGATTTGTTGGGAGAAAGACGCTCGAAGACCACGGTCCTGTCTTCTTCAGGACCGTGGTCAGAATCGCTCCGATGAGCGGCTGCTATGGGACCGCTTGGCCCTCGAGCCAGGGGGATCCTGCCTTCTGAAGCTTGTCGGCCAGCGCGGGAAGTGTCGTTTTGAGCAAAGTGTTGAGGCGGGCGCGGACACCCGCGAACTCCTTCTCGGCAAGCTCCATATGGTGGGTATGCGACGGGTTCGGACCTTGGGTCGAGGCCAGGGTTCCCACGATGACGAAGCCCAGGCGATCTCCGATCGTGTGCTCGTTGGGCTCTGGCCCGCACCGAGACGGCACCCGACGGGCTCGATGCCGAGATCGAGGCGGCGCGTCTCGAGCTCGACGATATCCTCGTCGCTCTCATCGGGAACGTCTCGAAGCAGATCGCCCAAGAGCCCAACGAGCACACGAT
>JBCBRU010000150.1:0-15702 GCA_039819565.1 Myxococcota bacterium | reverse complement strand
CGGCGGGGCTCCATTTAGTCGAAGACCTCGCGGAGATGCAGGACCTCCTGGGACTGGCCGAGAAGAGCGGACTGACCGCCGAGCGGTTGGACGAGCTCAAGCATGCGGCGAGCATCTATCTCGAGCGCGAAGAGAAGGGGGAGGGCGCTGAGCCTTCGTCCGACGACGCTGGGCCGGAGGACGGCTACGCGCCCTCCGAGCTGCTCATTCACCTTCGAGAAGTCGCGGCCGAAGCCGAAGCGACGGCATGAGGATGTGGACGGACAGTGGCGCATACTCATCGAAAGACCCGCGTCGTCGCGCTCGACGGGGATGGCAAGCCGCGTGTCATGCGGCGATGTGCTTGGACGCGAGAGGTGCGTCCGAAAGACGAGCTGCTGAGACTCGTCCTTGACCCCGAAGACCGCGTCTTTGTAGACGTCCTCGGAAGGGCGCCGGGGCGCGGGATTTACCTGTCTCCCGACGCGTCCGTCGTCTCGGCCGCGCTCGCGCCGAAGGGGCTGGGGCGGCTGTTCCGCGGGAAGGCCCGCGGGCTCGGCCCCCTGCTTCAGCCCGCCTCGACCCAGAGCGGGAGGAGCTCTTCCGAGAGCCCATCCGAGATCATTGCCCGGCTGCTAGAGCGCCGGGCCATCGAGTTGGTTGCCTTGGCTCGCCGGGCGAGCCAACTGGAGGTTGGAACCGATACCGTGCTGGAAACGCTCACGAAAGATGTCGGGGGATCGTGCTTGATCCTCGCTCGGGACGTTGGGAATCACACCGAGCGGCGGATCCGCGAGCGCCTCGACCTCACCCGCAGAGTCCGACTGCGCGTGTTCTCCAGTAAGGACCGATTCGCGGAGGCGCTTGGCCGAGGCCCTACGGGGGTGCTCCTCGCGCGTCCAGGGACCATGGCCGACCGCCTCGCCGCGGAAGGGCGCCGACTGGCCCTACTCTCGGGCCGGGCGGCCACGGATGTGCTCGACCCGGAGGGGCTCCACCCAGAGGTGGACTCTCCGAGGAGCGAGGAGGATATTCCCTCCGAAGATGAGAGCGGCCGAGAGGCCCGGAGCCGAGCGCGCCGGTCCTCTGAGCCAGTGAGGACCTCCCGGGGGGTGGAGGCGATGACCGGCGTCGAGGCGGCGTCGGCATCGAGGTGTAGCGACTAATGGGCAAGAAGCGCGTTTACGAGCTAGCGAAGGAGATGGGGTATAGCCACCAGGACCTCATCGAGAAGCTTCGCAAGAGCGGCTTCGAAGTGAAGTCTCACTCGTCGACGGTCGACGAGGATGACGTGCGTCGAGCGTTCGACAAGGCCGAGGAGCGACGTCGGCTTAGCACGGATGAAAAGCGCGTGAGCGGGAAGGTCATTCGACGCCGCTCCAAGGGTGGAGAGACCACCACCGTCATCCGTCGAAGAAAGACCACCGAAGCCCCGGCCGCCGAAAGCGCACCTGCCGAGGCGACGCCGGCCCCCGAGCCGCCGAAGGAAGCTAAGCCGGAAAAGGCTCCGGAGAAGCCGGCCAAGCGGACCGCTCGACCGGCGGTCCCCGAGAAGCGCACCGCCCGGCCCGCGGTGGTCGAGACCCCACGCACCGAGCCCAAGAAGGCTCCGGAGCCCGAACCCGAGCCGCAGGTTGCAGCCGCCGCCGATCCGGCCCCCGCGGCCCCCGCGGCCCCCGCCAAGCGTACGGCGCGACCGGTCACCGCCAAGAAGGTCACCCCGATCAAGGTGGCCACGAAGAAGCCGCCGGTCGAACCCACGCCCGAGCCGGTCGAGGAGGCTCCCGTCGAGCCGACCTCGCCCGCTCCGGAAGAGGTCGAGGCCAGCCTGCCGCCTCCGCCCGTCGTCCCTGAGACGCCGGTGACGGCCGATCCGTCTCCCGAACCCACGGCTGCAGCGGCCTCGACCGCCGCCGCCGAGGCTTCGGAGGTGGCGCCGCCCGCCGCCGAGGCTCCGAGCCCCGCGGCCGCGCCTGCGGTCGAAGGCGCACCGGAGCCGGTGGCCACGGCGCCGTCCCCCGAACCAGAGGTCATAGCCACCGAGGCGAACGCCGAGCCCGTCGAGGCCCAGGCGGAAGCGCCCAAAGCTGCTGAAGCTACGGCTCCCGACAAGGATGAGGACGCGCGTCGGGATGTCCGAGCGGCCCGACCCGATCGACGGGGGCGGGACGAAGCTTACGAAGACGACGACGAAAAGCCGGAGCTCGATCTCGAGGATATCGGTCTTTCGGAAGCCGACTTCGCCATGCGTCCTCAGGAAGATACGGGGCTGCGTGTAGCGCCGCCCCCACCCTCAACGACCGTGCCTAACCCCAAGAAGGACGTAGCCCAGCCTCGGGTCGTCCGAAAGATCGACCCCGAAGTTCTCAAGAAGCGGCTGGCGTCGTCGAAGCGCCCCGAGCTTCCAGATTCCGCCTTCGGCAAACCCAAGGAGGCTCCGGGTGGCGTGACCGAGAAGGTCATGACCAAGGACCCCAACGGTCGAAGCAAGTTGGTGGACAGTCGGGAGCTCAACAAGGGACGCAAGCCGGGACGTCCGCGCCGCGAGGAGCCCTCGGCTCGAGAACAGCTCGAGACCCGAGGCAACAAGGTCTATTACCCGACCCCAAGCCGTAAGAAGCCGAAGGGCAAAAAGAAGCACCAGGGCCCGCGGGAGCCGACGCAGCCGCTGGTGAAGCAGCCGGTGATCATCGGCGACACCATCACGGTGGCGGAGCTGTCGCAGCAGATGAGCCGCAAGGCCAACGAGCTCATCATGTGGCTGATGCGGAACGGCGTGATGGCCAACATCAACCAGCCGATCGACCACGACACGGCGACGATGATGGTGGAGGACTTGGGCTACGAGGTGACCTCCAAGGTCCTCGACGAGAGCGCCATGTTCGCGGCCCCGAGCGCCGAGGAGGCCGAGGAGGAGAAGGCGGGCGATCCGCGGGCCGCTGTGGTCACCGTGATGGGCCACGTCGACCACGGCAAGACCTCGCTGCTGGACCGAATCCGCAATGCCAAGGTGGCCGAGGGCGAGGCCGGTGGCATCACCCAGCGCATCGCCGGCTACCAGGTGGAGACGCCCAAGGGTCTCGTGACTTTCCTGGATACGCCGGGCCACGCGGCCTTCACGTCGATGCGCGCTCGAGGGGCCAACGTCACCGACATCGTGGTGCTGGTGGTCGCAGCGGACGACGGCGTCATGCCCCAGACCCGCGAGGCGATTCAGCACGCTCAGGCGGCAGACGTGCCGATCATCGTGGCCGTAAACAAGGTCGACAAGCCCGAGGCCAACCCGGGGCGGGTCCTCCAGCAGCTCACCGAGCACAACATCGTGGTCGAGGAGTTCGGAGGCGACACCCTCTCTCAAAAGATCTCTGCGAAGACCGGAGAAGGCGTCGATGCGCTCCTGGAGCAGCTCGGTCTGCAGGCCGAGATCCTCGAGCTGAAGGCCGAGCAGGACGTGCCCGGCGTGGGCAGCGTCGTCGAGGGCCACATTCATAAGGGCCGAGGCCCGGTGGCCACCATCCTCGTCCAGGAAGGGACCTTGCGTAAGGGCGACATCATCGTAGTGGGTGAGAGCGTCGGTAAGGTTCGAGCGATGATCGTGGACGGCGGGCGGCAGGTTAAGGAAGCCGGGCCCTCCACGCCGGTCGAGATTCTCGGTTTGGACTCCGTCCCCACGCCGGGCGACGAGGTTCGAGTGGCCAAGGACATGGCCGCCGCCAAAGAGCTTGCGGCCCATCGACGCGAGAAGCGCCGAGCTCAGGAGCTTTCCGGCACCGCGAAGGTCAGCCTGCAGGACTTCCTGACCCGGATGAGCGACGCGAGCCAAAAAGAGCTCAAGCTGGTGGTCAAGGGCGACGTTCAGGGGTCGGTAGAGGCGCTTTCGAAGGCGCTGACCGACCTCACCACCGCGAAGGTTCGGGTCTCCGTCATCAGCTCCGGAGTGGGTGCCGTCAACGAGTCCGACGTCGAGTTTGCGGCGGCCTCGGAGGCTATCGTGGTCGGTTTCGCGGTGCGTCCCGACACCAAGGCGCTCAAGGCCGCTCGTGCCCTCGGAGTGGACATTCGCACCTACGACATCATCTACGAGGCCGTGGATGAGGTTCAGGCCGCGATGCGCGGCCTCCTCGCTCCGGTCGCGAAGGAGCAGTACCTCGGGCGCGCGGAGGTCCTTCAGACCTTCAACGTCCCGAAGGTGGGCACCGTGGCGGGCTGCAAGGTGGTGGACGGAACCATGGTTCGCAACGCGAACATCCGTCTCCTGCGCGACAGCAAGACCGTCTACGACGGCAAGTTGGCCAGCCTCAAGCGCTTCAAGGACGACGTCCGAGAGGTCAAGGAAGGCTTCGAGTGCGGTATGGGCATGGAGAAGTTCAACGACATCAAGGTTGGGGACATCTTCGAAGCCTACGAGATCGTCATGACCGAAGCGGCGCTAGACGAGCCGGTAAGCGGGGCAGGGTCCGTCGAGGCCCGACCCTAGACGGCGGCGCGCATGGCATCTTCCCGACGCGGTCGCGGGGGGGGCGGTCAACGGCCCCAGCGCGTCGGCGAGCAAATCCGGCAGGTCCTCGGAGACCTCCTCACCGGGGGAGGCCTCAAGGATCCTCGCTTCGACGGAGCCGAGCTGATCTCTTTTACGGAGGTCCGGGTCACCGGGGATCTTCGTCAAGCGCGGGTCTTCACCTCGGTGTTTCCGCCCGACGGAGAGGGTGCCCAAAGGGTCATGGAGGCCCTGTCGGAGCACGCGCCGCGTATCCGGAGTCTGGTCGCTAGCGAGATGAGGCTTCGGCACACCCCCGAGCTGGATTTCACCTTCGACGGCAGCATCGAGCGCGGCGCACGCATGGAGGCCCTCATCCGTGAGGTCCGTGACGAAGACGAGGGCCGAACCGAGCCCGAGCCCGAGGACAGCGACAGCTGATGGGACGAAAGCGTCCGCCGAGAGTGTCGGGCGTTGCCCTGGTCGATAAGCCCTCCGGGGTCACCAGTCACGACGTCGTCCAGATCCTTCGAAGAGGTCTGGGGCAGAGCCAAGTCGGCCACACCGGGACGCTGGATCCTGCCGCGACGGGGCTCATGGTGGTCACGCTGGGGCGAGCCACCCGCATCGCTCGATTCCTGGAGGCTGAGGAGAAGGTCTACGAGGGCACGGTGCGTCTCGGCCGATCGACGACGACCTGGGACGCCGAAGGCGAGACCACGGAAGTCGCGGCCGTCGATGAGGCTCCGGAAAGGGCTCGCCTCGAGGCGGTCTTGGCCGGTCTCGAGGGGCCACTCGAGCACGTCACGCCGGCCTTCTCCGCCATCAAGGTGAACGGCGAGCGCCTTCACGCCAAGGCCCGACGGGGAGAGGTGGTCGAGGGACCGCGGCGGGCCGTGCTCATTCATCGTCTGGAGTTGATGGCGGTGCAGGGGGCAGACCTGTCGATCCGGGCCCAAGTGTCGAAGGGTACGTACATCCGAAGCCTCGCCGTCGAGATCGGCCGGCAGCTCGGCTACCCCGCCCATCTCGCCCGCCTCCGGCGGACCCGTGTAGGTCCGCACCGGCTCGAGCAAGCCTGGCCCCCGGAGCGGTTTTGCGCTCCCGAGCCGCCCGTGATCTCCGCCTCCGAAGCCCTGGCGGGCATGCCCGCCGTGGCGCTCGAACCGAAGGATGTGGAGGACGTGGCCCAGGGGCGTCCTCTGCCTCGAGAGCTCGATGTGGAGCGGGCCCGGCTCATGACCCCGGAAGGGACTCTGGCCGCGGTGGCTCGCACCTCCGAGCGAGATCCGCGGCGATGGGCCTACGATGTCGTGCTCGTTCGACCCGGTGAGGAGCCGCAAGGAACGGTTTGACAGGTCCGAGGCCGTTCCCTAGAGTCCGCCGACTCAACGAAAGGTAGTCCGAGAAAAGAAAATGTCCCTGCTTCAAGAGCGCAAGTCGGAGATCATCCAGTCGTTTGGCCGCATCGAAGGCGACACCGGAAGCCCCGAAGTCCAGATCGCCCTCCTCACCGAACGCATCAATCAGCTTCAGGTGCACTTCAAGGCCCACAAGAAGGACCACCACTCGCGTCGTGGCCTTCTGAAGATGGTCGGTCGCCGCAAGCGTCTCCTCAACTACGTTCGCAAGAGCGACGAGGAACGCTACAAGACCCTCATCGGTCGTTTGGGGCTCCGTAAGTAGGCTTTTAGAAAGAGATAATCGCGCGTGCGCAGGGCGCGCGAGAGAGCGGCGGCAAGCCAGCACGACCTCGGACTAGACCTTCGCGGCCGAATCGTCGAGTCTACCGCTGCGACCTCGCGCAGGCGTGGGTAGGTCGCGCAATGGGCCGAGTGGGTCGATGCCCGAGCGTCTTCTGACGAGCCATCCGAACCGCTCAATGCCTGGTCTGCTCGGCCCATTGCTCGATCCACCGACGCTCACCTTCTAGGGGTCCCCCGCACGCCTCCCTGCCCGATCGGTCCGCTCTGAAATCGAGCGGCCTCGGGTTCACCTTCGAGCGCGAAGGAAGAGAGCGTGTCATGACCGAAATCGTTCGAAGTCTGAAGGTCGGCGAGAAGACCTTCACCTTCTCGACGGGCCTTATTGCTAAGCAGGCCCACGGGTCGATCGTGGTCGGATTCGGAGACAGCCGAGTCCTCTGTACGGTGGTGGGGGCCAAGGAGCCTCGGCCGGGGATGGATTTTCTTCCCCTGACCGTCGACTACATCGAGAAGACCTTCGCCGCGGGAAAGATCCCCGGCGGATTTTACAAGCGGGAAGGGCGTCCTCGCGACCACGAGACGCTGATGTCTCGCATCATCGACCGGTCGATTCGGCCGCTGTTTCCCAAGACCTGGCGCTGCGAAACCCAGGTCATCTCCACCGTCTTCAGCTTCGACCCTGACTACCCCACCGACGTGTGCGGGCTCATCGGGACCTCGATGGCGCTCACGGTCTCGAACCTGCCCTTTGCGGGACCCATCGCGGCCGTCCGGGTTGGCCGCGTCGACGGTAAGCTCGTCGCAAACGCGGGCGTCGAAGATCGCGAGAGATCGGACCTCGACCTGATCGTGGCCTGCTCCGAGCAGGCCATCACGATGGTCGAGGGGGGCGCGGAGGAGGTCGACGAGTCCGTGATCGTGGACGCGCTCCTCTTCGCGCACGAGACCTGCCAGCCGCTCATCAAACTGCAGAACGATCTGCGGGCGGAGATCGGTGAAGAGAAGCGCGTCGCACCTCCCGAGGTGCGCGACGAGGCCATCGAGCGCCGGGTCAACGAGCTCGCCACCCCGAGCCTCTCCAAAGCGGTCGTGGTTCCCGAGAAGGCCGCTCGCTACACGGCCATCGATGAGGCCAAGAAGACCGCCCTCGCCACCCTCGCCGAGGAGCTCGGTGAGGAGACCTGGAGCGAGAAGGAGAAGCTCGCCAAGGAGGCCTTCGGAGACCTCAAGTACCTCATGGTGCGGCGAAAGATCGTCCAGGAAAAAGTCCGTATCGACGGTCGTGGCCTCGCTGACGTACGTCCCATCATGGGGCAGGTTGGCTTGCTCGAGCGCACCCACGGCTCGGCCCTGTTTCAGCGCGGCGAGACCCAGGCCATCGTAACCACGACCTTGGGGACCAGCGCCGACGAGCAGAAGCTGGATACCCTCGAGGGCTTCTCGTTCAAGCGATTCCTTCTCCATTACAACTTCCCGCCCTACTCCGTGGGCGAGGTGAAGTTCCTCCGCTCGCCGGGGCGCCGCGAGATCGGACACGGAGCGCTCGCGGAGCGCGCGGTCACCAACCTCCTCCCGGACCAGGACGATTTTCCCTATACGGTGCGCGTGGTCTCCGAGATCACGGAGTCGAACGGCTCCTCCTCCATGGCTTCGGTGTGTGGAGCGACGATGTCGATGTTGGACGCGGGCGTGCCGATCAAAGCCATGGCCGCGGGCATCGCTATGGGGCTCATCGAGCAAGACGGAGAGATTGCGGTCCTGTCCGACATCCTCGGGGATGAGGATCATCTCGGGGACATGGACTTCAAGGTGACGGGCACCGACAAGGGCATCACCGCCGTCCAGATGGACATCAAGCTGACCGGAGTGAGCCGTGAGACCCTCGAGCGGGCGCTCAACCAGGCCCGGGACGGTCGCCTTCACATCCTCCAGGAGATGAAGAAGGTCATCGATGGACCCCGCGACGAGATCTCCAAGTGGGCCCCGCGCATCACCAAGGTGAAGGTGAAGGTGGAGCGCATCAAGGACGTCATCGGACCGGGAGGTAAGGTGGTGAAGGACATCGTCAACAAGACGGGCGTAGCCATCGACATTGGAGACGACGGCACCATCTCCATCGCGTCCTCGGACTCGGTGATGGCCGAAAAGGCCATCAAGATGGTCAAGGACATCACCCGTGAGCCGGAGGTGGGGAAGATCTATCTCGGCAACGTCCGCAAGGTCGTCGACTTCGGAGCCTTCGTAGAGATCTTCCCGGGCACGGACGGTCTGGTGCACATCTCCGATCTGGCGGAGAAGCGGGTCAACCGCGTCGAGGACATCGTCCGCGAGGGCGACGAGGTTCTGGTGAAGGTCGTGAGTATCGACCGTCAGGGGAAGATCCGTCTTTCCCGCAAGGAGGCCATCGGGCAGCGCCCCTCGGATTGAGGTCATCCCCTGCGACCGTGAGGTGTCTTTACAACCCCCTCTCGGCCGCGTTCTGCTGCCTCGGCATGGACGAGGTGGCCCTTCACATCTCCGTCCCGGTGCGCGTCAAGACGCTGCCGGGGCGGCCGCCCCTGCCGCTGCCCCGGTACGCAACCGCCGGGGCGGCCGGAATGGACCTGATCGCCGCGGAGGGCGCGACGCTCAAACCGGGAGAGCGGTGCGCCGTGGGCACGGGGCTCGCGCTCGAGATTCCCGAGGGCTACGAAGGCCAAGTGCGGCCCCGCTCCGGTCTAGCTCTTCGACAAGGGATCACCGTCCTGAACGCCCCGGGGACGATCGACGCCGACTACCGCGGTGAGGTGAAGGTCTTGCTCATCAACCTGGGAACGGAGGCGGTGACCCTCGAGGTGGGGGATCGCGTCGCGCAGATGGTCATCGCCCCCGTGCATCGCGCTGAGCTTCACCTGGTGGCGGAGCTCGACGGGACGGAGCGCGGCGAAGGCGGATTCGGCCATACCGGACGTTAGGCCGTTGATTTGCAGTGTATCCTCGGGGCAACCCTAGCCCTGCGGGGTGTGCCCCGACGAGGAATGAGGCTCCAGACGTGAACTGCAATCGCTGTGGACTCGCATCCGGGACGGAGCTCGGGCGCGTGACGAGGGCGGTGGCCCGGTGAACGACGGCGGCCGGCGCTCTCGAGCAGCCTCGCTGGTCCACGCTGTGGGAGACCTCATTCTCGGCCGCTACCGGGTCGAGGACATCGTCGGAAGCGGCGGCACCGGCGTGGTGTACCGCGCCCGCCACACGAGTGGCGCAGCGGTTGCGGTCAAGATCATCAACGCCAAGCTGATTCAAAGCGCCGAAGACCGGGAGCACTTCACCCACGAACTCGAGCGGACCCGGACCCTCGTTCACGAAAACGTGCTCGAAGTCATCGATGCCGGCTTCGATAGTGGGCGTCCCTACATCGTCACGCCCTTCCTGGAGGGGCTGTCGCTTCGCCGCATCATCGACCTGCGCCGAGAGAAGGGCCAGGTCTTCACGGTGCCGGAGGTGGATCCGATCGCCGAGCAGCTGGCCTTGGCGCTCGAGGCGCTGCGGACCATCCCCGTCGTACACGGAGACCTGAAGCCCGAGAACGTGCTCGTCCTTCCCGACGTGCTGAAGGTGACGGATCTCGGCCTCTTCGCAGGCCTGCCTCATCGGCCCTTTCTCGCCATCCAGCGGCAGCGAGGGAACGGGTGGCGCTATCTCGCGCCTGAGGTGCGGACGGAGTCCGGCCCCCTCGGACCGGCTGCGGACCTGTACTCCCTCGGGGTGATCGTGGGGGAGATGCTCACCGGTGTGGTCTTCGACGAGGGGGATCCGGATGCGTTCCTGCGGGCTACTCAGAGCCTCCCCCACTCCGCTCAGTCCGCGCTGATGAGCGTTCTCGCCACCGCGCCTCTGGATCGACCCGCGGCCCCCGAAGCCCTCGTCGAGGGCCTGCGGGGGCAGACCGATCAGGGGGACGCGCCAACCCAGCGCGTCGATCTCGACCTCCACGCTCTCGGCCGCGAGAACGCAGACCTGACCACCCCCGGTCGACGCCGGGGCGCCCCTCCCACCATCCTTCGCGAGGAGGGACGCCGGGTGCCGTCGCCTCCGCCTCCGCCTCCGCCCCCGGATTCGGAGCTCCCAGGGCTGTCCGGGGCGCTGATCGAGGGCGAGGACGCCACCGTGGCCGCCCTCGACGCATACGATGCCTTCGGCGCCTTGGAGGAGATGTCGGCGGGTTCGGTGGATCTGCTGGAGGAGCCGGGTCTCATTCTCGTTTCGACCGAGGAAAAGGCTCGGATCGACGAGCTCAAGGCTCCCTCCGCGTCCCCGCCGGCCCCGGCAGCGTCTCGCGAGGCGCCACGGACCACCCGCAGCGCTCCTCCCGTCCCCGACATTTGGGGCGGGCGTCGAGCCGAGCCGTCTCCATGGTCGAAGGAAGAGGCGCCCACCCGGACCTCCTTTCCCGAGGGATCTGCGGAGCCGGCCCAGCCCGAAGCGACGGCGGGACCTTGGGACGAGGAAGCCTCCGCGGGGGCGGAGGATCACCCCATCGTCGCCGCGCCCGAGGTCACGACTCCGGAGCGGCCCCCCGCGCCCGTCGCCGAGCCCGTCACTCGAGTGTCGAGCTCCGACATCCTCGATGCCGCTCCGCCATCGCGCGTCACCATCATGCAGGCGATCCGCCGGCTCGACGCTCGCCGGTTCCGGACGCTGATCGCGGTGGCGGTCACCGTCGCCGTTCTCCTTCTCGGGAGCATCAGCTATCTCCTCTGGGATGGCTCCCGCCGGCTGGCCGCGCAGAATGCCCGCATCGAGGAGCAGAAGGCTCAGATCCAGGATCTGAAGACGCGCGAAGCCTCCGCGCGCGAAGACGCGGAGAACGCCGACGCGCGAGCCTCCGAGGCCGCCGACAAGGCTAAGGAGGCCGAGGAGGAGGCGGACGCGCTGGAGAAGCGGAAGGCCCAGCAGGCGGCGGCCGCGGCCGCGGCCTTGGCTCGCCGGCGGGCCGCCGAGGAGGAGGCGCGGCAGGCTTCGACCGACGACGGCCGCAAGGCGGCCGAAGCCAAGGCGGCGGAGGCCAAGAAAGAGGAGTCCGCCCGAAAGCTGGCGGAGCAAGAGGCGGCTCGAGAGGCCGAAGCGGCCCGGGCCCGGGCCGAGCGCGAGCTCGAGGCCAAGGCCCAGGCCACCCAGGAAGCGGCCGACGCGCGCGCCCAAGAGGCTGCTGCCGCCCGCGAGCGCGCGGCGGCGCTCGGCGGCGAGGCCACGGCGTCCAACGGCACTCCCGCACCGAACGGGGCGAGCGAAGCCCGCTCCGAGGCTGCGCCCAACGGGGCGAGCCCCGAAGGGAAGGAGCCCGAAGGGAAGGCCTCGGAGGGGAAGGACTCGGGCGGTGCGGCGTCCCTCGCGGGTCGAACCGCCCCCCCTCCGGAGGGTCCGCTCGACTGTCCTCGCGGCATGACCCTCGTGCCGGCGGGAACCTTCATGGTGGGGGCGCCGTCCAATGACCCGGAGCGTAACTTCGGAGATCAGCCCTTCCGCTCGGTCGACCTCCCCGCCTTCTGCGTCGACTACTATGAGTACCCCAACGGTCGAAGCCGCATACCCACCACTGGGCTCAACTGGGCGGGGGCCAAGGCTCGCTGTGAGCGAAGGGGCAAGCGGCTTTGCACGGAGCCGGAATGGGAGAAGGCCTGCAAAGGGCCGGGAGGCGCTCGCTATCCCTATGCCAACGCCTGGGATCCGGCGCGCTGCAACACCGAGGACGGAGAGGGAGCGGATCGCCCCGTGGTGGGCAGCGGGACGTTCCGGTCCTGCCGCTCCGGCTATGACGTGTTCGATATGAGCGGAAACGTCGCGGAGTGGACCTCGACCGCGAACGGCTCCGGCTACGTGGTCAAGGGCGGGTCGTCGGACCGCCCCGGCTACGATTCGAGATGCGCGAGCCGCGCGGTGCGTCCCGCTGGCGGGCAGCGCGAGAGTCTCGGCTTTCGCTGCTGCGCGGACCCCAACTGAATCCACCCCGGGGTTGTTGGGCTGTGACCGAAGCAGTAGTCCCGGCGCCATGATCCCCCGCTACACCCCCGAGGACATCGGCCGCATCTGGACCGAAGCCCACAAGATCGAGACCTGGCTGCGCGTCGAGGTGGCCGCCTGCCAGGCCATGGCGGCGGAGGGCATCGTGCCGTCTGAGGATGTAGAGGCGATCGCCGCCGCGGCGGACGCCTGCGACGTGGAGGCGCTGTCGGCGCGAGCTCTCGAGATCGAGCAGACCACCAAGCACGACATCATCGCCTTCCTGACCGCCTTCGAGGAGGTGGCGGGCCCGGTGGCGCGTCACGTCCACTTTGGCCTCACGTCGAGCGACGTGCTGGATTCCTCCCTCGCCCTCCGGCTCGTGGAAGCCGTAGATCTCATCGAGGAGGCTCTCATCGCCCTTCGGCGGGCGCTCCGGACGCGTGCCGAGGAACACCGTCAAACCCCGATGGTGGGGCGCTCTCACGGGATTCACGCCGAACCCATCACCTTCGGCATGGTGCTCGCGGGCTTCGACGCGGAGCTTGGGCGCAACCTTCGGCGCTTGCGGGCCGCCCGCGCGGAGGTCGCGGTTGGCAAGTTGAGTGGCGCCGTGGGCACGAACGCCCATCTCCCCCTGAGCGTGGAGGCGCGCGCGCTTTCGGCCCTCGGCCTGGAGGTCGAGACGGTGGCCACCCAGGTTGTCCATCGGGATCGCCACGCTCAGCTCTTCGGGACCTTTGCCACGCTCGCCGGCACCCTCGAGCGGATGAGCGTCGAGGTACGGCACCTCCAACGCACGGAGGTCCGGGAGGCGGAGGAGCCCTTTACGGTGGGGCAGAAGGGGTCCTCGGCCATGCCCCACAAGAGGAACCCCATCCTCACCGAGAACCTCACGGGGCTGGCTCGTTTGGTGAGGAGCTGGGCGCAGGCCGCCTTTGAAAACGTGGCCCTATGGCACGAGCGAGACATCTCCCATAGCTCCGTGGAGAGGGTTATCGCGCCGGATACCACCATCACTCTGGTCTTCATGCTCCGCCGGATGAAGCGGGTCGTCGAAGGACTCGTGGTCTATCCGGAGCGCATGGCCGAGAACCTCGCCGCGATGCGCGGTCTCGTGTTCTCGCAGGGGGTGTTGCTCGAGCTCACGCGCAAGGGGCTCGAGCGCCAGGCCGCCTACGTCATCGTGCAGCGAGCGGCGATGCGGGTGTGGGACGAGGGCGAGGAGCTCTTCGACGCGCTCCTCGCGGATCCGGAGCTGACCCAACACATGTCCGAGTCCGAGCTCCGCGCGGCCTTCGACCTTCAGCGCCACCTGCGGAACGCCGACGCCATCATCGATCGAGCCTTCTCTTCGCCGGTCACTTCGTGACGGCTCAAGCCGCGCTGGTCAGGGCAGGGGAGTGAGGGAAGTCCGGGACTTGAGGGAAGCGCGAGGTGTGGGAGACGTGAAGCTCCTGCCGCGTGCCCACCAGGAGGAAGTAGTACGGCAGGCTGAGTTGGCGAGGATGGCAGCTTACCTGCACCGGGACCCCCGCGAGGGTGATCGGGCGTTGTCCGACGGGGAGACTGCTCACGAGGACGTCGATCTGTCGGCGGTAGTAGCTCACGAGGCGGCCGAAGGCTTGCTCCGGGAGTCGGTTGAGCGCGTAACTCTGTGCAGAAGAGCGCCCCCAGTTCAGCATCTTACTTCGGGTCTGGCGCTCGAGCTGCTGGACGAGACCCCCGAAGGAGCTGCGGCGGACCTTACATAGGAAGACTCCGTACTTATTGCGACCCTCGATGAACGGAAAGTAGGCGGTGAGGCCGATCGTCAACTTCTCCTGCTCAGGGTGGCGTTCAAAGACGGCGTGGACGGCTCCGGCGCTCGTGACCAGGTTGAACGGGGCGGAGACCTCGTCTCGGAGTTGGCGCAGCGGCTCCGCGGACCAGCGGGCGAAGCCGCGCTCGAGCGGCGCCTCCTCCGCTCCTTTGCGGAGACGGCCTCGCCAAGCCAAGCGCTGAGCGACCGAGGGCAGGGCGAGGAGCTCGGGGACAAAGGCGGGAGGCGGAGGGACGGAGCGATAGGGAATGAGCGGGGGGTTTTCGTCGAAGAGGTCCCGCAGCGTGGCCCACATCCCCACGCCATCGGTCTGCATGTGGTTCCACACCACGCGCACGCCCTCCGGGGCCCCAAGGTCGAAGTAAAGGCCGCGTCGGGGTCGCAGGAGGTCGGTCACCCCCGGCCTCGCGTCGAAGAAGGAGAGACGACGGGCGTCGAGGTCGGCCTCCTCGCGCAACAGCGCGGCCTCGGGTCGAGGAAGATGCCGCTCCAGGCGATCCAGGAGGTGGTGGATGAGTTTGGGCTTGTCTTCGGGGGCGCAGCGCAAGCCGAGGTCCATTTCGGAGGCACCCCACTCCGTGCGGCCATAGAGCGCCATGTAGCGATCCTCAGCCCCCCGTAGGCGTCGACCGAGATAGTCGCGGGCGAGGAGCGCCCCGCCGAGGAGGGCGACCGAAGGGATGACGACGGGATCCGTCATCCTCTCCCCTCATGCAGGGGCGGTGCCAATACCGACGTGCGATCGATATCGGACGCAGGCTGCGAACCCTTTTGCGCAGTGCGTAAACGCCGAGCCGCCCTCAGGCCGGAAGATAACCCGCGGTCTTCAGGTTGGCCTCGAGACGAGGGGCCACCGGGCCCGGGGCACCGTCGAAGGGCGCGTCCACCAGGCGATGCCAAGCTTCCAAGTACCGAGAGGCGAGCATGACCCGGACCTCGTCGGGCAGGGAGGGGGGCGCGCCGTGCCCGGAGAAGCCTCGTTCCTCGATCAGCCATTGACGGAGGTTCTCCTTGTCCAGCATCCGCTGCGGACGTCGTTCCCGGAAGCGCTCCTCATACGCGTCCGCGATCCAATACCGGGACGAGTCCGGGGTGTGAATCTCATCGATCACGGTGAGGGCTCCGCTCGCATTCACCCCGAGCTCGTACTTGGTATCTACGAGAATGAGGCCCCGCTTCGCGGCGCGCTCTCGACCCCGTTCGAACAAGGCCCGCGCCGCCTCCGCAGCTGCGTCGAAGGCCGTCGCCGTCATCAGGCCTGCATCAAGGATGGCTCGACGGGAGGTGGGCAGATCGTGCTCGCCCTTTTCGGCCTTCGTGGAGGGCGTGAGCATGGGGGCGTCGAGGCGTTCGTCCTTCTGGAAGTCCTTCCTGAAGTCGAGCTCGTAGGCCTCCGCCGCTCCGCTCTCGAGGTCGCGCCAGAGGGACCCCGTCACATAGGCCCGCATCACGAACTCGACCGGGTAGGCTTCGCACTTTTCGGCCACCAAGACGTTTGGATCCGGGCTCTCGAGGACGTGGTTGGGGACCACGTCCTCGGTCGCCGCGAAGCCGTCCAGGGCCATGCGATTGAGAATCTCGCCCTTGAAGGGGATGGTGCCGAGGACCCGATCGAAGGCGCTGACCCGATCCGTGGTGACGATGAGGAGGCGGTCGCCGAGGTCGTAAACGTCACGCACCTTGCCTTCGTAGCGGGTCCCGATCCCCAGCTCGGTGCCGGTGAGGGTGTGATCGAGCTG
>JBCBRU010000149.1:0-15707 GCA_039819565.1 Myxococcota bacterium | reverse complement strand
TCGGGGCGCATCGACCCCACCTGGACGCCCCGTGATGGCTGGCTTGTCATGTGGACAGATCAGGGGCCAGGGAGACTGCGTCGCCTCCGCAAGTAGCCCCCCGTCCGTAAACGTCTACAAGTATCCTCGTTCGCGGGCGAGTCGAACCGCCTCGATACGGTTACGGGCGCCGAGCTTTTGGGAGGCTTCGTGAAGATAGTTGCGCGTGGTCCCTGGGGACAATCCGAGAGCCTTTGCGATCTCCTTCGCGGACCGCCCGAGCTCCGCCAGGCGAAGCACGCTTCGTTCTCGGTCCGTCAGGGGATCGACTTCGTCCCATGCCGAGGCGATAAGCTCGGCAGCGATCACTCGCTCCCCTCTCGCCACCCGCCGTATCGCTAGGGCGAGCTCTTCCGAAGGGGCGTCCTTGAGCAGATATCCCCGCACGCCAGCGTCCATCGCCCGCCGCAGGTACCCCGGGCGACCGAAGGTCGTGACCACGAGGACTTTGGTGGCCACGCCGCGGGCGCGAAGCTGCTGGGCAACCTCCAGGCCCGAGAGCATCGGCATTTCGATGTCGGTGACGAGGACGTCCGGACTCCAGCGCTCAACGGCATCGAGGGCGGCCTGACCGTGTGCGGCCTGAGCCAGAACCTCAAGGTCAGACTCGAGGTTCAGAAGCTTCGCCAAGGCGCTCAGCATCAGGCCTTGGTCTTCTGCGACCACGATTCGAATCATGACGCGACCTGCCCCGCCCGAGGAAAAGTCGCGAGCAGGCGGGTCCCATTTGGACCCTGCTCAAGAGCGAGACCGCCTCCGAGTTCGCGGACGCGCTCTCGCATCCCCTGCACCCCGTGCCCCTCCCGACCGCCACCGCCGGTTCCGTCGTCGCGCACCTCGAGTTCAAGGGCTTCTTCCTGAACCCATCGCAAGGTCACGCGGCAGCGCGCCGCGCCGGCGTGGCGAATCACGTTGGTGACCGCCTCTCGTAGCACCAGCGCCACGCCGCGCTCCAGATGAGGAGGAAGAGTCTTCACTTGGACGGTCTTTTCGAGTTCGACGTTCGAAGCCTGAAGCGCACGTTCGGCTCGCTCGAGCTCGCCGGTCAAGGAAGCTTGCTTCATCCCATCCACCGCGAGCCGAACCTCGTGAAGGGCCTCGCGGGTCATGCCCTGGATGTCACGAAGCTCAGCGCGCGCTGCTTCCGGATCCGAGCCAATGAGTTTGGCGGCGAGGTCAGCTTTGACCGCGACCACGGAGAGCTGATGCCCGAGGAGGTCATGCATATCCCGCGCAATTCGCTCCCGTTCGGCGAGGGTTGCGAGCCGCTTCACGTTCCCCTGCGCAGCCACGAGGGCCCTCTCCCGCGCCGCAGACTCGGCCGATAACACGCAGGCAAAGCCGGTCATACCGCTGAAGAACAGGGCAGGAAACAGCTGTACTCCTGGAAATCCGAAGACCCACCAAGCCAAGACGGCACAGAGGAGGAGCACGGCGAGAGAACGCAACGCCCACGACAAAGGACGAAGCCACCCCAGGCCCGCCGCGGCGTACCCCAGAAAGAGGCTCGACGTGGACATCCACGGGATCCCCACGAAGGCCAAAACGGCCATGCCGGCGGAGCACAAGAGACGAACTCGCGGGTCTCGACGATGTCCGAGGAAGTAGAGAAGAAGGAAGGTGGGGAGAAGGACGGCGCTCGCGGCGAGCTCGACCGGGCGCGGGTCTCGCATCAGCCAGGGAAAAAAGTAAATCCCGAGATAGGCCAACCAGGGCCAGCGTGAGTCGGCGCGAAGTCTCATCTCACTCGAACACCATCTCCCTGACTTCGAGCTCGAAGCGTCCGGACATACCACCGGTCACTACGGATATCCCCCGGAGCCCCCGGTCCTCATCGGGTCGCATATCGGTCAGCAAAAGATGTACGGGTTGCCAATCCGCGGTCACGGGGAAGTCGGCGCCCGCCGGCTCCTCCCTGGAGCGCGCCTGAAGAATGAGGAAGCGATAGGTCCCCGGCGTGCCCCGGACTTGGAAATGCACGGACTGGATCCCATCGAGCCCTCGCTCCATGCCCCAATCTGAAGAGAGGGGCAGACTGGCCCCCGCCCAAGTTCCCCCAGCGTCATGACCCGTCGAACCCGGCCGTACCTCCCCCACGACCCGCATCCTACCCTTCGCGGTGCTCGGGATCGAGGCTGTCGATCGCCCGCCCCTCCGGCAGTCCGAGGTGGGGACCCAATTCGTGCCCCAGTCGTCGACGGGCCCACCTTTGAGAGCCTCGAGTGCGGCATCGTGAGTACGCAATACGGAAGCCCCGTTTTTCCACACTGCTACCAAGTCTTCGACGGCCGTAATATCCTCGGTGGGATCTCCGGCGACTCGGAGCAGATCGGCTCGGCAGCCCACCTCGACGCAGCCACGGTCCGCCAGACCGAAGACCCGAGCCGCCTCGCCGGTCGCAGCTCGAAGGGCTTCTTGCGGGGATAGGCCAGCTTTGACGAGCAGGCGAAGCTCCGCGTACAGGCTGACGCCCTGGGCGGTACCCGGGTTCGGAGCGTCGCTCCCGGCGATGACGGGAATTCCAGCCCTGTGAAAGGCCGCTACATTGGCAAGAGCCGTGCTCAGAACGGCATCTGGGAGAGCGCGCCCCGGCCACTCCACACTCAGCGTGGCCTCCTGCTCGGGGCTCAACTCGCCCTCGGGCGGAGCGAAGGCGTCTTTGCCTGTCGAGGCGCGCAACACAGCCAGCGTCGACACCACGAAGGCGTCGCGCGCCTTCATCGACGAGAGCAGCTCTGCTGATGCGGGAGCGTCCCCAAAAACGTGGACGAGGGCATCCGCGCCCTCGAAGATCGCGTGCTCAGCCGCCTCCAGGGTGACGGCGTGGACATAGACCTTCCTCCTCCGGGCGTGCGTCGCCTTAACGAGCGCGCCGAGAGTGGCCCGATCGAGAGAGCGACGGATGCCCCCGGCGCCATAGACAACCTTAATGTAATCGGAGCCCTCGGACAAACGTGCGTCCACCCAGCTGTCAGCCTGCGTCGAGCTGGTGAGAGTGGGGACTGGGAAGCCGTACTGGGTGCCGTGTCCGCCTTCGACAGTGGCCAGGTAGCCCGCCCCAAAAAGGTCCGCTTGCCGAGTCGGCGTCCGCAGTTGGCGTTGACCTCGAGCGACCTGAAGCAAGCTAGGGAGCCCGAACATATCCATCAGGGTGGTCACTCCGAACCGGAGTGCGTCCGCTCTCGCGCCTCCGAAGGCGTGCACGTGTCCATCGATGAGCCCAGGCAAGATCGTATCTCCGCGCACATCGACGACCACCGCTTGATCGGGGATCATGACGTCGGGTCCGAGGGCGACAACCTCGCCTTTTTGAATGATGACGCGCTGGTAGCCGTCGAGACGACGATCGCCGTTGAAGACGACGGCGCGGACAAGGGCCACGGGAGGCGCGATCTTGGCCGGAGGAGGTGTGGGCAGGAGCCACAGCTCGCTCACGAATGAGATCGGCACGAATAGGAGGGCGAGGCGCGCTCCCCGCAGTCCGGTGGGCATCATCGTCGAGCATCTCCTGCGAAACGACGCCAGGCCCAAACGGCGACGAGTCCCAAGAGGGTCGTGTGGCCCGTCCAAGCTACAATATGAGTCGTCCACAACGAGGGTTCTTTCGCTCCCATCGAAGACAGTGCAAGTTGCGAGAGGTGGTAGGTAGGGAGAGTCTGAGACAGCTGTCCCACGACGGAAGGGAGAAGAGATACGGGCAAGAACAAACCGCCCAGGGCAGCCATGGAAAGCAGCAGAACATTGGCCAGGCCGGCCGCTGCTTGGGGTCGGAACACCAGGCCGAGGGTCAAGCCCAAGAGCGCCATCGGTGGCACCGTCATAAGATGGACGCCCGCGAGCCTCAGCCAGCATAGCCGGGACAACGCCACCCCGCCCCCGCTCGCGGCTAGACCGTACAAAAGGATGAGGACGACGAGGGTCGCGGTGAGGGCCATGTAGAGCTTGCCCGCCAGGAAAACCCAGACGGGGACCGGCGACACTCGTTTGAGCTCGAGCTCTCCTTGCGTCCGCTCGGAGGCCACGCCCACTCCAAATCCAAAAAGGGATGGCCCCATGGCCGCGAAGACACCGTAGTTAGCGAGCGTAAGGGCGGCTGTAGAACCGCGATCGCCGGGCGCTGGTACCATGAGTCCGAAAAGGACGTAGAACCCCGTGGGAAACAGGAGAGTCGGAAGGACGAACGACGGGAGCTGCCACGCCTTGAGGACCTCCGAAGCTGCCTCGACGCTGATGACATGGGCTAGGTGTTTCATCCCCGAACCTCGGGTCTCCGCGAGGCGAGAGCCGCAACCGAACTTTCGAGATCCCCTCCGCTCACAGTGAGGTCTGCAAGGGTAGGATCGAGCTTGAGCAAGCTCCTCAAACTCTCCTCTGCGGTCAGGCTATCGAGCCGAGTCTCGGCGCCTTCGCGGTGAATCCGCACCACTCCGGGTAGGCTTCGCAGCCGTTCATCGTCGAGTTTCGTGCGACAGCGGATGCTCTTGGTTCCTGCCTGGGCCTTGAGCTCCGCAGGGCTCGCATCGAACACCAGTTCGCCTCGATGGATGACGAGGACGTGATCCGCGAGGCGGTCCGCCTCCTCCAGGTAGTGGGTCGTGAGAAGCACCGTGGCCCCTCTCTCCGCGAGCCCCACGAGGCAAGACCAGAGCCTGCGACGGACATCGGGATCGAGGCCCGTGGTGGGTTCGTCGAGTACGAGGAGACCGGGGCGACCAATGACCGCCAGGGCAAACTGCACGAGCCTCTGCTGCCCGCCCGATAGCCGCCCGTAGCGACAGCCCAGCAGTTCGGTAAGCTCGAGCTCTCGGACGAGAGCCGTCGGTGGTACGGGAGCAGGGTGGTAAGCGCCAAAAACACTCAGGAGCTCCTCGACCGTCAAGTCCGCGGGAAGACCAGTCTTTTGAAACACGACGCCGACGCGGCCTCGGGCCACCGATGAACGAGGGGAGAGACCAAAGCATCGAACCTGCCCTGATGAGGGGCGAAGCAGACCGAGGAGGATTCGAACTACGGTCGTCTTTCCTGCCCCATTCGGGCCTAGGAGAGCTGTGATGCCTCCTCTCGGCAGCGCGAAACTCAGGTTGCGGAGAACCTCTCGTTCTCCGAAGGTACGGCTCACGCCGTCGAAGGCAGCGGGTTCTGGCTCGGGTCTCGCGGGGAGGATGCGGAGAGCCTAGGTTCGACCGCGGGCACCGCGGTAGTGACCAACGTCAGGGCCCCTAGATGACAATTGTCAGGGCATCGCCACGGTCCGGGGAGCGAGGCGACGTTCGACAGGACGCCCATCGGACTTGTAGATGATGCCTCCCTTCATCACGAAGTCTACGTCTCGCAGTTCCGCGATATACTCCAACACGTCTCCGTCAACTGCGATGATGTCCGCCAACTTTCCGGCCGATACGGTTCCAAGACGATCCGAAACGCCCATCATCACCGCGGGCCAGTAGGTGGCAGCGCGGATCACATCCATAGGCGCGAACCCCATCACCCTGACCAACACATCGAGTTCGTTCCACGTCGACTGGCAGTGGAACTTCATCGGGATCCCCGAGTCGGTCCCCACCAAGAACACCACCCCCGCTTCGCGGAGTTGATCGATCTTGCGTTTGAGGGTGGGCTTCCGAAGAGGCGTGAGCTGGGTATAGACCAGCTGACCGGGCTTCTGGATCGAAGCCTTGATGTCCGCGATGGTATCGGGGGCAAGACCGCGGTGCCAACAGGTTGCGTCCAGCTTTTCGGGGTTTCGGACGGTTCGGTCGAAGTTCCAAAGACCTTCCACGGTTGGGGTCCAGAAAAGGGGTCCCCCCGCCACACGACCGGTCGCGGTCCGCTCTCTCAGGGCGGCGATCACGTCGGGCGGATACTCGGGGGCAGTGGTCAGCCCGGTGTGCTCGAAGCAGTCGACGCCGATCTTGAGACCCACCCGGATCTCATTGGGTCGGTGGGCGTGGGCAACAACCTTCATGCCTCTACGATGGGCCGCGTCGACCACCGCCTTGGCCACCTCGAACGGCATCTTGTCCTGGTCGATGAGCTTGACGATATCCATCCCGGCCTCGGCCAGCTGTTTTACCCGTCGCTTTGCATCATTGGGCGATTTCACCGCCCATCGATAGTTGGCCTGCCAGGGCTCGACGTCCGACTGCAAAAAAGGACCCGACATGAACAGCCGAGGTCCAGGAATCTCCCCCGATTCCACCCTCTTTTTGACCGAGACAGAAGCTTCGAGAGGCGCCCCGAGGTCCCGCGCTGCCGTCACCCCTGCGAGGAGCAACTGAACCGCGCTGGCCGGCATGATCTCGGAGGCGAAGCGCCCCGTGTACGACTTTTGCCAGTGCACGTAATTGGCGTGCCCGTTGATCATCAGATGAGCGTGGCTCTCCCACAACCCAGGTAGGACATCATGCCCTTCCAGCGAGACGGCGCGATACCCCTTGGGCACCGGGAGCGTTTCGACGGTGCCCACCCGCTCAATGGTGTCTCCATCAATGAGGATGACGGCGTTCGCGACCGGGGCATGCCCGAACCCGTCAATGAGCCGGCCCCCGACCAGAGCCAGCTTCTCAGCGTAGGCCAAAGAGGGCGCCCCCAAGGTGAGCAGGGCGATCATGGCGTGAGCGAGGCGGCAATGAGGGGCAACCATGTAGACACAAGACTGCGCGAGGATGGCGCGAGACGAAAGGGTCACAAAGACTCGAACCGCCCCCCGTCCTAGAGGTACGCTGTGGTTATGCGTATTCGTCCTCTATTCGTGCTTTCCCTGGTCGTGGCCGGCTTGAGCTCGGCGGCCTTCCTCGGTGCGCCGAAGCCCGACACCCCTGCTTCCGCTGTAGATCTCCATGTTGCGAGCGCTCCGCTTCTCGGACTGTGGCAGGCCACTCGGCCCGAAAAGGAAGGGGACCCGGTGCGGTTCTACTACTTCCACAACGGAGGGATCGGTCTCGTCCGCTACGGCCGAATGGGCCTGACCTACACTCGCTCTTTCCACTGGAAGGTCCTCGATGCCGCGGCCGAGGGCTCGACCGGTCGTCTTGCGCTCGTCTTCACCAAGACCGGGGCGCACCACGACGTGAGCTTCGTGCTCGAGTCAGAGCAGGCCATCCTGCACCTACCTGAGGACCCCGCCTTTCCTGGTAACCATCGATACACGAAGGACGTCCGTCCCCGCGGCGTCGACTTCGGAGCGCAAGAGCACCCTCTCGCGCGCCTTTGGATCCAGCACACGCGTGACACCCGAGGCGGGCAAGGCTTTCGGATGTACCAGCTCCAAGCGCCCACGATCGACGGTCGCGGGGTAGGTTGGTACCACGAGGGCGATATGAGCGATTGGTCCACCGAGACCCTAACCTACCGACGGACGGGCGAAAGCCTCGAGCTGTACTTCCCGGTTCGCGGTGAGCGTTTCAGCAGCGCTCTCACGCTCACCGGAGAGGGTGAAGCCCGGATCCTGACTCTGGCGGAAGACCCCCGAAACTTCTGGCACGCGCGTAGCTACCAGGACGGCGGACCGGGCTTTACGGTCGCCCTCGAGGGTCAGCCTCTCCCCTACTCGGTCCCCGGCTTCGGACCTCATCGGGCGCTGGGCGCCGGTCTGAGCGGCGGCCACGGCCACGGCCACGCTGGCTGCGGCGCTCGCTGACGAGCTCGGTGTCCTCTCCCCTTCTTCGTCGCCGGCACTGGGTCTTCGACATGGACGGCACCCTCACCGTGGCCGCCCATGACTTCGCCGCCATGGCCCGCTCGCTCGGCCTTCCGGCTGGACGCCCCATTCTGGAATCACTCGATGAGCTCTCGCCCCTAGAGCAAGTTCCACTGCGGACTCAGCTCGCCGACATCGAGCGAGAGGTGGCCCGAAACTCGAGGCTGGCCCCAGGCGCCCTCGAACTTTTGGAGGAGCTCGCGCAGCGCGGGGCGAAGCTCGGGATCCTCACGCGCAACACGCGAGCCAACGCAGCTATCACCCTCGACGCAGTGGGACTCGCGTCCTGGTTTCCCGAAGCTTGCGTGGTGGGACGCGACGAGGCAAAGCCCAAACCAAGCCCTGCCGGCGTGCTTTACCATCTACATCGATGGGAAGCCCGCCCCGATGATGCGGTCATGGTCGGAGACTATCTCTTCGACCTCGAGGCAGGACGAGCCGCGGGGGCGGCCACGGTCTATGTCGACCCTGAAGCTCGGTACCCATTTCGCGAACACGCGGACGAGGCCGTCGCCCGCCTCGACGCCCTCCTCGGCGCAGGCTCCGTCCCGCCCTAGGACTTCATGCCCCCGTCCACCACGTACTCCGCCCCGGTCACGAAGGACGCGTCGTCGCTGAGCAGAAAGGCCACCACGGCTGCGACCTCCTCGGCGGTCCCGAAGCGCCCCAGAGGGACCATGCTCTTGATCTGCTCCGCCATCCCTTGGGCCTGCTCCTGCGGCATGCCGGTGCGGGCGAAGAAATCGCTGGCGATGGGTCCGGGTGCCACCGCGTTCACTCGAATTCCCTTCGGGGCCAGCTCGGCGGCCATGATCCGGCTTACGCTGCGCAAGGCCGCCTTCGTCGACGCGTAGATACTCGCTCCCTGCATGTTCATCTCATTGACGATGGAGGTGTTCAGCACGATCGAGGCCCCCTCACCCAGGAACGGGAGCAGCTTCTGAGTCTCGAAGAGCGGTCCTCGAACGTTGACCGCGTACTGGCGATCGAAGGCTTCCAGAGCCACCGCTTCCACCGGGGCGAACTCGCCAAAGCCAGCGTTGAGAAACACGCCATCGAGACCTCCCAACTCCGACCTGACGGCCTCGGCGAGTGCGTCCGCGTCCTCTGGGCGCCCGGCGTCATTCTTGACCACGGCGACCCCCAACTCACCGCGGACAGACTCCAGTCGGGCCGCGTTGGTGCCCGTGACCAGGATTTTCGCGCCCTCCCCGGCCAGTCGAGCCGCGGTCGAGCGGCCGATGCCGCTCGATCCACCGGTCACCAGAATGCGTTTGTCTTTGAATCGTGCCATTTCGTTCTCCTCGAGTTTGCGACTCATCAGTCAAAAACTCAGCCAAAGCCAGTGCGGAGATCCGCACCAGCGAGTCCACTACTCCAAGGCTCGAAGCGTGATCTCGATGAGAGCTTCGACCTCTTTCTTTTCGAGTGAGGCTCGTCCCATGGACATGATCCCGTGCGAGAATAGGATGAGAAATCCCGCTCCCGCCTCCGGGTCGAGATCGGCTCGGAAGTCGCCCTCTGCGACCCCTCTCGAAAGGGCCTCGGCGAGGATCACCTTCCGATGCCGATCATGGTCGGCCATAATCCCTCGGACCTCGACATCATGAGCCCCTAGCTCCACCGCCGCGTTGACGCCGAAACAGCCCGTTCGGGGCCTTGCCGAGGCTCTCTCACCCATTCGGGCGAGCCAATCCGCGATGCCTCGATGGCCCGAGGATGCAGATCCGAGGTTTTGGGCCATATTTACGCGGCCCTCGTCAAGATAGTTACGAAGCGTCCTCAGGTAGAGCTGCCGCTTGTCGCCGAAAGCTTGATAGAGGCTCCCTTTAGCAAGCCCCGTCACCGCTACGAGATCGGCGAGGGAGGTGGCTTCGAAGCCTTTGCTCCAGAACTGGCGCATCGCCTTGTCGAGGACCACGGCCTCGTCGAAGCTGCGCGGCCTCGCCATGTCCCGAGCATGTATATTCACGAACGCTCGGTCAATAACTCGGGGCGGAACGCTGCGTTTCAAGAGGAAGCGGTGTAGGGTTCGGGCATGGAGCTGGGGCGCTTGTACGACCCAAACACCTACGTCGAGGGCGCTCCCCTCGACGAGCTGGACGCGCTCCGCGAAGAGACAGCGGTTCGCTGGGTGGATGAATCCCCGTTCGGGGCCTGGCCTGGTGGAGAGGGATTCTGGCTCGTATTGCGGCACGCCGAGGTGCAGGATGTGCTGTCGCAGCCGAAACGCTTCTCCTCGTGGTTGGGCGGCACCCAGCTGCGGAGCCCTCCACGCAGGGAAGATCTCGAGTACGTACGCCGGATGATGCTCAACATGGACCCTCCGGAGCATCGGCGGCTGCGACGGCTACTCAGCTCCGCATTTACGAGAGTCGCCTTGGACCGCCTCGAGGCGAGCATCGACCAACACGCCCGACGCCTCATCGAGGCCTTTGTAGATACGGCGCGGGACGACGGCGATGGCTGGAGGGCGGCCGACTTCGTGTCCGACCTCGCCCGCCATCTTCCGGTGCTCGTGCTCGCGGACCTTCTGGGGATGCCTGAGGAAGACCGTTGGCTCACCTACGACTGGTCGAATCGAGTGATCGGGTTCATGGATCCGGACTACCGAAGCAGCGACGCGTTTGCGAATCACGGCGGAAGCTCCATCGCCCGAGAGGCGGTGCGCTTGCGACCGGTCCCTGACCCCGAGGGGCGGATGCCCGACCCAAGGTCGCGCGAAGGGATCCCGGATCTCTACCGCTACGCTCACCTCCTCGCCGAGAAGAAGCGCGAGAGTCCCGGCGAGGACATTATGTCGCTGCTGCTGGTCCCCCTCGACGATGAGGGCCTGACCACCGAGGAGTTCGAGAACCTCTTCTGGTTGTTCTCCGTCGCCGGGAACGAAACCCTCCGTAACGGCCTACCCGGTGGGATCATCGCCCTTGGGTCTCATCCCCGAGCCGTGGCCCAACTTCGCGACGAGCCGAATCTTCTCCGTTCCGCGGTCGACGAAATGCTTCGTTGGTGGACGCCGGTCATGAGCTTTCGCCGAACGGCGACCGAAGATACGGTGCTTGGGCGGGCCCGGATGCGCGCCGGAGACAAGGTGGTCGTCTCGTTCACCTCGGCCAATCGGGACCCCCGAGTGTTCGACGACCCCAACGATTTTCTCCTCGAGCGCAACCCCAACCCCCATCTGGCCTTTGGCCATGGTCCGCACTTCTGCTTGGGCGCCCAGCTTGCTCGGCGGCAGATGCAGGCCCTCTTTCGCAACTTCTTCGCACGGGTGGGCGCCTTCGAGCTCGGAGAGCCGACGCTTCTCCGTTCGAACTTCCAGCGGGGCGTTAAGCGGCTTCCGATCCGCTTTCGTCCCCTCATTAGGTCCAAGACATGACGATAGATATCGATTCGGCCCGTGCCCAACTAGACACGGCCTTTGCCCCCTGGGTGCGAGCCCTGGGAGCGTCCGTCGAAAGCCTGAGCTCGGAAGGAGCTCGGCTTCATTTACCCTTCTCGAACAGTCTCTGCCGCGCCGATGGTATCATCTGCGGTCAAGCCCTCATGACGTTGGTAGACACTTGTTCGGTCTTCTCGAGCTGGGGGGCGCTGGGCGAGTTTAGGAACATCACCACTGTAGATCAGAACACGAGCTTTCTACGGCCGGTGGTGGGGAAGGCGGTGATCGCCGACGGCCGGATAAGAAAGGCCGGAAAAACGCTCATCTTCCCCGAGGTCCACCTCTTCGCAGAAGGAGACGATCGTTTGGTGGCCCACGGCACTTCGACCTTCGCGATTCTCCCGGGGACCCTTCAGGCGCCCTGATCTTCACGGAGGTCAGCACCATGATGTGAGCCTGGCTGTCTTGACTTATTTGATAATCATTCTCAAAATCACTCTCATGTGTTCGAGATGTGACGGGGCGCCGTCGAAGCCGGTCGTTTCGCGCGGAAAGCGCAGGGTGTGGGAGGTTCCGCCGGGCTACCAATGTTCAATTCTGGGCACCTGCCTTTCGCTCAACGCCTGCGCCCGTATCGTAAGGAAGACGGAAGGGGACAGTCTCGGCAGTCTGAGCGACTACGACATCCACGCTTTGGCCGTCTTCCATGCCAAAACGGACAATCGAGCCGCGCGCCTCATCAACAAGGCGCTCGATCGGGCCTGCGCGCGAGCCATCGCGCGCTATCGGACCGCGACCACACCCAGAGAACTCCGAAGTCTATGGAAGAAGGATCTCGAGGCGGGCCATGTGCGCACCGCCTACTGGGCGCTCATGTCTCATCCGGATGCGGATCGAGCGCTGCTGGACGAGGCTTTTGGTGAAGTCCATATGCTGTCTCATCGGGTGGGGTACGGCCGGCACGAACGTTTGGCTCGGTACGAGGAGGTAAACGCACGAGCCAAGAGTCTGGAAGCGATGGTGAGCGACCTCCGGAAGGAGCATGCGCAGGCTCAGACGAAGTCCGAGGATCGCGAGCGAGCCCTCGAAGCTCGAGTTGCGAACCTCAACTCCGACCTCGAGCGATGGCGAGATCGCGCGCTGAGTCTCGACGAGGTCGCCGTGGCTCGTCTTCGGCAAGAAAACGAGAGACTGTCTCGCCGGCTCGAGAAGACCCAGCGAAGCTTGGACCACGCTCTAAGGCGTTGCTCCGAGTTGGAGGAGGCATCGTCCCGGATGGAGGTAGAGGTGAACCCGGAACCTTCGCTGCCTCCCCTCACCCAAGTGGAATCTCCGTCCCGCACCGACCTCGAGCCCTGGTCTGCATGCTCAGAGAACCCCTCCCTATGCGGAAACTGCGATCTCGCAGGGAGATGCATCCTATACGTGGGCGGGGAGCGAAGGATGCACCCTTGGCTCTCGAGACTCGTCTCCTCACTCAATGGCGAGCTTCTTCTCCATGACGGAGGCGTAGAAGACGGACTCGGGCGCCTCGGAGGAATGTGCGAGCGTGCGGACGCTGTTCTCTGCCCGCTCGACAGGGTGAGCCACGCCGCAGTACGCCAGGTCAAGAGAGCCTGCCGATCGAGCGGGAAGTCGTTCGTTCCCCTCGAACGATCGAGTATGGATGCGTTTGAGAAAGGTCTCGTTCAGATCGCCGAAGCGATCTGAACGAGAAGGGGCCGGCGGGCGGAGAGCCTCGTCGACCGCACGGTGGCGGGACGAGGTCTCTCCTCTACTTCAATCGTTGTCCGCTGCGCCTTCGTTGGGAACGCGGAGGGCCAACGCGGAAACGAATTGGGTCTTGAGGTTTCTCGCAAGAGCGTCCACCGAAGTGTGCACGGCTCGCGTCGAGGGCACTTCAAGAGTGTCCTGCATAGGACCCGACGCGTCGTTCGCAGCCGCCTTTGCAGCTACCAACTCGTCTCTCATCGTGGTCGCCAGCGTGTCGAAGCCGGCGTCGACGAGGAGATCATCGAACCCAAACCCAGCCTCGGCAGTTGCCCCCCCGAGAAAAACTAATTCGAAACCCTCTAGGTTGGCGCGAACCCACTCCAAGGAGAGTCCCGCATGACGAGACTCGACGATGTCGGGGCAGCTGGAGGTCATACAGGCCGCAGTGATGCCCATGGGGCTGCCCAGCTTCGTGTCCTTCACAGCTCTCTCGAGGTAGAAGATGGCGGCGAAGAGGCTGTCGATCGCGTCCTGAGTGCTGCCGAACCGCGAGCTATCCTCGCCGGCGTCTTTGACCTCCGCCGCGAAGCTTTGACGCCACGCCTGGTCCAGACGCTCCGCATCTGAGGCCAGCTGGGCGGACACCACCGCAGCGTACGCGGCTCGCCGCTGAATGAGGGTGCCTGCGGTTTGAACCATCATCCGCCACGAGCCCGAAGCGTTGATGGTCTGCGATGCAGGGCAGGCATTGTCTTCGCCCTCGACGTACAGCAGGTACTCGAGGGCGTCGAGACCGTAGACGTTCGTGAGGCGCGTTGTGAAGAAGTCAGGAGCTGCGAACTCGTTCTTTACCGTCTCCTGATCGACGCGGCAGGCGCTTACGACCGGCCAGGAGTAGAGCTCCTCTCGAATCCCCTCGCCGCCAAGGAAGCTGTCCGCGGAGCCTCCAGGCCCCATTTGCATCAGCTCCGTCCGCTGAAGTGCAGCCGAGGCGGTCACGAAAGCCTCCCGTGCCGCGGCAAGGGCGGCTGCGTCCGTAGGCGCCGACGACCACGCCGCGGTGGCATCCCGCAGCTTCGCGGTCTCCGTGACGAGGGCCGCCAGCGACGGAAGGATGGCGCTATCCACGACGGAGGTCAGGAACTGCTGTCGAGCGCTCGTGCTTCCGTCGGGAGGATTATCGTTGTCTCCCCCGCCATCTCCGCTCTCCGAGCAGGCCGTGACGCCGAGAGCCAGGACCGCCGCGATGCCACGTAGGGCGCGCATCACCATCCCCCCAGCCCCATGGCGTCTCCCATGTTGCGAGCGTCGAAGCCGTAAGCCGTCTGCATGGTGGCCTTGGCACCGTTCAGAGCGGTCCGGTAGGCCTCGATAGCAGCGTTGTCGGCGTTGGGCAGCACGGGCGCGTCGCCCATCGCGGTGAGGATGCTCTGGAGGTCGGCGGCCGAAATGAGGGCGTGGTTCGGATTAAACTGCAGGCTCAGCGCGAAACCCTTCATCTCCGACCAGTGCTTGGCGTGGTCGAGGAAGCCATACTCCATGGTGCCAAACTTGCCCATGTCCTGGAGGGTATCGTTGATATAATGGACGACGGTCGCAGCGATGGCCTTCTCCCAAGCGCCTACGGCGGCGTCGCGGAAGCCCTGCAGCTCGGCAAGCTGAGTGGCATCGAGGTTACCCCCGGCGTTCACGATCAGCGTCCGGCCGTCGATGAAGGCCTGGAAGCCGTCGGCCGTGAAGTCCGTCATGGCGTCCGCGGAACTTCCGCGATCTCGCTTGGCCGCGTTCTGGGCGTGGCCGAAGACATGCTCCGAGAGCAGGTCGATGCTGCCACTAGCATCGGTGTCATGGGCTCCCTGCCACTCTGGACGTCCGCCTTTTTGTGCGATCTCGTCGTCAGTGTAGTCAGCGAAGTTGCGAGCGGCTCCGAAGTAGCCGAAGCCCTCGTCCCAGACATGCTCGAGGGGGGTGTAGGGGCGGCCGTCGCTCGCCGCATCGTTGGCTGAGAGCAGGCCCTTACCCATCGTGTCGTCGTCCAGATAGTCGTCGGTCCCCTGTGAGTACGGGACCGCTCCGAGGAGGTACTTCTGAATCAGCTGCTGGTAGTCGACGCCGTCGGCCGCCACGTAGACGGAGGTGATGGCGGCGCCCGAAGGGTCGAGCGGAACGTTGCCGTTGAAGCGGTCCAGAACCAAGCCTTCGACCTTCGCAAACATGTCCAGGAGAGCGCCTTCGGGGGTCAGCGAGCCGTCTCCGTAGCCGACCACGTTGCCCGTAAAGTTGGCATCGAACTCCGGGAACTTCTCTTTCAAGTCGGACAGGCTGCCCAGGTCCATCCACAGGGTCTGGGTGGCGGGGAGCATCCCCGGGGGGGCGAAGCCGATCTCGTCCCCGGGGTCACCGCCTGCGGTGGTGAACTCGTAGAAGAAACGAAGGGCCGAAACGACGTCTCCCGTCTGTGGGTTCATGAACGTCTGGTCCGTTAGGCCGCCGAGGTACTTCTTGATGTTCTCGATCAGAAGGTGTCGCTTCACCTGGCCGGAGTAGGCCACGCTGCTCTCACCCGCGGTGAAGCGGCTCTGGAAGTTGAAAGTGGTGGGAGCGGTAATGGGGCCCGTTCCCATATCCTCTTTGACGCCCATGTCGGGGTCCGTGACGCCCGTATCGGGGGTCGCCGTGCCCGCGTCGGGGGTCGTGGTCCCGTCGTCATCCCCACAGGCGACGCCGAGGGTCATCAAACATCCCAGAGCCACGCGAGCAGGAACGATTATCAATTTCATGGACTGCAGGTAGTTCGCATGTTTTTGCGAGTCAATCGCAAGAACTGCCTGATTTGTTCAAACGTTGCTGTCGATGCGCGCCCTCGCAGTTTTG
>JBCBRU010000148.1:0-15755 GCA_039819565.1 Myxococcota bacterium | reverse complement strand
GAAGCCGGCCTCGACGGCCCAGGAGGGTCGCCACGCCGGCAGCGAGACCGCGCCGTCCCCGGACTCCACTTCGTAGAGCCAGCTGGCGGCCTCGTCGTCGACGGCGAGGCCCTCCGGGCCCACCCCGAGCTGAAAGCGTTCGGGGGTTCTTCCCAGCTCGAGGTCCGCGACGAGGCTGAGGTCCAGCCCCGGGGGGACGGGCCGATCTTCGCGGCAGGCGGACCACCAGAGGCGCTGCAGGGCCTGGCCCACGTCATCCCTCCGTCCGAAGGCGTTGGGGTCCACGCGCTCGTCGAGCCGGCGCAGCCAGCCCCGAAGACTCTGCTGCGTTCGACGGTCAAGCTGGCCTTCCGTGACCGCGCGCTCCAGCCTGAGGAAGTAGCGTTCTCCGGCCCGGAGGACATCCGCCGGAAGGCCTTCGAGCGAGACGTCGTCGCCGCGGAGCGACGCCAGCTCCTCCGCGAAGAGCTCGGGCTCACGGGCGCGGCGGGCGGCCCCGAGCTGCTCGAGCGCTCGATTTTGCGCTTCGGGACGGAGCGCGCGAAAGCGAGCTCGGTGCTCGTCGAGGTTGCGAACAAAGTAGGCACGGGCATCGAGCCCCACTCGAACGTCGGGGTGGCGCCACACAGCGAGCGCATGCGCGAGCCCAAGCCCTAGAGCCTCCGCTGCGAGCCGAAGGTGATCGGCGTCGAAGGTCGAGGCGTAGGCGAGACGCGCCAGAAGCGCCTCGACCGCGTCCGGGCTCACGTCCTCCCCGCCGCCGAGCGCCGCGCCTCTCCACTCCATGGGCGCCCGCCGCCCGACCACGCTCGTCCACACCCGAAGGGGGAGACGTCCCCGCACGGCCCGGCCCAAAGCGGCCCACGCCCCCTCGGCCCCCGCGACCTCGCCGACCGCGAGCACGGCGTCGCCGGAGACGGCCTCGGAGTGAAGAAGCTGCGTCTCTTGGGAGCGGGGTCCATCGGGGAGCGCCAGAGGCACGATGCGACGGGTGCCGTAGGTGTGAAGGAGCCCGGAAAGGACGATCTCTTGCTCAGTCCAAATCGGGGCGAGGGTGACCCGCCGGTCGACGAGCACCCACAGTCGTCCCGTAAGGCCCGGGGAGGGGCGCCGCGGGATGGGCTCGAGGGGGTCGAGGCGGGCGGCCCGTTCCACGGCCGCTTCGAGGTCGAGGCGCCCCAGAGCGTCGGCGCCGGCGAGCGCGCGATGGAGCGCGCCGGCCCAGTCCGGCCAGCGTCGGCTGGGCGCGGAGGTCGGAGACGACGCGTTGGGGACGAGCGCCTCCGGGCGCAGGATAGCGCGGCTCGACCACGGCGGGAGCGACGTCGTGCGGCGCTGGCTTTGGACCTCAGGGGCGTCGTGAAACTGCACCGCCCGGACCCGAAGGAAGGTCGTGGGTAAGGTCGCGGACCGAGTCTCCTCGCCCGGCGTCGGCGCCTTTATGGGCGCACCCTCGAGCGACAGCCCCCCCGGTCGGTCGGGCGCAAGCTCTCGGACATAGCCGAGCCGATCGAGGGCCCGCTCGAAAGCGGCATGACCGTCCCTCACCGCAAGGCGGAGGAGATCCCCCCGCCCTAGGGCGGGGCCCCGCGAGTGAGGAGGGCTCATGAGGAGCGCGACGGCTCTTCGTCCTGGGCCTCGGAGCGGGACGAGCTCACGGCCGCGGACTGCGCCTGGGGGTGCTTCTTGAGGGCGAAGGGGGCGAGACGCTTAAGCAAACGAAGTTGCGCCTCCGGCAGACCCTCACCCTTCTCCTGGGTGACGGGCCCGAGCTCATCGAGGGCAGCCAGGAGATCGATGAGCTCCGCCTGGCCGGGAGGCGTGAGATTCTCCCCCTCGAGCATGCCGCGATCCACCATCAGCTGACGGACGGCTTCGTCGACGACGGCCTCGTCCAGGTCGGGGAAATGGGCCCGGCCACGGGCCGTGAGCCACGCCGCGAGGTCACCTTCGGGACGAATCTCTCGAACCCAGCACCGCCGGAGAAACGCGCCGGGGAGCGTGCGCTCTTCGTTCGAGGTGATGACCACGAGGGGCGCGGGGCCGGTCTGGCGGATGGGCTCGGTGCGCCCCATGGGGAGGAAGGACCGCTGCCCGAGAGCTTCCAGGAGGCCGTTGGGAACCGAGGGATCCGCCTTGTCGATCTCGTCGATGAGCACGACCACGCCGTCGGTCTCGGGGTTGAAGCCCAGGGGGCACCATGGCGTCGGCGCTTCCTCCTTCGAGCCGCGAGACCGGAAGACCTCTTGGATCTGATCGAGCGCGGTCTTCCAGCTGAACGCCCACCACAAAGGCCCTGGCTCGACAAACTTGGCCTCATCGAGCGCCTCCAGCGAGGGGTGGGGAAGCTTCCCCTGCACTTGAGCGGCACCGAGGCGCCGGACCGCGTCGTAGCGGTAGAGGAGATCTCGAGGCTCCGTCCGCGCATCGACCACGGTGCTCACGAAGGCGCGACCGCTTTGGTGAGCCACGGCCCGAGCCAGCTGGCTCTTTCCGATGCCGGGCTCACCGCGAAGGAGCACCGGTCGCCGGGTCACGAGGGCCGCGTTCACCACGTCGATGTCCTCCCGCGCGAAAATATGCCGGACCTTGCGCGGGGCCTTCCCTTCGAGAAGTTCTTTTGGAGGGACGAAAGGAGGGAGATCGATGGGTGCGTCCGGGTCGACCTCGAGGAGGCGCATTTCATAGGTCGGGTCTTGTTCGCTCATCGGGGGGACATCTCCGGAAAGAGGGCGCGCAGATCGTGAAGATGGTCTTCGAGGTACTCGAGGAGCTCGTCCACCTCTTCGAGACGGTCCTGCACGTGTCCTTGCAGTACCACCGGAGGGGCCGAATAGTCTTTGAGTGCCTCGTGAAAGGCCACCGCGAAGCGGAGCCCTTCCTCCTTGCCGACCACCACGTAGTGGTAGGGGTTCTTGGCTCGAAGCTTCTTGGCCTTAGCCCGATAGAAGGCCTCCGTGCGGGTCCGGCCCCGGGAGCTGAGGGACGTCCGCTGGTCGAGGAGACCGAGATACTGCCGGTGCGCCGCCTTCTTGAGCCCCTCCACGGAGGTCTCCTCCGAGACGGCGGTGACCTTGCCGAGCTCCAGGCGGTGCGGAGAGTCGAGCGTATCTTCGACCCGCGCGAAGCGGGCCGGCCGCCTCTGAAAAGCCGCCACGAGGCTCTCCGCGAGGGCAAGCGAGCTGAGCCCCGGAACCGCAATGATGGCCGGCTCTCCCTTTTCGCGCTGCGCTACCCACACCTTGACCGAGGCGCCGTCCACGCGGAGGAGCGCCGGTACGAGGCGAACGAGGAAGTCACGAAAGGCTCGGCGCTCATCCTCCGTCCTGAGGTCCTGAGAAGCGTTGACGAGAGCCACCCCGAGTTCGTCCATGGGTGCTTCGAAGCAGGCTTGAACGAGGCTCTCTATACCGCCTTCCCTAACCTCGAGACTGGATACGAGCGCTTGGCGCAAGCTGTCCGGCGCCAAAGCGATCACCTCCAGCAGCGCCTGTCGAAGAGAGCAGGATGCCTCAGAGGCCAGAAGCGTCTCCGTGAGGTCGGGGTCTTCGGGAGACGGGTCCGGGAGGGGCTCCTCGTCCGCCGGAGAGGGGGTCCAGAGCGCCTCGATGTCCACGCGCCGACCCTCGCCGCGGTCGCGCACCAAAGCCGAGCACAAGCGCTCGTCGAGAAGGCCGCGGCGACCCATCACTTCGACAACCTCGACGACCACCCTGCGTAGCGGTTCCTTCGTCGGGATGTCCTGAACGACCTCCGGATAGTGGACAGTGAGGAACATGACGAGTTCGTCGACGCCGTACATCGACTTCAGGAGCTCGCGGAGGGCGGTCTTGTCCGGAGTCACGCTTAGCCTCTCCTACGATCGTGAAGAAATGATGGCAATGGAGGCCACTCACATAGGAGCATGGGGCGCTCTCCCATATATTCCCCCGCCGGGACGCCGCCGGACACCGGCGGCCGCGCCCCCTCACCGAGCGATGAGATTTCGGGAGGCGACTTGACGGGCGCTAAACCAAGGATCAACTCTAGAGCTTGCGTCTCTGGTTCTGTGTGACCAGTTTAGCGGTGGGTTACCCATGCGGTAGCTCACTACCTGGGGCCTGGCGTGCGCGCCGGGCCCCTTCTTTGTTGCCCATGAGCACCCGCGGAACGTTGGTCGTCGTGGCCTTTCCGATCCTGGATACTGCTTGGTTCGCGGGTTTGACCTCCCATAGGTATGCCACCTGGCCTGCGGATATCTGGGACGTCTTTCCCGGCTTTCACAATTTGGTCGGCCCGGCGGATGAGCGACGCCTGGGAGCCGATCCGGCCTTTCCGCACGACGATCGTTTCTATGTGGCCAACCGGGCCGTCCGCCTCCAGCTGGGCAAGAGCCCACGTGTCCTCTATCGCCGTCTCTTCGGGAGCGCGCGTCGGCCGATACGCCGGCTGGAGATAGGACTGCACTTCGAAGATGCACACGACCTGAAGGACATCGTCGAGCGGGTGCTCAAGATTCAGGCGCGGGGTCATCCGCGAGGCGGGGCGTCTTCGTACGTACCGATGCCTGCCCTGGCAAGGCCCCTCGAGGCGGTGCTGCGGGCTTCGCGCGGGGACGACGTTCCTTCGATGCGCGTGGGGCGGCCGGTCATCACGTTTACCTCGGCGAGGGAACACCCTCCTCACGATGGCGATGCGTGGCGTATCTTAGATCCCGGTCGTCCCCGCGACGAGCCCGACGTCCGCACCAAATTTCTCCGGGCCCCGGGAAATGCTCGCGTTGAGCTCTGGTCGTTTCACGGGGGGAGGCATGCGCGGCGGCGATCCTACCGCGTGGTGGTCCTCGGACTGCATGCGCGCATCGAAGTCCTCCGGCAAACGCTGAATCTCGACCGAGACGGCCTTCTTCCCCCTGAGACCTACTCACGGAGCCTCATCCAATTCCTCGAGCGGGAGACGAGCTTCCTCGAGCGGCCCTCCTACGCAGGCGTGGAACTCTCGGCTCTGCGTGACTTCATGTTGGCCATCGAGGGTGAGTCCGATCGCATCCCCCTCGCCCGCGCCCGAGCTGAAGTATCGGCCCGCATGGCCTCGCTTCCCGCGAGGGTTAGAGGCAAGGTTGACCGCTTCGCCGCCAGCATGGACCATGGTGAGCGCGAGCGTGCACGTCAGGAGCATGCGCACGCCGAGCAAGCCCTCCAAGCGTGGCTCGTCGCGAGCTTCTCGGCCCAGGAGCTGAAGAGGTTTGCTTCGACGCGATTACCCGAGGCCGCTCATGACGTCGCTTGGGGAGCCCCACTCTCGACCCTTGCCTTCGAGTTCGTCCGGGTCCTCGCCCGACGCAATGCCATCGACGAGCGCTTCTTTCAGAGCCTGAGCGAGGTGCGAGACCAGCGACGGGATGAGATAGCTGTCCTCCGCGCCGGCTTTCTCGATGAACCCTCGGAACCATAGACGAGACCTCGACGAAGCTGAGCCCGACGGGCTCCCGCGCCACGCTATAAGGTTCGAGTTACTTTCCTAGCTTCGCTTCCGCGGCTTCGATAGCCACGAGGGCTTCGAGGAGCTCCTTGCGCTCTTTGGCCTGCTCGAGTTCGGACTTCGACGCCGTTTCTTTGGCGACGGCCTGGACGAGGGTGCCTACCGACTCGAGCGAGGTCGAAGGATCTACGGTTTCCGTGGATACCTGAAAGGCGGTGAGAGCGCCCGTCTTTGGGTCGAGACGCACCGTGCCCGCGACCTTTCTGCCCTTGAGCCGAGGAAGAGCAGCGACGCGGCCGAGCTGCGGGAGCCACGCCCTAGCGGGCGGCGTGAACGGAACTTCGCGCTGCCCTTTTGAGATCCAGACGGTGGCGGGACGCGGGCGTCGATAGACGTAGCTGAGGGAACCTTCTGCCCCGCCCGGAGTAAGGTGCTTCTTCGCTTCGTCGACAGTGGTGGGGAGGGGCCCGGCAAGGTCCGTGCCCAGCTCCAGCTCGAGACCGAAGCGAACACCGGTGTTGGGTTTCCCGGCCGAAGCGGGGAAGCCCCCTGGAATCCGGCACGTCGGGTGGACCCACCACGTACCTTCCTTCGCCACCGTTACCAAGTCGATGGAAGGAAGACGGGGGGCGGGATCCAGGGCCACGTCGGCGGCTCCCGAGGCGGCGGCTCCGTCCTTCCAGACGGGGGAAATCGAGCAGCGAACTTCGCCGACCTTGGACACGGCCCCAGTGAAAGCCGCCGCCCGGGTCTTCATCTGCGCTTTGAGTCGGGCCTCGCTCCACTCGGCGACCGCCTGGTCCACGCGGAGGTCGGCGTATAGGGCCGTGAGCGCTCGACCGGTCTCCTCGCGCTGCTCGAGGAGTGCCGTGCAGTAGCGGACCGGCTTGGGTGGCGCGGTGCTCTCGAGGCTCGGGGCGCCTCCCAGGCCGAAGACCGAGCCGACGATCCCCGCGACGAAGTTGGTGACCCGCCCCGCCGCCGCGACGGTCTCATCTTCAGCTTCGAAGGTGCTCTGACTGAGGCTCCAGCCCTGCTCCAGCTCGACCGACAGCTTGTCCTGGGCGGGAAAGTCACGGCTCTCCGGAAGCTCGAGCTCGTAGATCTGCTTCGCGTCGGGCTGAGTTGCCAACGTCCATACTGCCGCGGAGATGGCTAGGGATGCGGGCTGGGTGGGCTTCTTGAGACCCGAACGATCCAGCGCGTCTCGAAGTGCCCTTTCCTCCGGGCTGAGCCTCCCGGTCTTGGCCTGAAGGTCAAAAGCGAACGCGCACGGGGCTTTCTTTAAATCTACCTCGATGTATGCAGCCTTCAGGCGAACCTCGATACGCGTCTTGGGGAGAGCATAGACGAGGGCGCCCTCCCCTGCAGGTCCCGACGAGAGATGTCGGACGCTAGGCATGTGGGCCTGACACCCCGCAAAGAGGAATAGGAGAGGCACGAGCAAGACCTTCATGGATGAGCTCCTCGAAGCGGGGCGGGCCGCCTTCATTTCTTACTTCCTACCTCCCTGGGGTGCCGAAAGACGCTCACCCGAGTGAGGGAGGGATCGGCCGCTGATCCCCTCCCCCGTCCGGGGGATGGGCCCCGACCTCAGTCTCGAGGCTTCATTACAGCAGTGACCGGTTAAGCTGAGCTCAACCGACTGCGCTTCGCTCGGCTTCGCCGAGCTAAGTAGCCAGTTCTCGGCCGTTGGCCGAGCTGAGCGAGCTCAGGTCAACTGGCCCTTGCTATAACTTCGAGCGTAAACGCGAGCACTCCATCCATCCCAAGCCTCTAAAGGGTCTCTGAGAATCGTCTCAGCCCCCCAGGCTGGACAACGTCCAGCGGCCGACCTACTCTATACGAAAGGAAGACATACCCTTGCCCGTACAGCTTCAAGGTAACGACCTCGGAAGGGTCACCGATATCCTCGGCGAATCATTCACCGGAGCCGCAAGCATCTTCGAGCTGCTCAGGCTCATTGAAACTAAGCTGCCCGAAGTTTCTGGAAGCCTACCGGTGGGTGTGGGGGCCGACGAGGTCGTATTTAAAGCGGTATTGGCCGCGCAGCAGCGCGGTCTGCTCGAGAGACTCTTGGTCGAGGCCGCCACCGCTCGGCCGCACCGGTCGGACCTGAGGGCCCTCGTGCTCGACCTCTCTCGACGACCTGGTTGGTCGGGACCGGCCGCGAGCCTCAGTCCGGCCGACCTGGAGCGGCTGACGACGCCCGGCGACCCCTTCCTCGATATTTCGAAGGTGGGGAGCTGGATGACCGGGATCGAGAACCATGTATGCCAGGTCTCCCAAGGCACTCCTGAAGGCACGGGATTCCTCGTGGGACCCGACCTCGTTCTCACGAACTATCACGTCGTCCAGAAGCATCTCCAGGGCCACGTACCAGCCAGTGACGTTCGGGTACGCTTCGACTTCCGCGTGAGCCCCAACGGAGATCCTCCGTCGAATAGTCTGCCGTGGGTTGGGATCGATCAGGCTTGGACCATCCCTCATAGTCCGTTCAGCACCGCCGATCTCAGTCTACAGGGCGATCCGGCTCCGGACGAGCTCGACTACGCCCTTCTCAAGCTGGCTTCGCGGGTGGGTGACGAGCAGATCGGAGGCGGGGTACGCGGCTGGGTCGACCTCTCGAAGGACTACGCTCTCCCTCCACCAGAAGCCCCCATTCTCATCGTCCAGCACCCTGGCCAGCCTCCGGACGGGACCCCACCCCTTCAGCCCCTTCAGATCGCCTTCGCGACGCCGGGCTTCGACCATGCCAACGCGAACGGCACTCGGGTTGCGTACCGTCCGAGCACACTGCCGGGCTCTTCAGGTTCACCCGTCTTCGGCCCCGAGCTCACCTGCGTGGCGCTCCATCATAACCGCGGGCAGATCAACCCGAACGATGTGCAGTTGAGCGAGAACAACCGAGGCATTCCGACCGCGACCATTCGAGCTCACCTCGCGCCGGACGTTCGTGCGCTCTTGATTGCACCCCCGGCATCGACCTGAGGGGCTACCCTCTTCTTGAGGGGCGGCGCTCGGTCAGGTTGTTTCCGAATGTTGGGTACCGCCATACCCCTCAGGCTCCACCTTCCGGGTTCGCCACATCCCCTGCCTCCAACGCCCTTTCGTGCTCGTAGATATCGACGATGTTTCCCACAGCTTCCGGATCAATATTGAAGAGCCCGACCTCGCCAGCGTACATGTAGTCGAGTAGACTGCCATGCTGCGCAGCGCCCTGAGCCCAACCGTTCAAGCCGTCTTGCCGGTCGACGGCAGCATGGGGCCGCTCCCTCAAGCGATGGCCGACCTGCCGACTCTAAATCGGGCGGATCCGATCGATGGGTCGCAGCCCATGGTGGACCTCCTCGCCCACACCGCGATCTTCCTCAGAGGCACCGACGCTGCCCACGCTCGGGTGGCCGAGGAAAAGCTAGCGGTGGCGCGGCTCCGGTACGCCGCCGGAGCGAGACCCTCCGAGGCCCCCAGCTCGGACGCACTGGTCTCGCTTCAGGCGCTAACGCTGGCACGTCTTGGCCATGGGCGATGTCCCCGCCCTGGAGGTCCACACCATTACGCAAGCCCGCATGCGCGAGCTCGCGGAGCGGGTTCGGCTACACTTTCGGGCCGAGCCCCCGTCCTCCGGCACCGAGGATCCCGACGTGGCTGGCGCTGAGCTCGTGCTCGCCGAGTGGGGGCAGCCACAGCTCGATTACGCCATCCTCCGTATCCCGAGGCGCCCCCAGTCCGGCGTGCGCGTGTCGAGGACCCGGCTTACGATACAGGGCGGGGGCTTCCTCCCCGCCAACATCCCCCAGCATCCAAACGGCGGACCCCTCGAGATCGGGATCCGAGCCAACAAGGTCACGAGCACCAGCGACACCCACGTGCTTTATGAGACCGACACCCAGGGCGGCTCCAGCGGCTCCCCGGTCTGCGACGACGGGTGGAAGGCGTGGGCGCTCCACCGCGCCGACGGAAACCAAGGCACCCAAATGGCCGCCATCCTGGATCGCATCGACGAAGTGGCCCCCGAGCTTGGCGCGGAGATCGCCAGCCAGGGCCACGTGGATTAGGACCGAAGCATGGCCGCCCTCGACCCCGACTGGCTCATCCGCGTCTACAAAGCCGCTCTCGACGCCGACCTCCCGAAACAACGCGACGCTCTCGTCAGCTCGCTACCCTCGCGCCTCCGTCAGCTCATGGAGGGCCAAGCGGCGCCCGCAGCTCAGCAGCTCTCCGATCTCAACGTGCTCAACGACGTGGCCCAATCCGGCGATTCCGAACCGCTGCTGCTGTGGCTACGTCTCGCGGAGATTCTCGCGGCCAAGAACCGCAACTCGGTCACCGTGATGGCTGAGGCTTCCGCCATCGTCGCTGCGCCCACGACGACGCCCGCGGATCCCCCCGTCCATACACCGACCGAGAATCCACCGGCGGCTTCGGGTCCGATCGACAAGCGCGAGCTCATGAACTTTCTGACCAGCGCCTTCAGCGTGAGCGAGCTGCGACGGCTCATTTCGCTCGGCAACCTGTCCAGCGTAGAAGGCTCCATCGCCTGGGGGAACTCTCTTCGACAGGTCGTCTTCGACCTGGTCGAGGTGCTCGACCGACGCGGCCAGCTCGACGCCGCCTTCCTAGACCTCCTCAAACGAGAGCGGTCGGGCCGCGCCCGAGAGATCGACCGCCTGAGAAAGGGATGACATGCCGGCCAGCAACCAAGAATCGGTGGCGCTCGCGGCGGGCGGGTCGTCCGGGCCTGGGACCAGCGCTTGAACGTCTGGGTGGCCGTGCGCGTCGTGACGGGGGCCGACCAAGACCTCCAGCGGGCGATCGCGGTGGCCCGCATCGAGGCCGGAAACCCCGAGCTGGCGGTCCGCGTCACCGATCTGATTCACGAGGACGGGAGAGTGGCGGTCGTCATGGAGAAGTATGCCGAGGGGGACGTCCGAACCGCCGCGGCGCGGGTGCCCGGCGATGTCCCCGAGCTCTTCCTCGCCGCCTGCCGCCCCTTGGAGCGCTACCACGCCCAACAGTTCGTCCATTTGAACCTTCGGCCCTCGAAGCTCCTCGTCGGGCACGAGGGACACGTCGTGTTCGCGGATCCCTTGCTGAGAGACACGCTCATCCCGACCACCAAGGGCACCGAGGTTCCTCCTTGTCGACACCCTTCGGCGCCCCCCGAGATGCATGAGGGCGGTACCGTCGACGAACGTGCCGACGTTTACGGCCTGGCTTGTACCCTGGAGGACGCCCTCGCCGACCTCACCCCCGCCCTCACGGGAGCTGGAGCGCGAGTGCGCGCCGAGCTCACGCGGGCGCGCGCGCCCGAGCCGAATGCGCGCCACCGCAACGTGGGAGAGCTGAAGGAGGCCTTGCGTCTCGCCTTTGAAGCCGACGCCCAACACCATTGAGTAGATTTGCTTTAGGGCATCTGAGCCTCCGCAGGGGCTGGCTCTGTCTCTACTCAGCGAGTGCCTTCTCTTCAGCTTCGGCCAGCGCCTTTTTGATTCGCTCCACGAGGCGCTGGGAGTCGAGCGTCGTTGTTTCGGAGCCGGCTTCGTCGCGTGAGGCTTGCAGGAACGGCTCAATGTCGAAGACCTTGGCTGAGCCCTCGGGGCTCGCATCTCGTCCGAGGTACTTCATCCTAATGTCCTCGATGCCGTTGGGCGACGGAATCGGCTGGTCTTCTGTATCCGGAAGGGGATCGATGGGAGGGCAGTGGTCGCAGCCCCCACCCCCCGAACCCGGAGGGGGGTTGGTCGGAGAGATAGGCGCGCAGTCCGGGCAATCAGACAGCCTGAGCACCCACGCCTCGATCTCTCTCCCCCCGGCGAGCCGCGCGGTCGTCCTCTCGAGATACTTGTAGCGACGCGGGGGCACCGTCACCGGGGAGAGAAGCTGAAATCCGTCGCTATCGAAGGACTCAAAGACCAGCCTTCGAGCCCGCTCGGCCATAGCGCCCTCAGCGCTGGACGATGTGTGCACATCTTCGAGACCAAACACCCGCAGCCCGCCGTATTCCGCGTCCGGCACGGCGATGTATCCCACCGTCGGCATCGGCATCTGGGAGGGCGCTTGTGCTACCGCGAGGAGCAATAGAGCGATCATGAGCAGTCCTCCTCTTTCGCGCGATCGAGCGCGTACTGGATGGTCGCATCACGTTTGAGCAGCCGGGTGGGCGAGTACTCGGCGAACGCATCTTCGAACTCACGGACTTCGGTCTTGACCTGGCAGGCTTGGCCGGGGTCGTGCTCGACGAGCAGCGCCTTCGCATGGACCACGTACCAACTGACCTGAGCCTCTTCATTCGTCTCCCTGAGGAGCGCGAGCTGTTCACGGATGCGAGCTTCGGCCTGCCCATCTGTCTTCATCCACGTGATGAGGCTGACGGCGCGCCGCGCGGCCGCGAGGGCGAGGATCATGCGAGAGCGCGATCTCGGCTTCTTACTCAGCTCGAGCCAGAGAATGTTCGCGAGCGAAATCACCTCGTACCTCTTGACCTGGTATAGAGCGGATACCGTCTCGTTGCTTGGCTCGACGTTCTTGGCTTCTTTTCCGATACGAGCGAGCTCGTTCATGATTGGGGCGCGATCCGCCACGCGCACCTCCTCAGAGACCCGCGAAGCGGTCTTTAGATACTGGTCATAGACTTGGCGGATCTCGAGGAGGTCCTGGGTCAGTCTATAGATGGAAAGCTCCTCTTCGGAGAGAGCGGGCTCGAAGAAAAGAGGTCGTGTGCTGGTCTGGACCGATGGGCTCCTCGTCTGTGAGGGCTCGCGACCGTTACCCCAGACGATGGTCACTCCCAGGCCCGTGGCTGCGCTGAGGCCCGCAGCCACGAGCGCCCACCGAGGCATCGCATTCATGGGCCTCCGAGCCGGAGTGGGCATCTCGAGATCTGCAAAGATCGTCTCGATCTCTTCCTCGAAGTTCTTCCGCTCGGCCTTGAGCCGCCTCTTCAGCTCATCACCGATGAGGCCGTTGCGTTCCAGTACTCTCGTGGCGCCCGCCACGTAGTGACTCCTCGTGCTCTTGCGGGAGGGCAAGTCCGCGTGGTTCGCGCCGAGCAGGTCCTGCAATATGGGAGCGAGCTCGTCGACCGCAAAGCGCTCCTCGAGAAATTGCCTGAGCTTTGAGAGATCCATCGAATCCTTCCTCCCCCGTTGTCCATCTAACGAGCTGCAGCGAAATCGATCGCGGGCGGCTTGCTTGCGGCCTTCGCAATACGTACGGCGCCTCGACTCATGATCGGGGTCATAGCCGCGCTTCCCGGTCGGCCAGACCCACCTCGGACCTCTGCTCGTTGGCCGGCGTCGAGATGGTCGCGGACGAAGCGCTGCAGCTCCGCGTGCGCGAAAGCCCCCAGTACGGCGAAGCGCAGCTGCCGAACAAAGCCCCGGTCGAGATCCTCCAGCACTACCAAAGCGTCTCCCCGCGGACGCCACTTTGAAGAGCGATAGCTCCACAGTCCTATCCCCCGATGGGGTGAGCCCTCGGGGGAGGTCGCCGCGCCATGGCCGGCCCTATCTCCCCGCTTTGGGGGATGTCTTGAGTGTTAAGCGCGAAGCAGTCTCCGAGGCTAGGAGTCTCGCGATGACTATCGAGTTGAATCAAGAAGCTATTGAGGATGTCCGGCGTACGGCGAGGGAGCAAGCGGAGAGAGCCTTCCGTACGAGGTCGGGCCGGGGACGCGAGTCGTCCCCGGCCCGGCGGGAGCTGGCCATTGTTGCCGAGGGCGACTCGTGGTTCGACTACCCCTTTTTCGGCGACACCTTAAATATCCTCGAGGACCACCATAACTACCGTGTCGAGTCCGCCGCCCAACACGGCGACCGCATCGAGGACATGGCCTACCGTGAGCAGCAGATCGATGGATTCAGCTCCAAGCTCGAGCGGGTCAAAGAGGACGGACGCGAGCTCGCGGCCATCCTCCTCTCGGGAGGCGGCAACGACATCGTCGGCCCGACCCTCGGGTTCATGCTCGAACACGCAAAGTCTCGCTCCCAAGGCCTCAACGAGGACGTTCTCGCGGGGCTCGTAGAGGTCAGGCTCCGTCTTGCCTTCGAAGCCCTGATCGCTAAGATCGACAGAGCGACCGAGCTCTACTTCGGGCGCTCCGCTCCGATCATCGTTCACGGCTACGGCTACGCTGTCCCCGACGGCCGTGGCTTCTTGGGTGGAGCGTGGATTCTCCCCGGGCCCTGGCTCGAGCCTCAATTCCGCGCGCGCGGATACGATCCCTCGGACCTGGAAAAGAATGGAGAGGTGGTCCGGCAGATGATCGACAGCTTCAACGCCATGCTCGAGAAGCTCGATGCATCTATCCCGAACGTTCACTACGTCGACGTACGCGACGAGCTCCCCTCCGGGGACAACTATCGAGACTTCTGGCAGGATGAGCTTCACCCCACGGACCGCGGCTTTCGGGCTGTCGCCGCCAAGATCGACCAGAAGATCGTGGAGCTTCGAAATGACTAGGGGATCGACCGCGGCAAGCGGATGGGTACGCCGGAGTGCCGGCGGACTGCTCCTCGCCGGGCTTGTCACCAGCGGGTGCGCGACGAACCACGTCAAGAACGGACGTCGACTCCTGTGGGTCAATGACTCCGACTCGGCCTGCACCACGGTGTGGCTCTGGGGTCTTCTGCCCACCAAGGTGGACGTATCCGAGAAGAAGACGACGGCCCCCGGTGAGCGCTTCGACCGGGATCTCCAGGGAGTGCGCTTTCGCCAGAGCTTCCTGGAGTCTCTCGTCTCGGTGGTGACTCTGGGCATCTTCATGCCGGGGCGGGTGGAATGGGACCTCGCCGCCCCGCGCCTCGCCGAGGCCCGCGAGCACACGCGCCCCTACAAGCTCGACGTCGAAGCGGGCCACCTCGAAGTAGAGATCATCGCCAACGATATCATCGGGTTCGAAGTGGAGAACATCGGGCGACCGGGAGCCGCAGCGTTGCCCGGAGAACTCCCTCGCTTGCCTCCGCCCTTCCTTTATTGCTCGAGCACCAAGGTCGATGGCGGTCGGCACGTGGCCAAATGCGGTCAGGCGATCCTGGCCGAAAGCCGCATCTTGATCTCGGTCGGAGCCTGGAACCCCAGGGTCAAGTACACCCTGACCGTCCGAAATAGGGGTCAGGACGTTCAGACCTGGGAAAACGAAACCCTCGACCCGTCCATAGAGGCGCAGCTGAGCACCTCCGAAGGAGCATCCGATGCAGCCGAATGACCTGAGCACCCAGCTCCAAGAGCTCAAGAACTATCTGCGAGAGGAGCTCCGAAAGAAGTTCGGAGGACTGGAGAGCACCGGTCGACCGGCGTACGCCATCTCCCTCGCGAACCGGGACATGACGACCTTCCACAAGAATCGTATCGAGAAGGACGGAGATCCTCTGAGCTTCCGGGTGGGCGGGGTCATGGAGCTCCACCAGCCGGTCAGTAACACCGACCTCGCCCGCGCCGCCCATGTGCTCACCCTCATGATGCACTGGGCCAAGGACCGGGACTGGACCCTCCGCGCTATCGGCAGCGCCTGGTCCTTCTCCGACGTGGCCGCGCCGGGCACGAGCCTCACGACGTCGAAGTGTCTCTTGGTCGAGACCAAAGCCTTCGCGTTCTATCACCGCACTTCGGAAGATGGTCTCGTGTACGTCACCTCGGGAGCGACCGTCCGCGACCTGAACGAGCGACTCGACGTCCTCAACCGTTGCCTCGCGACGTCCGGCTCGAGCGATGGCCAGACCATCGCCGGCGCCATCTCCACCGGGGTGCACGGAGCCTCCTTCAACGGTGGAGCCATTCACGACTCGGTCCGCGCCTTTCACATGGCGGGCCCGGACGGTGACCTCCTGGTGTGTCGAGACGACGCCTCGGTCACGGCGGCCGTAAACGAAGTGAAGGCGGCCTTCGCGGTCAGCGAGCTCGTCGTTGACGAGGAGCTCTTCGACGCCATCGCGGTGAGCTTCGGGAGCTTTGGCTTCATGATCGGCATGGTCCTCGAGACTCAGCCCAAGTACGCGCTCAGGGTCATCCGCAGGAGCCTGCCGTCCACGAAGTTGCCGCTTCTGAAGCAGGCGCTCCTTGGTCAGATCTCCTTCGGAGACGTGGACGCCCAGTTGGCCGCCGGCGACGGTGACGAACCGCCCCATCACTGTGGACTCCTGATCAACCCCTATGACCCGGACACGTACAAGATCGTGCTGATGTACCCTCGTCGGCCGGATCCCTCGCAACCCATCTTCGAGTGGCCCGACGAGATCAGCAGCTTCGGGGTCGCTATCGTCCGGCTCCTCGGGCCGCTGCTCGAGCTGGCGGAT
>JBCBRU010000147.1:0-15821 GCA_039819565.1 Myxococcota bacterium | reverse complement strand
TGGATGCGACCCGCGAGGACACCCAGGGACTGCTTTTCCCGGCCGTCGCCTTTACCCAGATCAACTGAGCCCGAATGCGATGACGACCTCGAGCCAATTCACGGGTGGGCCCACGTCACAGGCGATGTACGACGCCACGCGCAAGCGGCGTCGTAACGGTCGGCGCAAGCGCGATCACGCCGAGACCATCACGCACCTGAACATCACCCCCATGCTCGACATGATGACGATCATTCTGATCTTCCTCATCAAGAGCTACTCCACCTCCACCTCCAACGTGAACGTGGCGAACCTCACGATTCCGCATTCGACCACCAAGCTCGACATTCAGGACTCGCTGCAGCTCATCGTTACGACGAAGGAGGTCATCGTCGACGACCAGACCGTGATTCAGCTCGATGGTAAAGGCAACTTGCTGCCGGAAGACCTCGGAGCCGAAGGGAGCTATCTGGTCGAGCGCCTCTATAACGCGCTGGACGAGAAGTCCCGCGACTTCAAAGAGGTCGAGGAGTTTGGGGGCCTGCAGTTCAACGGCCGCATCGCCATCATCGCGGATCGCGCGATCAGCTACCAAACGCTGTTCAAGATCCTCTACACCGCCGGACGCGCCGAGTTCGGCAGCTTCAAGCTCTTCGTTCAAAAGCCGGACGCGTAGCCGTCAGGAAGCCCCCGGAGGCGAGGGAGGTCTCCCCTCCCCGACCTTTTGGCGGACGATGGAGACGATGCGGTGGACCACCTCTGCCTGGCTAAGTCCGGTGGAGTCGACCACCGTGGCGTCTTCGGCGGCCACCAGCGGCGCCACGGCCCGCCCGGCGTCGAGCGCGTCTCGTCGGCGGATGCTCTCGAGGACGAGATCGATCGTCTCCCCGGACCCGCCCGCGACCAGCTCGGCGTGCCGGCGACGCGCGCGCTCCTCATCCGATGCGGTCAGAAACACCTTCACGTCAGCATCAGGAAACACCACCGTGCCAATGTCCCGCCCTTCGAGGACGGCGCCCCGCGGGTGCTCTCGGGCCAAGCGGCGCTGGGTCTCGAGGAGAGCCGCGCGGACCTCCGGGACCGCGGACACGCCGCTCACCGCCCCCGTCACCTCGGAGGAGCGAATGGCTCGGGTGACGTCGCGCCCCTCCAGACTGACTTGGGTGCCTTCGAAGTCGAGGTTCAGACGTCGTGCCGCGTCCGCGAGAGCCGCGCTCTCTTCAAGCCCTCGCTCCAAAGCCAGCAGCGTCACGCAGCGATAGATGGCCCCGGTGTCGACACGTGTGAAGCCGAGCTGATCGGCCACGGCTCGGGCCACGGTGCTCTTGCCGGCCCCGGCCGGGCCGTCGATCGCCACCACCACTCCCATGCCTCGTGGAGGGTGCGGCAGCCCGCCGGGGGAGGCAAGCGACGCGCTCTTAGTGACCGGCCCCCAGAGCATCGTCTACGACGCCGCCCGCCGGCTTCTCCAAACGTCGAGCGTCGAAGGCAGCGGGGAGTTCGATCCGGCTTACCTCCGACAGGGTGACCTTCGGCCCCTTCTTGCCCTCCGCAAACGCGAAGAAGACCTCGCGGGACGCGATTTTCACCCCCCCGTAGTCCGCGTAGTCCTCATACACGAGGAGCTTCTCGGGGGTATGGCTCATCCCCTCCCGCATGAAGGGGGCGTAGGAGACCACGTAGCGCAGCCCCAGAACCATGTGGGTTTTACCATCGAGATACAGCACATAGTAGTCGTCCGGGGCATCTCCCGTGCCCGGATCGAACGTTGCTTTCACCACCTGCGTGCCTCTAGCAAAGCCGGCCTTCACCGGATCGTCCTCGCTGAAGGCGAGATTTACACCCGCGTCGGAGAGGACGAAGGGCATGCCCACAAAATAGTACGGGGTTAGAGCCCAGAAGCGTGCAGGATAGGTTTCACCCTCTTTCAAATCGAACCACGCCATCTTTCCATCGAAGGCGAGCTGGCCCGTCACCGGCGCGGTCATCTCGTGGTAGGCGCGAGCCGAGAGAAGGTCGACCACCTGGTGCGAAGTGCGGCGAGGTCCCTCGACGGGCTGGTAATCGTAGGTAAAGGCGAGCGCCCCGGCTTCGAACCACTGCTCGAGGCCGCCGTGGGCCTGCGCAGCGGCGAGCACCGCGCGACCTGCGTCGGTCTTTTCTAGGCGGGCCCGCCCCGCGGCCGCCCGCGCCCCCGCCGCGCTGCTGGGCCCCGAAGCCGGCTGCGAAGCCGGGGAGGAGGAGGGCAGCGAAGACGGTGACGCCCCAGAAGGGGCTTCTGGAGGAGGGGCGCTGGGCGTGGACGTCTGGGTGCAAGCGGCGCTCGCAGCCGCGAGCCCGGCAAAGATCCATGTACGAGACATCATCGCCACCGGTTACGCGGCTCCGGCGCGAAGGTCACGCCTCCTCGGGTTCCCTCAGGTGAACGACGTGTTCCAAAACGTCGACATCGAAACGGAGCGCTCCCCGGTCCGGAAGATCGCGCCAGGCGGCGCGAAGCTCGAGCAGCCGGGCACGCGCGCCCTCCAGTGCAGGACGGGGCGGGAGAGGACGCGGCGGGATTCCGATGAGCTCCCGGTTTCGATCCCACGCTGCAGCAAGGGCCTCGAGGCCGGAGTCACTCGTCCACGGCAAACCCGCGAAGGCTTCCGCTTCAGCCAGATCGGTCGGCGTCTCGTCGGGCGGCGGCGCGGCGTCCAGCGGGATTCCTCGGGCTACGCGGGACCATACTCCGCCGGGCAGCTGAAAATGCGCTTCGACGACGAGGTGGACGAGGTCGTGGGGGAGGTTCGCTCCGTAGGACGGGAAACGCCAGTCCCGGGCCGCACCGCTCTCGAACTCGACGTAGACGCGGTCTCGGCCGCCGAAGGTTCGAACGAAGCTCACCCGCATCATCGCCTTGCTCAATGGGTTAAGGTCAGGGTGCGGGTCACCCGGGCATTGGGCCGAATATCTACCGAGACGACCTTCTCCGCCGCAAGGCGCGTGTTCCGAGCCCGAATGACGTGCCGACCGGGCACGACCTTGAGGAACCGCACCGGTGGGGTGACGGCACGGCCGTTGATCTCGACCGTCGTGCCTGCAGCGGGGCGAAGCTCGACGCTGAGGTAGCCGAAGGTCGTGGGGCGAGCCGCCACGCGCACTTGGGCCGTGGACCGCGAGAGCACGGACACGCTTCGGGTCTCGACGGCGTGGTGTTCACACTCGACCCGCACCACGTGCAGACCGGGCTTCGCCGCCACGGTGGCTGGGGTCAGCCCCACCGGCTCGTCGTCGATGAAGGCCGGGCAGCTCCCGGGGGTGCTCTCGACGTGAATCTCGCCCTCAGGGATCTGCTGGGCGTCCACCGCGAGGCTGAGATGAAGCTCCCGAACGCCCTCTTCAGGTACGACGACCACCGCGCTCTTGGTCACGCGACCGGAAGCCTGAAGCTCGACCCGCACCGTCGCACCGGCAGGAAGTTCGCCGATGTCGGTCGGCGTCACTTCCGACCGCCGCGTTCCGTCCAGGCGGATCCGGGCTCCCGGGGGGTCGCTCGTGATGCGAAGACGACCGAAGCGGCGTTCCAGGCGAAAACGCTCCTCGAGCCTCCCCTGCCCCGGTCGAAGGGTCAGCGCCTCCTCTACCGGCCGATATCCGGCCAGCGTCAGCTCCACGCTGATGGGCCGATCCAAAGGCAGGCCCTCAAAGAGGTGAGGAGTGACCTCGCCCATGCCCACCCCGTCGATAGAGATCGACGCTCCGGGAGGGTCTGAGGCGAGGAGGAGCACCGTGGACGTGGGCGGAGGCGGAGGTGACTCTACGAGGCCGGCCGATGTTTTCACCTCGCGGGCCGCGACGAGAGCGTCCTCCATCCATCCCGCAAGATGCTTTGCGATGCCGGTGCCCACCACCAGGACGAGGAAGGTGGCGGCCACGGCGCCCATCCCTCCGAGCCACCAGCGCCGCTGGTTCTCTCGCCAGGACAGGCGAAGATCGCGGCCCAGCTCCGAGATGAATCGCCCCAGCCGCACCCGCCAGGGCGTTTCCGGCTCGGGCACCGCGGGATCTTCGACCGGAGACGGGGCCTCACCGTGAGATACAGCGACCTCGGAAGGTCGAGTGATCTCGATCCGCGCCGACCCCGCAGCGGGAGCATCGGCCTCGAACATCCGGGTGTCGTCCGGGCGCACCGTGGGCTCGGGCTCCATCGGGTCCACCGCGGGCGCGTCGACCAAGCTAGGAACGCGGGTTGGGGTCGGGGCACTCTGCTCCCGCGCGCGATCGATGACGTCCTGATTGTCGGAGGGACCGAAGAGATCGTGAACGAGCTCGCTCAGACGCTGCCGGGTGGGCGCGGGCCGCTCGCGGCGGGCCACCCGCATCAGCTCCGTGCGCATCTCCTCGGCGGTCTGATACCGGGCGTCGACGTCTTTATCGAGAGCCCGCATGACCACCGCTTCGAGCGGGGCTGGATAGCCTCGCACCTTCGCACTCGGACGAGGGATCGGATCGTTGACGATAGCGCCGAGGATCCCGCCGGGCCCCTCCTTGTTGAAAAGCCGCTGGTTCGTAGTGATTTCGTGGAGGATGATCCCCACCGAGAAGAGGTCTGAGCGACCATCGAGGGTCTCCCCCCGCGCCTGCTCCGGCGACATGTAAGCCAGCTTGCCCTTCGTGAAACCGGCCTCGGTTTGGGTGAGACGAGCTCGGGCCTTGGCCACCCCGAAGTCGACCAGCTTCACCTCGCCCTCGTAGGAAATGAGAACGTTTTGGGGAGTGACGTCGCGGTGGACGATCCCCAAGTGTCGTCCTTTAGCGTCGTGGGCGGCGTGGGCGCAGCCGAGCCCCGCGAGCAGCTCGGCCACGACGAAAGCGAGGAGCCCACGGGGAAGCTCCATGCGAGTGCCTTTGGCCTGTTCGGAGAGGGCGAGCAGGGAGTGGCCCTGCACGAACTCCATGACGATGAAGTAGTAGCCCTCCTCCTTGCCCTGGTCGTAGACCGCGGCCACATTCGGATGATCGAGGTGCGACACGATACGCGCCTCGTCGATGAACATCCGAATGAAGCTCTCTTCTTGGGCGAGGTGCGGGAGAATCCGCTTGATGGCCACGATGTTCCCGCGCTCGTCCTGAGCGAGGAAGATCTCGGCCATACCTCCCTGAGCCAGCTTACTCAGCAGTTTGTAGCGACCGAATGGTCTCGGGAACGACTCGCCCACTGCGCCCTCAGCCGGCGCGCGCCTCCGCGCCGAGCTGAGTCAAAGTGTACAGGAAGTCGGGGTAGGAGACGCCGATGACGTCGGCCCCCTCGATGACCGTAGTGCCTTCGACGCCCAGACCCACGATGGCCCCGGTCATGGCGATCCGGTGATCCCCTTCGGCCTTCACTCGAGCGGGACGGAGCGGTCGGCCCCCCACGACGTCGAGCCCGTCCTCGAAGGTGTGGACCTCGCCCCCGAATGCGGAGAGGGCGGCGGCCACCGCGTCGATGCGGTCCGACTCCTTCACCCGGAGCTCCCGGGCATCTCGGATCCGAGTGAGGCCGGGAGCGAAGAGCGCCACGCCCGCGAGGACCGGGAGCTCGTCGAGGGAGCGAAGGGCCAGCTCACCCGCGATCTCCGTCGGCCGAAGCGCTCCCGGACGGCGGGCCCGCACCACCGCGATGGGCTCGCCAGCGGCGTCGTCCTCGGGGCCCAGCTCGACGTCGACGCCCATGTTTCGGAAGACATCGAAGGCCCCGGTGCGAGTGGGGTTGACGCCGGTCCGAACCTCGATTCGGCCCCCGGTCACGGCCGCCGCGGCGATGATGAAGGCGGCCGACGAGACATCGGGGGGGACCTCGACGTCGACGTTGCGCCACGGCTCGACCGGTCCCTGGACCGAAGCCTCGTGCCGGCCGTCAGCTCTCAGCTCGGTGCGGACCCGGACCCCGCGTGCGGCGAGCATGCGCTCGGTGTGATCCCTCGACTTTCGGGGCTCGACGACTACGGTGTCTCCCTCGGCGAAGGCGCCGGCGAGGAGCAGCGCCGACTTGAGCTGAGCGGAGGCCACGGAGAGGCTGTGGGCCGTCCCGCGAAGCTCACCGCCCGTGACCCGAAACGGGGCCCGGAGCGGGGATGCGGGCTCTGTCGACTCAGCTTGCAGCTGAACCCCCATCGCCTCCAGGGGCTGGAGTCGCCCCATGGGGCGACTCCGCAACGATGCGTCGCCGTCGAGCACCACCGAGAGGCCCGGCGCCGCCCCACAAATGCCCGCCATGAGCCGCATGGTGGTCCCGGAGTTGCCGCAGTCGAGCGCTCCGGAAGGCGCCTTCAGATGCGATGGCCCGCCCACGCCCTGCACCCGAGCCTCGTCCTCACCCAGCTCCACGCGCACGCCGAGCTGCTCTAAAACGTGGGCGGTGGACCGGTTGTCCGCCCCTTGCCCAAGGGGGCGGATGCGGCTCGAGCCCCTCCCCAGGGCCGCCATCATCAGCGCCCGGTGAAGGATCGACTTATCGGGGGGGACCTCGGCTCGGCCGGCCAAGACGCGTCCACCCGTGATGTGAAGCTCGCTCATCTGAGTCCGTGGTCGAAGCGCCCGGTGAAGGCCTTCTTGTCTGGTATCGTGAATCGGAAGGCACGGCGCTGGCCCGGCTCGAGCGCCCCTCCACGCCGCACCACGTCCTCGACGTGAGCCGCGAGCACCGCCCCGGCGTCGTCCATCGGGAACACCTCGAGGAACACCCGTTCGATCTCTCGCTCGCCCTCGTTGACCACCTCCCCTTGGACCCGCAGGAGCCCGGGCACCGGTTCGTCGGAGTCGGGCCTGAGATCGGGGCCGATGGCGAGGCCATCGATGCGTACGAAGGCACGTATATAGGCGAGGCGCTCCTCCTCCGTCATCGGGCCCTGAGGTGGGGGGCCCTCGGCCGGCGCGACCGGAGGGGGAGAGCCCGAACTCATGAGCCACGCGGCAAGGACGAGCAGACCCGCCCCCAGCGTCACGAGGAGAAGGGTTCGGGCCAGTCCGCGTCGGCGGGGGCGGGGGCTTCGGTATCGACTCACGAACCTCGTCCTCATCGGGCGTCAGGCGGAGAGCGGGTGGGCCCGAGGGTCTGGACCCGCCCGTCCTCGCGCACCACCACGGTGGCGGTATAGGTCGCCCATTGTCCATCTCCGTCCAGGTCCCCACGCGCGGCCACGACGAAGCCCGCACCGTCTCGGAGGTCCCGGTATCGGTACTGATGAAAATGAGCGGCGGAAGGACGGAAGTCGAGGCTGCTCCAGGGCTCGGTCGTCCATAGCTCTGCGCGGTAGGGGTAGCGCCGAGGGGTGGGCGCCGCCTCCGGGATCCAGCCCGAGTCGCCTCGAGGAAAGCTCGTCCCCCCGTTTTCATGGCGATGAGACATGGCCCCCATCCGAAGCTGAGAGATGAAGTGCAGGGCCTGTTGCTCCCGGCTCTCGAGCTGGTAGCGGCGAAAGGCAGGGAAGCCCGAGGCGATGGTCACCGGCGCAATGACGAGGCCGGCCAGCAGGCCGAGCCCCACCCCAGCCATCCCCAACCCGCGGCCCCGCATCCGCGCCGCCCCGTCTCCACCGACGGAACGACGGGCCCCCAGCCATCCCATGGCCGCCGCAGCCCCCCCCATAGGGATGAAGAGAGCGGGAAGAATGAGGAAAAGCGGATTCGGAGACAGCCGGGACACCACGAGGAGCCCCGCCGCGCCGAGGGTCGCGAAGGCCCCGAGCAGTAGCCCCCCGAGCGCGAGCCTCGAGAGAGGGAGCGCGTCCACTTAGACCCCTCCCTCGCGAGCCTCGAGGAAGGCTTCCAGGGCCTCGATGAGCCGTAGATTGGCCTCTGGCGCGCCCACAGAGATGCGAATGGCGTCCGGCATGCCGTACCCGGTCAGGCTCCGCACCAAAAGGCCCTTCCGTTCGAGGTGCTCACACACGCCCTCGAGACCTCCTACGCAGACGAAGTTCGCCTGACTGGGGAAAGGGCGAAGGCCGAGCCGGCGCAGCGATGAGAGGAGCTGCGCGCGCTCGCGGAAAACGAGCCGGCGCCCCCGCTCGACATGCTCCAGATCTTCGAGCGCCGCGAGCGCGGCCGCTTCGGCCACGGCCGACACCGCATACGCCGGACGCACCAGCTCCAAATACCGAACCAGAGGAGGAGCCATCACCGCGTAGCCCACCCGAAGTCCCGCCAGGGCGTGCGCCTTGGAGAAGGTACGGAGCACCACGAGCCGCGGGTGGCCAGGGAGGAGCTCGCGGATCGAGGCTGGGTAGTCCCGGGCCTCGACGAAGTCGGCGTAGGCTTCGTCGAGGACGACGATCGTCTCGGGAGGAAGCCGATTCAAAAAGGCCACCAGCTCCCGGAGACCGACGTGGGTCCCGGTGGGATTGTTGGGGTTGGCGATGAAAACGAGCTTGGTCCGGAGATCGACGAGGGCCGCGATGCCCGCGAGGTCGAGGCGTCCCCGGCTCAAGGGCGCGGTCAGAAACTCGCGCCCCGCTACCTGAGCTGCGATCCGGTAGGCGGCGAAGGTTGGCCATCCTCCCACTACGGTCTGACCGGGTCCCGCGAAGGTCCGCACCAACAGCTCGATGATCTCGGTGCTTCCCGCGCCCACGAACACGTGCTCGGGGGTGACCCCGTGGTAGTGCGCCAGGGCTTCACGCAGCTTGCGCTGCTCGGGATCAGGGTAGCGGTGCATCTCCCGCACCGCCGTGGCGGCCGCCTCCACGGCCCGCTCCGACGGCCCAAGAGGGTTCTCGTTGGCGGCCAGCAAGGCGATTTGCTCGGGGTCGATGCCGAGGCGCTGAGACAGCTCTTCCGGCCGGGTAGCTTGCGCTCCCGCGGGGAGAAAGGCGACTTGCGGACTGACCAGCGAAGGGTCGACCAGCCCGCCTCGATAAGGTGGGAGGCTCACGAGGCGCGAGACTCCGTGGCCCCTTCGAGGGCGTCCCCGAGCACCTGTCCCAGAGCCCGGAAGCGCCGATAGCGATCCTCGACCAGCTCTTCGGGGGATAGCGTCGACAGCTCGGCGAGCTGGCGCTCGAGAGCAGCCCCGAAGAGCTCGGCGGCACGAGCATGGTCTCGATGGGCTCCCCCGAGCGGCTCCTCCACCGCTTCGTCGATCACCCCGAGAGCCTGGAGATCCTTCGCGGTCAGACGAAGGGCATCCGCAGCCTTGGGCGCGTGCACGGCGTCCTTAAAGAGGATCGAGGCGCAGCCCTCGGGCGAGATCACGCTGTAGATCGCGTGCTCCAGCATCATGACCCGGTTTCCGACCCCGATGGCGAGCGCTCCACCTGAGCCCCCCTCGCCGATCACGGTACAGATGACCGGAACTTTGAGCGCCGCCATGCCCTCCAGAGCTTCGGCGATCGCCTGGGATTGGCCTCGCTCCTCGGCGTCGATGCCGGGGAAGGCCCCGGGGGTGTCGATCAAGGTGACGACGGGAAGCCCGAACCGTTCCGCAACCCGCATGAGGCGGAGAGCTTTTCGGTAGCCCTCAGGGCGCGGCATGCCGAAGTTGCGACCCACGTTCTCCTGGGTGGTTCGGCCCTTCTGATGGCCGATGAGCATGATCCGCCGTTCCCGGAAACGCGCCAGGCCGCACACGATGGCGGAGTCGTCGCCGAAGGCTCGGTCGCCGTGAAGCTCCTCGAAGTCCGAGAACAACCTAGCCACGTAATCGAGCGTGAAGGGCCGCTCCGGATGGCGCGCCACCTGGACCACCTGCCATCTGGACAGAGAATTGAAGATCTCGGCTTTGAGGGCGAGCGCCTTTTCCTCGAGCTCGTGCATCAGGTGCTCGAGCAGCGCTGCGGGCTCCTCTCCGGAGGTGCCCTGAGCACGCGCTACGTCCGCCGACCTTCGGAGGTCGATGATCTGGCGCTCAATCTCGAGAACGGGGCGCTCGAAGTCCAACTCACGGGCCACGGCGGGGGCTTACACCTCAGCCCAGCCCGCGGGCAACCGCTCGACAACCTCGTGAACCGTGGCCGCAGGAGGGATCCACTGGACCTCCGGCTCGTGGCGAAACCAGTTGCGCTGTCGCTTGGCGTACCGGCGCGTGGCCGTGGTGGCCTTCTCCACCGCCTCGTCGAGATCCGTCCGGCCCAACCGGTAGGCGGTGGCCTCTTTGTAGCCAATGATGCCCAGGCCGGGAGCGTCCGGCCCCAGCCCTCGAGCGAGGCACGCGTCGACCTCTTCGAGGAGCCCATCCTCGAACATTCTCCGCACTCTTTGCCCGAGGTGCTCCCGAAGGATTTCACGCGGCCAGTCTAGGGCAAAGGCGCTGACCTCGTAGCGCCGCTCCGCAAAGCCGTGGGCATCCTGGAGACGACTGATCGGGATGCCCGTGTGGCGGATGACCTCTAGGGCCCGAGCGATGCGCTGGGGGTCTCGGGGCTGAATACGGGCGGCGGCCACCGGGTCGATGTGCCTGAGCTCGGCGTGCAGAACCTCCGAGCCACGCTCGGCGATCTCGTCTCGCACCTGTTCTCGGACCGAGTCCGGGATCGACGGTGCAGCAAAGATCCCTTTCACCAGGGCGCGATACCAAAGCCCGTTTCCGCCCACGACGATGGGGAGGTGGCCGCGGTCTCGCACCGCGGCGATGGCTGCGTCGGCCGCCTCGGCGAACTCCGCCGCCGACCATCGCTCCTCGGGATCCAGGATATCGATCAGGTGATGGGGGGCGCGTCGCCGCTCCTCCGGGGTCGGTTTGGCGGTCCCCACGTCGAGCCCCCGATAGATCTGCCCCGAGTCGCACGAGATCACTTCGCCTCCGCCGAAGTGCTCGGCCAGCGCCACCGCCAAGCGGGTCTTTCCCGTGCCGGTGGCGCCCACCAGGGCGAGCAGAGGCCCGCCGGTGCGGCCGGTCATCGCCCCGACCCGAAGAGCTGAGCGAGCTGGCGGGCGGAAAGCGACACGACGATCGGTCCCTCGTGAGCGCTTTGCCCATCGAGCGTCTCCTCGAGGGCTTTCAGCAGCGGGCCAACCTCCTCCTCCCGCACCGGGCCCTCGCGGGAACGACCCGGCTCGAGACCCAGTTCGGCTTCGAGGGCTTCCTTTATCGGGCGATCGTCTCGCGCGGCTTCGATCGCGACCTCGACGAAGAGCTCGAGCTTCTCCGCATCCAGTCCCTCCGGGGCCGTGAGCAACACCAGCTCTCCTTCTCGGGCCGCCAGTTCGAAACCGACCTCGGCGAGGCGAGCCCCGAACTCGCCCACCACTCGAGCGGGATCTGCCAGGGAGAGCCTCCGCGGCATCAGGAGGGGTTGAGGGGACCCGAGTTCGGCCTTTGCGGCAGCTGCGAGGGAACGCGCCGCTGGCAGATCGACGAGCCACAGCGCCCCCTCAGCCTCGAGCACCGCCCACCGGCCCAGCGCGACCCCGAGACGGCGGGCGGCGGTGAGCGGGGTGCGGGGCAGACGTAGCCCCAGCTGCTCCGCAGCCTCCGTCCGCTCGACGGCCGGGCTGCGGCTCCCGATAACGGGGGGCTCGCGCGAGCCCCGGGGACTCGGCTCCAGCCATTGGGCCACGCGCTTTCCCTCCGTCGAGCCCATGGGGCGCGCCGCGTAGGCCTGACGAAGCCGACGCGCGTGGCCCCGGTAGGCCTCGGAGGACGAGCGATCCCGGACGTGGTCTGCGCCCGCAGGGGTGGCCGCGTCGGGACGAGAGGAGCGGCTTGGCTCCGGTGCCGGGCCAGGAGGCAAATCGGCGGCTCCTCGGTGGACATCTCGTTCCAGCTCGGCGCGATGGACCGCGAGATTGAGAGCCCGACGGCGGGCTTCCGGACTCGCTTCCGGATCCGGGACGTGGAGACCCGCCTCGGCGAGCCCTCTCCGCAATCGAGACTGCACAGCCCGAAACACCTCGCCGGGCCGTGCGAAGCGGACCTCGGTCTTCTGGGGATGCACGTTGACGTCTACATCTCCCGGGTCGAGCTCGAGGAAGAGAACCACCACCGGCTGTCGTCCCTTGGGCAGACGACCTCGGTAGGCTTCCTGCACGGCCTGCATCAGAGTCCGCTCCCGAACGAAACGCGCGTTGACGAAGACATGAAGCCCACGGGGGCCTCGCTCAGAGGCAGGAGGACGCCCGATCCATCCCTCGATGCGAATCCCCCGGCCAATACGCTCCGCAGCCAGAGGCACGAGGCTATCGGCTTGGGCTCGCCCGAGGAGTCGTCGGAGTCGGGCGCGTACGAGTTCCTCGCGGGCGTCCGAGTCCTGACGGGGGGCGTCGAGTACATGGCGCCCCTCCGCAACGAGCTTGAATGCGACCTCCGGACGAGCGAGAGCGAGACGGGTCACGACGTCGGTGACGTGCCCAAGCTCGGTCGTGGGGCGCTTCAGAAACTTCCGGCGCGCTGGGGTGTTGAAAAAAAGGTCGGAGACCTGGACAGAGGTGCCCACCACCGGCGGTGCCGCGGTCTCGACGGCCTCCCCTCCCCCCTCAACGCGAAGTTCCAAGCCCTCTGGGGCTCCTTCCGTCGCGGTACGAAGGGTAAAACGCGAGACGGAGGCGATGGCGGGGAGAGCCTCACCTCGAAACCCGAGGGTACTCACCCTCTCCAGGTCCCGTGCCTCTCTCAGCTTTGAGGTGGCGTGTCGGACGAGCGCGAGACGGGCGTCCTCAGGAGGCATTCCGTGGCCGTCATCCTCGACGCTCAGAAGCTCTACGCCCCCTCCGAGGACCTCGACTTTGATCTTGCGAGCCCCGGCGTCGAGCGCGTTCTCCACGAGCTCCTTGATGACCGAGGCCGGCCGCTCCACGACCTCGCCGGCGGCGATCTGGTTTTTGACGTCCTCCGGGAGAACGCGGACGCGGCCCGGACCCATTGGGAATGCTGAGGCGGGCCCGGCGGCTACGACCGCTCGGCGGTCTCCGCTTCGCGCGGCGCGGTGCCGAAGGCGAAGTCCCAAATCGGGTTGCTCACCCCGTACCGAAGCGGCTCGTGCTTAAAGTGATGGGCCATGTGGTAGGCACGGAGATACTTCATGGCGGCTCCGTCGAAAGTATAGAAGTGCGTCGCGTAGTGAATCATATCGTACGCAAGGTAGCCGGCAAGAAGCCCCGAAAAGGCCCCCCAGCGCAGCGACTCCCCGAAGGCCAGCGTGAAGAGGCCAAAGAAGATCGCCGCCAGCGGAATGGAAACCGCGGGGGGAAAGACCAGACGCAGCTTGTCGTTCGGCCAGTCGTGGTGAACGCCGTGGGCGTACCAGATCAGCTTTTTCCCGAAGGCGCTCTTGGCCTCGAAGTGGAAGACCAAACGGTGAAGCCAGTACTCGAGCAGTGTCCACACCAGCACCCCGATGAGGAACAGGCCGGCCGTGGCCAGCCCCCCCACCCCACGACCGAGGGACCAACCCAAGGTGGCGAAGATGGCGGGGACGTAGAGCACTGCCGGCACCCACCACGGGGTACGCGAGAAAAACTCGAACAGATCTCGCTCGAACATCCGTTCGGTCTTCGAGTTCAAGGCGGCCTTGATCGGGCGCATCGTGGGCGGGAAGCTAGGCAGACGGATCGGAGATATCAAGCTTCGCCGTCGTGACCCGAGTCCCCGCTCGGCCATAACCCGAGGCCCCCCGAGCGCACGAGCTGGCGCTCGATCTCCTGCTCGACGCCCTCCGCACGAGCCACGAGCTCGCGGGCCGCGGGTTCGGCCCCCTCGGCCATACCCTCCAGGAGCTCCGCCCCCTGGCGAAGCGCCGCAGAGGCCGCGGCCAGGACGCCCCGATCGTCATGGACGCCGCGCGCGGCCAGAGCTCTAACCCATCCGTCGTCGATCTGCTCGGCCAGGAACTCTTCGATCCCGGGAGAAGCGAGCTCAGCCACGACCACCGCGCAGACGAGCTGGCCGCAGCCACTTCTGAGCCCGCGCCCACGGCGCAGCGTCGCTAGCATGCGATGAGCCAGCCGGCCCGCGTCGATGTGGCCTTTGGCCATAGACACTCGGCGCTCGACATCCCCGGCCCCGCCGGCCGAGGCCAGGATGGCCTCGACCCACCTCGAGACGGCCATAGCGGCGACCAAAGACAGTGCCCCGGAGTGGCGCAGGACCTCTCGAAGGGCGGCCCGGCGAGCCAGCTCGGCGGTGGCCTGCGCTTGGGCGGCACGCAGAGGTACGCGGTCTACGGGACCCAGCTCATCCGAATCGCGATGCACGGGCTCGCCCCCGGCCTCGTCCCGAAGCACCAGGGCACGAGCCTCGAGCCGACGTCGTAGGTCCTTTAGGGCGTCGTCGACGGCCTGGAGACGCTGCGCTGCCCGGCGAAGCCGGGCCACATCGAAGCGGAGATGATGACGAACGTCCTCCGACCTCACCCTCCGATGAGAGGCGCAGCGGACGGAGCTTGTCCAGCCGCGGCCGTCAAGGGGCCGGATAGCAGGTTCGGTTGCGAGTCAGTTGCAGTTCGGAGCCACCTGAATCTGCTCGGGCGGAGATGTGGCGGTGGCCCCACAGGCGTTGGTGACGGTGACGCTGACCAGGTGAAGCCCCCCGGGCGAAACCGGCACGAATTGCGTCATGGTGCAGGCCTGCATGGTGTCGTTGGGGGTGAAGATGTTCGTCGTCCCGAAGACCATGTCGTAGTCGCAGTTGGCGTAGGTCGAAGGCATCCCTACCGGTCCCCCGGGCTGACCCGTAACCCGCAAGACCACCGGCATGGGCACGCAAGGATCCGTCGGAGTCACCACCTCGACCCCGAGACCGGCCGGAGGGAGGCAGGGGTTGTCGCTTGCGTCCAAGGTGATCGTGACCTCCGGAAGCCTCGGGTCATTGGTGGTGATCTTGAGATCCGCGAGGTCCTGAAGGGACGTGTCGTTGTTGTCGTAAATGATGGGGAGGGCCTTCACGATGCCGGGCATGGCCCCGGCCACCGTGCATCCAGGCTGGTCCGAGGGGCACAGCTCCAGGTTCACGCTGCAGGGAAGCGACGCGCACTCTGGGAAGGCGGCGGTGTCGATCGCGAAGTCGTCGACCGACTCGGGGTTTCCGGCGTTGACGATGTCGAGGCTGGTGATGGTCAGATTGCCGGTGCCGCAGGACTGCAGGCTGACTTCCCGGGTCCGAGTCTCGGTGGGAGGATCCGGAATCGGGAACTCGAGCACCCCGCGACGAGGCTCGAAGCAGAACCGAGGGGTGGGGCCGCCGCTCAACGAAACCTCCACCGTGGGCTCGTCCGGATCCATGGACGTGATCTCGAGAACCTCGAGATCGTTCGACGGATCCGTCGGGGTATAGGTCACGACGATGTCGAAGCGGTCTCCGCCACCCAAGAGAGTCCGGGCGATGGACATTCCGTCCGCCGTCGAGATTTGGAATTCTGCGTTCCCCGAGCGGATCTGCGCCCCCGTGACCGCGAGGTCGGCGTCGCCCTGGTTGCGTACCGAGATGGTGGCGGTGGCGGCCATACCCTGCTGCACGGGACCGTAGTCGAAGGCGTCCGGGACGACCTCGATGTTGGGGGCGATCCCCGTGGCCGAGAGGAGGAGCGTCTGAAGTTCGTTGGTGGGGTCGTCCGAGAAAATGCGGAGACCACGACCGTCCGATTCTGATCCGACGAAGGTTCCGGAGACGGAGCCGTCGAAACGAACCCGAACCACCTTCGACCCCGAGGATTCGCCGGGGGGTACCGGGACGTTGATCGGCAGGCTGAGCGGCGAGCCGTCCTCCTCGAGAAGCGAGAAGCCCGCGGCCGCCCCGTCCTCCTGGGTTGGCGGGAAGTTGTTGAAGTTCTGCACGAGCATATCGATGCGATCGACGTTCAGAGGCGCCACCGAGACCTCGTTGCCGTCGACGGAGCGCTTGCGGTTCACGATCTCCATGTAGAGGTCGCAGGCTTCACCCGTGCCCG
>JBCBRU010000146.1:0-16024 GCA_039819565.1 Myxococcota bacterium | reverse complement strand
CCGGTCAGTTCGTCCCCGACAAGGAAGGCTATCTGGTGAACCCCCAAGGCCTTCGCGTCCAGGGCTACAACGCGGATCAGCAGGGCAACATCGGAACGGTGCTGGGGGACCTCCTGGCCGCCCAGCCCATCATCGACCCTCTCGCCACGGACAACATTCAGATGCAGGTCAACCTGACTGCCTACCGTCCCGGCGAGAATCCCAACGATCCCGGAGCCCCCGTCTTGACGCCCGGCGCCTTCGACGTCGCGGACCCGGACAACACCTCGTTCTGGAGTACCGGCCTGACCATCTTCGACTCCCTCGGAAAGGCGCATCCCATCACGGTGTTCTTCACCCGCGTCGGCGAGCGAGACTACGAGTTCTCGGCGGTGGTGGAGAGCGACCGCCTCGAGACTCCCGGCAACCCGGGAGGCAGCGAGATCTTTGCCCAGGGCACCCTCAACTTCAACGCGGACGGCACGTTGCAGGCTTTCGTTCCCGGGACGAGCCAAGTCACGTTCCGGGGGGCCAACCAGCAGACCATCAACTGGGACTTCGGAGATCCCACTTCGACCGGCGGCACCGGAGGGGGCTCCAGCAACACCGGCGCCCCCTCGGCCGACTCCCTGAAGATCCAGAACGGATTCACGTCGGGGGCCTTCGTGGGGATGACGGTGGACGGAGAGGGCATCGTCACCTCGACCTACTCCAACGGTCGACAGAAGACGGTGGGTCGAGTGGCCATCGCCGACTTCCGAGCCCAAGAAGGCCTCGAGCGCCTCGGCGGAACCCTGTTCCGGCAGACCGCCGACTCGGGCGAGCCCTTCATCGGGTTTGCGAACACCGGAGGTCGCGGTCAGATCATCGGCGAGGCCCTGGAGCAGGCCAATGTCGACATCTCGACCGAGTTCGTCAGGCTCATCCGCGACCAGCGCGCCTATCAGGCCCACGCGCGCATCATCACCACCGCCGACGAGCTCCTCGTCGAGACGGTGAACATCAAGCGCTAGACGCGCCCCTGGAGCGTCGTTCTAGCCGTCTTCCTCACGGCGCTGGGCCGCTCGGTAGCCGAGCGCGACCACGGCGAGGAGTCCCACCGTAGCCGCCGCGTCCCTCGGCGCGCTCATCATCACCATGATCGCCATCGCCCCCTGCACGGTGATCATGACGCCCACCATCAGCCAGGGCGCGGGGCAGCGGAAGATGCCCGCCTCTCGGGTCCCGGCGGCCCGCTCTCGGGCCCGAAACACGAATAGGCTCGCGTAGACCATTCCGAAGAGAATGGCGCTGGCGAAGAAATAGATCCCGAGGATCTGCTCGAAGTCCCGCGCGAGAGCGAGCAGGAGCGCCACTCCACCCACCAGGGCCAGGGCCCCGACCGGGGCTTGACCGGCATTCATCTCGCCGAGGAAGCCGAGACTCTCGCGGTCTCGGCCCAGAGCCCAAGCCACCCGAACCGTAGCCAGGATGGTGCTCGACAGTGCTCCGAGAAACACCAGGGCCGAGGCACCGGCCACGAGGACCTGGCCCGAGGGCCCGAGGGCGCGCCGGGCGACCTCCGCGAGGGGCAAGGGGGACTGCGCTAGACCTTCTACGCCAAGCGCGTGAAGTAAGCCCAGATTGACGACCACGTAGATCGCGGCCAGCAATCCGGTGGTGGCCACGAGGGCTCGGGGGAGCACGACCTCGGGCCGCTCCACTTCCCCCGCGAGCTTCACCACGTCGGTGCTCCCGGCGTAAGCCCAGATGACCGGCGGCAAGACCGCGACCACAGCTCCCAACGCCGGCACCTGCACCGCCCCCGCGGCCACTTCGGGGGAAGGGAGGCTAAACGCGACCGCCACCCCCAGAAGGACCACCGAAACCTTCGCGACGGTCAGGACATCTTGCAAGCGGGCGCCCGCACGAAGCCCGACCATGTTGGCCGAAGTCACCGCCAGCACGGCCAGGCCAGCCCAGGCTCGAGCGGGAAGAAAGTCGCCCACCAGCTCCACCGCAGCATCCCCGAAAGCAGCCGCAATGGTGGCTGCTCCTCCTCCGACGATGAAGAGCGTGTAGCCCCAGCCAAAAAAGAAGGCGACAAAGGGTCCGAAGGCTTCGCGAAGCCAAACGTACTCCCCGCCCGAGGCCGGGTAGCGGGTGGCGAGCTCAGCCATGATGAGGCTGCTGGCGAGGATGACCAAGCCTCCGAGGAGCCAAGCCCCGATCACGGCTGGCCCCGACCCGAGCGTGGCCGCTACGAGCGGCGGAGTGCGGAGGATGCCCGAGCCGAGAGCGACCCCGATCCCGACCAACACGGTGGTCGTAGGGCCAAGGATGCGACGGAGAGGAGGAGCACTCACAGCGCGCGCCGACCGCGGGCAAGGACGCGCCGAACCAAATGCTGAACGAGGGCGTCGAAATCGAGACCGGCCGCCGCCGCCGCCTGGGGAAGCAGGGAGGTCGCGGTGAAGCCCGGGAGGGTGTTGGTCTCCAGGAGGGTAGGAGCTCCGCCGTCGATCATGAAGTCGGTCCGACTCATGTCGCGGCAGCCGAGCGCCCGGTGAGCCGCCACCGCCATGGCTTGAACCTGGTCTCGGAGCGCGCCGGGAATCTCCGCCGGGGTCACTTCGGAGGTGGCTCCCGGGGTGTATTTGGCGGCGTAGTCGAAGAAGGCGTAGGTCTCCGAGGGAATGATCTCGGTCACCGGCAACGCCCGCGGTCCATCATCGTAGTCCAACACTCCGCAGGTCAGCTCCCGCCCCTTGATGACCGCCTCCACGATGACATCCTGGCCCTCCGCAAGATGCTCGGCCACCGCGATGACCGCGTCTTTGGCGTCCTTGGGGAAGGTGACTCCACAGGATGAACCGGAGCTGGAGGGCTTCACCACGCAGGGGAAGCGGGTGCGTACCGCGGCCTCGACCAAGGCCTCGTCTCCGGGGCGGAGGTGGGCAGAGGGAGGCGTAGGAAGGCCTGCGGCGCGAAAGATGGCTTTCGCTCGAGCCTTGTCCATAGCGAGAGCGCTCGCCCCTACCCCGCTCCCCACGTAGGGGAGTCGAGCGACCTCGAGGAGCGCTTGCACCGTCCCATCTTCACCGAATCTGCCGTGGAGGGCGGGGAAGACCGCCTCGGCCTCCGCGGCGAGACGATCGAGGGCGGCTCCCACCGAAGACACCGGCCCGTCGGGGAACGACCACGCCCCCTCCGGGGAGATGACCACCCTCAGGGTGGGCCCTTGCCTCTCGAGGGCGTCCGCGATCTGCCGACCGCTCTCCATCGATACTTCATGCTCCGAGCTCGGGCCGCCCATGAGCACCGCAACGCGCGCTTCCCGACTCATCGATCCCTCGCGTTCAGCGTCGCCGGCGGGAGCCGCCCCCGAAGCCAGGGGGAAGACCCGCGAGGCCGCCGCCTCCGGCCATGCCTCCCATCTGACTCATCATCGACTTGAGACCGCCCGGCCCCATCTTCATCATCTTCTTCATCATCTTTCGGGTCATCTTGAAGCGCTTCAGGAACGCGTTCACATCGTTGAGGCTCGTGCCGGAGCCGGCCGCCACCCTCCGACGACGAGAACCGTCGAGGATGTCGGGCTTCATCCTTTCCTTCGGGGTCATGGAGTTGATCATGGCCTCGATGCGCTTCATCTCCCGATCGGGGTCCGGTCCCCCGCCCATCTGCTTCAGGATCTGGGAGCCGCCGGGCATCATCTTGAGGATGTCTTTCATATCCCCCATCTGACGCATCATCCGCATCTGCTCGCGAAAGTCCTCGAGCGTGAACTCGTCACGCTTCATCTTCTTCGCAAGCTTCTTGGCCTTCTTCTCGTCGTAGGTCTGCTGCGTCTTCTCGATGAGGGACATGACGTCCCCCATCCCGAGGATGCGTTGCGCCACGCGCTCGGGGTGGAAGACCTCGAGCCCGTCGAGCTTCTCGCCCGTACCCGCGAAGAAGATCGGAGCCCCGGTGATCATGCGCACCGAGAGGGCGGCTCCGCCCCGAGCATCGCCGTCCAGCTTCGTCATGATGACGCCGTCGATGCCGACCTGGCCGTTGAACTCACCGGCTACGTTCACCGCGTCCTGGCCGGTCATGGCGTCGACCACGAGCAAGGTGTAGTGGGGATCGACCTGAGCCTTGACCTCGCGCAGCTCTTCCATCAGCTCGACGTCGATAGCGAGACGACCCGCGGTGTCAAAAATGACGATGTCCTGCCCCTGCCGGTCGGCCTGAGCGAGGGCATCGCGGCAAACGGCGTCAACCTTTGACCCGACCGCGGTATCGAACACATCGACGCCTACCTGATTACCCAGAGTTTGGAGCTGTTTGATGGCCGCGGGGCGCTGGAGGTCGGCGGGGACGAGAAGCGGGGTGCGCTTCTCGGCCTTGAGCCGGAAGGCGAGCTTTCCGGCCGTCGTCGTTTTGCCCGCGCCCTGAAGGCCCATGAGGAGGATACGAATCGGGGGCTTCCGGGCGAGGTCGAGCTGCGCCGCAGAGCCTCCCATCACCTTCGTAAGCTCCTCTGCGACGATTCTGACGAAGTCTTGGCCGGGACTGAGGGACGCGCTCACCTCCTTACCGAGGGCGCGCTCTTTGACCTCGTTGATGAAGCTCTTGACGACCTTGAAGTGAACGTCGGCCTCGAGGAGAGAGAGGCGGACTTCGCCGAGGGCTTCCTTGACGTTCGCCTCGGTCATGGTGCCGTGACCGCGAACTTTCTTCAGGACCTCGGCGAATCGGTCCTCCAGATTTCCGAACACCGGCGCACGTTAGCTGACAGGACCCAGGCGGGAAAGCAGTGGGTGAACAGGGAGTTCTTGAAGCCGAGCCGCCTTCGATGCAGTGTCGCGGTCGGCGCGGTCATGCAGAGCATCGTTGTCTGTGCGCAGGACCCTGTCCTCGCGAAGAAAGTCCGCTTCTTGATGGAGCGGGACGAGTGCAAGGTGGAGATTCTCGGCTCGCCCGAGGATCTGGAGGCGCGGCTCCACGCGTCCCCGCCGACCCTTCTCGTTCTCTCTCGGGAGCTTGGGGATGGGGACGCGATCGAGCGTCTCGGGGGTTTCGATCCTGGGGTCGATCTCCCGCCCGTCCTGGTGCTCGGAGGCGAGCCGAGGGTTACCGCCCCGTTCATTCACCTCATCTCCGAGCCCGTCGACACCCAGGCCATCTACAGGGAGGCGTCTCGTCTCCTGCAGGCCGAGCCCGACGGGGGCCCGAACACCGAGGTGAGCCAGCCCCTCCCTTCAATCGACGCTCTGGACGACGAGCAAGACATCGGCCTGGCCACCGACGGCGCCCTCAGCGAGCTCGCAGATGAGCTCGAGGCGCTGGACGGAGGGCAGATCGACGAGAAGCTCGCCGGAACCTTTGCCGCCCTCGAACACGAATCGACCGAGATGCACGAGCCGAGTCACGCCGCCCCCAACGACACCCCCCTGCCCGACCGCGCCTCGTCGCTCGACCCCGCGGCTTTCGCCCGAGCGCTGCACCAGACGTGGTCGGGCGGACAGCAGTGCGCCCTCGTGGTCGACCTGGACGAGGAGCGCCTCTCCATCCATTTCGAGGAGGGTCGCCCGATCGCGGTGCTCTCTAGCCTTCCCGGAGATCTCTTCGGGCGGGCCCTGGTCGAACGTGGACGGCTGACTCAGGCGCAGTACGCCGACGCCGCCAAGCGGTCCATCGAGCGGGGGGTGCGGCTGTCCGAGTCCATCCTCGATCTCGGGTTCCTCAACGAGTCTCAGATCGGCGAAGAGGCAGGTACGTCCGCGCGTGAGCGCCTCGTGGGCTGCTTCGAGGTCAACCGCGGCCACTTCTGGATCGAGGAGCTCCCGGTGGACAGCCCGGCGGAGCGCCCCTACCGGCTGGAGGTCGGCCACATCATCGCCCAAGGCCTCCGAAGCCACGCCTCGGACCCCGTGATCGACAACATCCTCGGCGAGGATCTCTCCGGCTACTTCCGACTTCGACGACCTGGTTTCGAGCTCCAAAAGGACTTTCCTCTCTCGAAGGCTGACTTGCAGTTTCTTGAGTTCGAAGGCCGGGCTTACAACGTCGAAGACGCGGCTGACGGAGCGGGTCTCGTCCTCGGTGAGGCCCGCCGACTCCTCGCGATCCTCGCCGTGTGCCAAGAGGTCGAAGCCTTCGCGCCCAGCGCCAAGGAGTTCGAGGCGCGCATTCGCGAGGAGAGGGAGACCCGTCGCGTGCTCGAGTCGAAGGTGCCCGCGTCGAAAGCCAACGGCGCCTCTTCTTCGCCTCCGGCTCTCGCCTCCGCACCCGCGTCGGCCCCGTCGGCCGCGGCCGTGGCTGCGGCCGCCGCCGAGGAGGAGCAAGCCCGGATCGCGGACAATGGAGGCCCGACCCACGATGTCCAGGCCGGCCCCGCCGAGTCCGCCGAGCGCTCCTCGGTTCCCGAGCCTCCGAGCAGCCCCTTCCTCCCGCCGGCCCCTAGCGTGGATGCCGCAGGAGGTCTTCCCGCGCCCTCGTCTCCCCGTACCCCCGAAAACGGGGTCACGAGCAATTCTCAGGGGGCGGCCGACAACGAGATCCCCCCCATGCCTCTTCCGCCCTCCGGCGAAGGCGTGGTTCCTCGACCGCTCGCTTATGCGAAACCCCTTCCGCGGGGTCCGGATGGCAGCCTCCTCGACACGCCCGAACGCGCCATTTCCCGCGAGCACTTCCAGAACGGAGTCAACCTCCTCGGCAAGGGCCACTTCTCATCGGCCGAGGAGCACTTCCGAGACGCCGTGGCGCTCTGCTCAGAGGAGCACGTGTATCTGATCGGCCTCGCCCGGGCCATCTACTACAACCCCAACTATCGCGCGGACGGAAAGCTCCCGGTGCTGCGCTCCATCGTCGATCGCGCCAAGGGTCTCGCCCCCGACGACAAGCGGGTTTCGACGCTCGAGTCGTGGGTCACCCACGCCGAGGACCAAGGCGCCGCTTCCTGACCACGGCGCTCCTCGCTCCGTCGAGAGTTCGGACGTCCTCCCGCTCGGAGGCACTCCTGCCCCCGCCATAGGCGGACGCCCGCGGTCGAGCCATCAGATCTCGGCGAGGATCTCGGCCCGCTTCGCCGCATACTCCTCTTCACTGAGGACTCCGGCCGCTTTGAGGCCGTCGAGTTTCTTGAGACGATCGACCATGGACGGCCCTTCCGCAGCTGGAGCGGCCGCGGGCGGCGCAGCGGGCGCTGGCACTGCCGCCCCCGCCACCACACCCGGCTGACCGGGCATGCCCTGGGGATACATGGCTCCTCCCATCATCCCTGCCATCTGGTTTCCCATGTTCATCCCGGCCGCGAGCCCCATCCCTGCGCCCGCCATGCTGTTCGGGGTCCGAGCCGCGTCGGGAATGGCATTGGCCATCTGGTAGGCCGCGTACTGCTGCATGTTGCCGAGCATGGCCATCTCGCTGCGGGTATCGAGCATTTTCTCGACCGAGGGCGGCAGCGAGACGTTCTCAACCAAGAACTTAGGGATATCGATGCCCATGTCGGAGAAGTCCGCCTGGATAGGAGGCAGGACTTTCTTAGAGAGCTCTTCGTAGTTTCCCGCGAGATCGAGCGCGGGGATGTTGGCCTTACCCAGGGCCTGGGTGAAGCGAGAGACCACGGTGCGCTTGAGCTGACCGATGATCTCGTCCACTTGGAACTCACTGTCGGTGCCGGCGAGCTCACGGAGGAACTTCGCCGGGTCCACGACCCGCATCGTAAAGATGCCGAACGCCCGCAGACGAATCGGGCCGAACTCTGGGTCCCGCATCATCACCGGGTTTTGGGTGCCCCACTTGAGGTCCGTGAACTGAGTCGTCGCGACGAAATAGACTTCTGCCTTGAAGGGCGAGTTGAAGCCGTACTTCCAGCCTTTCAGCGTGGCCAGGATGGGGAGGTTTTGGGTGGTCAGGGTGTAGGTGCCGGGTCCGAACACATCCGCGAGCTGGCCTTCGTTCACGAAGCAGGCCTGCTGGCCCTCCCGCACGACGAGCTTGGCTCCGTTCTTGATCTCTTGGCCTCGGACCGGGAAGCGCCAGGCCATGATGTCCCGGTCGTCCTCGAGCCACTCGATGATTTCGATGAACTGAGATGTGATTCGATCCCAAAGCCCCATAAGTGGCCGGAATATAGACACGAGCGGGGCCTCGTAAACCAGCCCCCCGAAGCCTGACCTCAGAGGCGGAGGAGCCCCAGACTCCAGGCCGCGACCGTTACGACCAAGGCCGACACCCCCGCCGCGAGACTCCGCCGGGTGATGGTATCGAAGCCCGCAGGAAGCAGCCGGCGCCGGTAGTGAGCGCCGAGGGCCAGTCCGGTGAGGAAGCCGACCACATGGGCCAGGACCGCAATGCGCGAACCGGTCGAGGAGAAGGGGGTGAGCGCTCCGGGGAGGAGGAGGAGGATCACCCCCCAGGTCTTGAGAACCTCGCGTCTCGGCAGGACCGCGAGTTCGGCCCGCTGAAGCTGCCCCCGAGTCCAAAGACCGACGAGTCCATAATTGCCGGCGCTGGCGCCGATCACGACCACGCCGGGAGAGAGCGAGACCTCTGCGGCCAGCCCCACGGCCGAGGAGAGGAGCCAAACCCAGGCCGTCGCCCCAACGCGGTGGGTCCCGAAAAGCACCACGCCGAAGACCAGACCAAAGGCCGCGTTGGAGAGCGCATGCGCGGGACCGCCGTGAATCGAGGCCGCCGTGACCAGGCGATGAAGCTCCGACAACAGGGGCTGCCGGGCTCCGAAAGCCTCTAGGACCTGTTCCGAACCCAGCCATGTCGTGAGCAGCTGCTGAGCCACGCTTCCCACCGCGATGGCCCCCAAGGCCAGCTTCAGGCGGGTTGCGACCGGGGTGGCCGCCTCCGGGAGTTCGACCTCCCGGAGGGTGTCTTCTCCATCGTCATCGGGCGCATACCCGCCCCCGGGTCCAATGGGCGCCTCCAGCCCGCCGCGAAGCGCCCGCAGCCCTTCCTCGTAGGGCGTCTGGACCCGAGGGGGCGCCGGCGGGCGCGGTGACCGGCTCGACGGACGCGGGACCTCGAGCCCCGGGGAAGACCGAGGGCGGTGCACGCTATCGAAGTCGTGATCGCGGAGAAGGGCCAGAGCCTCCTCCCGCAAGCTCGTCGGCACGAAGACCTGAGTCCAGCCCTCGGGCACGGGCTCGTGGAAGCCGGCGAACCCGGGCAAGTCGATGTCGAGAATGGCGGGGATGCCCTGGGCGTCGAGCAGATCGAGGACGGCGCGCGAGCGGCCTTCGTCGTTGCTGGCCAGCACTGGGACCATCGGGCCCGTGCTGACCGCCCCGCCATCACTGCTCATCGGCAGGTCAAGCTCCCACGCTCGATGCGCGCCAGCAAGGGCCGATGCTGCATCGGGGGCCGAAGATATGAGGGCGTTCGCCGAGGGGCACGTGTCTGCCCGCTCGGCCTAAGGGTCGCAGCTGCGGCGTTCAGGAGCGGCCGTTAGCGGCGCTCAGATCGGAGGTCACGAGTCCTATGAGCTCCGAGGCCACCTCGAGGATACGGTTCTGAGGAATCCCGCTGGCCTTCATGTCACGGAACAGCGACTTGGCGAGGATGCGAGCAACACGGGGATCCTCGGCCATCTCGGGGCTGGCCACGAGGTTCTCCTGGGTAGCGGCAGGCTGCATGGCGATGCATACAATCAAGCCGCGTGCCGACTCGTGCGGACCGTCACGCCTCGGAAATTCGCCCGATCGGTCACCTGAAGTGCGAATCGCCCAACGCGGTGCGTAAGTGATTTCGCACCCAATTCGCCCAAACTGCGTACACTGCACCGCACCAAGAGAAACCCTCGCCGATTTTGCGACGCAACAACCCGGGGCTGAGTCCCCCGACTTGCTCTCCCGCGGGGCCCCGGGCACGTACCCATCGATGCGGGTCCGCACGGACGTCGAGCAGCGCCACGATGCCGCCCCCGAGTCGCTTCACGCGGCCGTGGCGCGACGCCTCGGCGTAGCCTTGGAGGCCGTAGAAGGGGTCGAGGTGGTCCGTCGAGCGCTGGACGCGCGGGCGAAGCGGGCGACTCCGACCTGGCGCCTCACCGTCGACGTCCTCCTTCGATCCCCCCCTCGGCGGCGGAGGAAAGGTCAGACCTGGAGCCAGGTCCCACCGGCCCCAGAGCCTCTGAGGAGCCCGAGAATGGCTCGAGATCGGCCCGTCGTGGTGGTCGGCGCGGGTCCCGCGGGCCTGTTCGCGGCTTGGCACCTGGCCGAGCACGGAGCGCGGGTTCTCCTCCTCGAGAGGGGGAAGCCCGTCGAGACTCGGGCCCGGGATTTTGGTCGGTTCCGGGGCCGTGGAGAGCTCGACCCCGAGTCCAACATCTGCTTCGGCGAAGGGGGGGCAGGGACCTACTCCGACGGTAAATTGTATACGAGAAAGAAGGACCCGCTCATCCCTGAGGTTCTCGGACGGATGGTGCGCTGCGGCGCCCCCGCCCGCATCGGCATCGATGCCAAGCCCCATATTGGAACCAACCTCCTGTTTCGCATGCTCAAGGGGATCCGCGCGGAGCTCGAAGCGCTCGGCGTGACCCTTCGATTTCAAACCAAAGTCACTGGCCTCCGACGCGTCGGTGGTCGGGTCACCGGGGTGCGCCTCTCCGGGGGCGAGATCCTCGACGCCGGAGCGGTGGTCTTGGCGATCGGTCATTCGGCTCGGGATACCTTCGAGGCTCTGCTCGAGGACGGGATCCCCATGGAACCCAAGCCCTTTGCGGTCGGCGTCCGCGCCGAGCATCCGCAGGCTCTGATTGACGCCGCCCAGTACGGACTCCCGGGAGCGGGACAGCCCGTCCGCGATCTCCGCGCTTCGCCCCGCCCGTCGACCCTCCCCCCGGCCGACTACCGTCTCGCGGCTCAGGTCGAGGACGATCGCGGGGTTTGGTCCTTCTGCATGTGTCCCGGCGGCATGATCGTCCCCACGTCCACGGAACCGGACATGGTCGTAGTCAACGGCATGTCCTCGGCGCGTCGCAGCACACCCTTCGCGAACTCGGGTTTGGTCGTGCATGTCGGCCTCGAAGATCTGGAGCGCGAAGGGCACCGGGGGCCTTTGGCCGGAGTCTCCTTTCAGCGCTCTCTCGAGGAGGCGGCCTTTCGCGCGGGGGGCGGTGGGTACTTCGCGCCGGCGATGAGGGCTGCGGACCTCGTCTCGGGTCGCTCGGCTGGACGGCTCGCCGAAACCCACTTTCGACCGGGCTTGACCCCGGTCGATCTCCGCGAAGTCCTGCCCGCTTTCGTATCGGAGAGCCTCGCGGCGGGTCTCGCCCGCTTCGACCACACCCTCCCCGGCTACGCCTCGACGGACGCCAATCTCATCGCCGTCGAGTCTCGGACCAGCTCGCCCATTCGCATCCCCCGGGACCACCTCCACCAGGTCGCGGAGACGCCGGGCCTCTTCGTCGCGGGCGAAGGTCCGGGATATGCGGGGGGCATCATGTCGGCCGCCATCGATGGTCTGCGTACCGCGGACGGGGTCCTCAGATCGACGTGAGGGCCGGCAGAGCCGAGGGCGCATCGTCGGGACGGCGGCGCGAGAATGCGAGGTAGGGGCCTTCCGGCTCGACGTACCGAAAACCAAACAGGTGGAAGACCTCGCGAACCATGAATCTCGCGACTCTGGGATCCACGAGGTAGGTCTCACCTCGCACGGGATGACGCTCCACCCCGGGAAGACGGGCCAGGACTCGGTCCGCCCGCACCCGGCGCAATCCGGCGGAAAGACCCAGCCACAGCTTCGCGACCGGACGGGCGATGAAGTAGCCGTGCTGCGAACGGTCCCTAGGCAGGAGCAGAAAACCGGCCTGAGGCGCGCGAAGATCCCCCCGGACGTCCCGCGCGACGACCTGGCGCTTCTTGACCGGTTGAAAGCTCCGAACCCCAGGAACGAGCTCCAGCTGATCCCCCTCCCTCCGAGCGTGCCGGTGGCGCACCTCGATGACGGTAGGCAAACCTTCGCTCGCATCCTCGAGGAGGGCACGGCGCTGGGCGTAGCCTCCGGGTACGTCCTCCGGAGCGAGCGAACCCGTCGCCACGAGCGCGAGCCAGGCCGCGGCTTCGAGGCGCGCTACCGTCGAGGGCTCGCGGTGCAGCCCGCCTTGCACGCTGACCCCCACGTGTCCGGCGTCGCATAGATAGCCGAGCATGGAACCCTCGTTGACCTCCTCCAACCCCAGCACCACGGGGAGAGGTAGTGAGAACGCGATCCGACGATTGCGCAATACATCGGACATGCTCACGAACGGAGGGCCGGGATCCGCGTGCGTGTGAAGGTCGAGGACCGTGAGGGTTCCGGTGCTGTCGGAGGCGAGCGTCCGAAAGGTCCGAAAGAGATCCAGCTGCTCGAGATCCTCACCGCACAAAGTAGCGGGAGCGCTGGCTACGAGCTGAGTGAGTCGCTCCGCCGTCCAGCCTCGGTTCAGGTCCCGCTCGAGAAAGCGAACGCCGGCGGAAGCGGCGCGGAGGTTTCCGCGAAGTCCCACGACGGTCCCGGAGAGAAGCTCTGGATCGAGCTCCCCGAACACCCTCTCGATCGCTTCGCAGCCCGCCGGTTCGTCCCCGTGGACGCCCCCGACGAGCACCACCGTGGGCCCTTCGCGACGGGAACCCGTCAGCCGTCCAAGTTCGCGTCCCCGGGCAGGTGGCCTGGGCGTCGCCATGCGCGAACATTATGCATCTTCGATCGGCGAAGAACCACGACCGAAACATCGTTCCCGAGGCGGGGAAAGACCCGGGGAAGGCGACGAGGGCGAGGCGGTTCGGACGGCTTTTCGGCCTCGCTCAGCGCCCCCCCGCGGGTGGTGACGGACAGCTGCCCGGCCCCCGGCTGCGGGACGCAGGTGGTGAGCACCGGCTCGCCTTCCCACCGCAGCCGGGCGGCTCGGTGTCCATCGAAAGCCGCCGCGATACCGGTCGCAATCAGCATCGAGGTGGCGGCCATGGCTGAAAACAGCACGGTGGCGAAGGCGAGCCCATGCATCCCCCCCGCCACCAAACCGCATCCTCCCGCCGAGGTGACGGTGAAGAGACCGATGATCGTCCCCGCCTTGAGGACCGTCCGCAGGGCCGGGAAGCGGGTAGGTTTTTGGGGTGGACCGGGCGGTACGACCCTCAGAGCCGCGAAGGGCGTCGTGGGCTTCCGCGGCGGAAGCCGGGCGGATTCATGGACAGTAGCGTTCTGGTGCTCCGCGCCGTCGGCTTCCACCCCTTCAGGGTTGAACCCGGTCCTTTCCCAGCACAATTAGGCGAAACCTTCCTGTGCATAAGGACCGACCTGGATGCGCCGCGCGACCGGGGCCCCCCTAGGGAAGCAGCTCGACGCCCAGACGAGCGCAAGCTCGCCTGACGGCCGCGCGCTCCCGCGAGGGGGTGCTGCGAAGAGCGGCGTTGGCCGAGCCGAGGTCTCGCTTGCCGCAGTAAGCGTGGGCGAGCGCCCCGTGGGCCCGGGGGTCCCCCTCCTCCCTGAGGCTTCGTCTCGCCAGCCGAATCGCTTCGTTCCAATCCTTCTTCCGGAGCGCCCGGCGAGCCCCGGCGAGACGTGGAGGCACCGGGGCGGGACGGACCGGTCGACGTCGGACGCCCCCGGCGTCCGCGGCGGAGGAGTCGACTCCTCCGTCCGGTGCTGCGGGGGCGTCGAGGGCGCTGCCCGCGTCCACCCGCTCCGCGCGCGACGCATCTTCTGCGCGGGAATGAGAGAGGCCTGCGTCGACCGCCACGATGTCGATGGGGTCCGGGCCGAGGATGCTGAGGCTGACGACGACCCCGGCCGCAAGTCCCAGCGCGAGCACCGCCAACACGGCCCAGATGGGAACCTTCCGGCGCCCCTCGCCAGGCTCGCGCCGGGTGCCCTCCGAGTCGGCCCCGGGACGCAGGACCGTATCCTCGTAGGCTTCGGGCTCGGTGTCGGCACGCGCTCCGCGGGGGGTGGGGGTGAACGTACCCACTTCGGATCCGAGAGCCAGTCCCAGCGCTTCCCGAAACGCATCCATACTGGGAAAGCGGCCGTCTCGTTCCTTCCCCAGGGCGCGATGCACGACGGCTGCGAGGGCCGGCGGCACCTCGGGCGCCACGCGCCCCAGCGGCTCTGGGTCTTCTTCCAGTACCTGCAGGAGAACCTGCGTCACGGAGCTTCCCGCGAAAGCGGGGCGGCCGGACAGGCATTCATAGGCGATCGCGCCGACGGAGAACTGGTCGGCGCGGCCGTCCACCGACGCATTGTCCCCTCGAGCTTGCTCCGGGGACATGTAGCGGGGCGTGCCCATCAGCGAGGCCCCTTGGGTCAGCACCGTCTCCGCCCCTTGCATCTTCGAGATCCCGAAATCGAGAACCTTCGCGAAGGGCCCCGTCCCGTCGTGATCGACCAAGAAGATGTTCTCCGGCTTGAGGTCGCGATGGACCACGCCGGCCCGATGGGCGCGGGACAGCGCGCTGGAGACCTGGCCCAAGAGGAGACCTACGTCGTCGAGAGAGAAGGGCCGTCCGTCGCGGAGCCGCTGACGAAGACTCACTCCCTCGAGCAACTCCATCACGAGGTAGGCGCGCCCGTCCTCGAGAACGTTGAAGTCCGAAACCTCAACGATATGCGGATGTCCGAGCTGGCTCGTGATCTCTGCTTCTCGACGAAATCGCTGCAGAATCTCGGTGCTCTCGTACGCGTGCTCGTGCAGCACCTTGATGGCCACCGGACGCGGGAGCCGAAGATGACGGGCTCGCCAGACCGCGCCCATCCCCCCCCGTCCGAGAAGATCGACCAGCTCGTAGGTGCCGTGCAGGACTGCTCCTTTGACCAGAGTCTCTTCGCTCACGGCGAGGGCAGACCTACCGTGTTCGCACGGCGCCCCGCTACCCCGGTGACGGGTCGATTCGAGGTCGTATTGTGGGAGAAGCGCTGGAGGACTAGCCTCCCGGCCCGTGCCAGTCCCTGCCCCGCTCCGTTCTCTTGCCGTCTTGCTCGGGTCCGTCCTGTTCGCCTGCGCCGGCGGCACCCCCGATGGCCTGCCGCCTCCGTTTACGTCCGAGTCGGTCGTCGATCGCTACGTCCTGACGGGCCCCGAAGGCGTACGCGCCGAGCTCCTCCAGACCGCCGAGTCCGCCCTGGTGCGGCTGACCAACGTCCGCGACACCGTCGACGGAGCCGTACTCCTGAGTGAACTCGGAGGCTCCACGGCCGAGCGCTACTACCTCACCGAGGTCAACGGACGGGAGGTGCGCCTTCTTGGCCGCAAGGACCGAAACTGGCGTCTCTATTATGGCGGCCCTATGCAGCTCACGGCGGATGAAGCCGCTTCTGCAGCCCTCGACGCCCAGCCGCTCATCGACGAGCACGTAGCCCAGCGCGCCTCCGGACGCCTGGGCGCGCTCGCTCGTTTCGACGTGAGCGGGGCCAAGAGCTACGCCGAGACGAAGCTCGCCGAGACCATGGCCCGTGTCGAAGACAAATGCGGATTCGTGCCCGAGACCTCGATCGACTTCGAGGGCCTCACAGAGGAGCAAATGAAGCGCTACTCGCTCTCCGGTTACTGCGACGCGGCCCGAGGCGCGCTGGAGCGGGCCTGCACGGTCCCGGAGCTCAAAGCCTTCGTGGCCGAGACATCCGGTCGATACCGCTGCCGCTTCGGACCCGAGATGGGTCTCGAGGCCGCCGACGGACAACTCACCTTTACCACCGCATTCGACACCCCCAATCAGGATGCCTGGGCTCGAGAGGCGCTCGACGGCCTCACCCTCCCCGACGGCGCCACCGTGCGAGCTCGCCGCATTCAGTCCAAGACCACCGTGTGCTCAGGCCCCGACGGCGGGATGGTGGTCGTGGGCCCCTCCGAAGACGAGGCCACGAGCGGCGTGTCCTATGGCCGCAAGGGTCGGCTCGTCCGTCAACCCGAACGGCGCATGTTGTCCGAAGGATGGTTCTTCGAGCCTCGCTTTCCGAACCCCCAGCACAACAATAACTTCAGAGGCTACGATCTTCGGTTCTTCTCCTACGTCGAGACCGACGGCGACAAAGCCTGCACCCTCCACTGCGGCACCCGGGAGATCGCCCTCCAGCCCCTGAGCGG
>JBCBRU010000145.1:0-16052 GCA_039819565.1 Myxococcota bacterium | reverse complement strand
CGAATTTAGGGCGACGCAGCTCGGCGATCTGGCTTCGGCTGCCCGTGATCAACGACCTTGGAAGACCGACCACTCGCGTGATCGGGGTGGGGTGGCCTCGAGCCCAGCCTGGGAAGAGGGGTCTTCAGCCCAACGCAAGGCTTCTGGCACCTCGGCCATCTCGTGCCGAGACAAGCACACGGCTTCCGCGGGAGGAGGCTCGCAGCCTACCCAGCGGTCAGGGATCGTAGCCGCGAAGACCGTCTGAGCCAGCGCCCACCCTAGCGTGACGAGAGTGGGCGACATGCGGGGGAACGCTCCGCTTCGATGGCGCCTACGTCAACGCGACCCGTCGGCGATGCGGCAGATCGTCGCAGCGGAATCAATGCTACCTGAATGTGGGGATTCGACAGGGACCGAGCTAGGATGCCCGGAATGAGCACGACGATGCGGCTTATCCTCGTGGGGCCCCCCGGCGCCGGCAAGGGGACCCAGGCCAAGCGGCTCCTGGAAGAGCTGAAGATCCCCCACATTTCCACGGGGGACATGCTCCGCGAGGCCCGAGCTGCCGGAACCGAGCTCGGTCGAAAAGCGGGCGAGCTGATGGACAAAGGGGAGCTGGTACCGGACGAAGTCGTGATCGGCCTGGTCGAAGAGCGTATCGCCAAGCCCGACGCGCAGGGGGGCTTCATGCTCGACGGCTTTCCGCGCACTCGCCCGCAAGCCGAGGCCCTCGACACCGCGCTGGAGGCGTCCGGGAATGTCCTCGACGCCGTCATTCAGATCGACGTGGCGGACGAGGTGATCGAGAAGCGCATCACCGGCCGACGCTCATGCAAGGAGACTGGCCGGATCTACCACATCGAGTTCGACCCGCCGCCGCCGGGCGTGGAGTGCGTACAGCGCCCCGACGACACCTCTGAGGCCGTCCACAAGCGCCTCGAGAAGTATCACCGCGACACTGCGCCAATCATTCCGTTCTATGAGGCGAAGGGCCTCCTGAAGAAGGTGAACGGACTCCAAAAGCCTGACGAGGTGACGCGAGATATCCTCGCCGTGCTCCGTAGCTAGATGCGCCGAGTTCGTTACCCCGACCGAGGGGACTAGTTGTCCCCGTTGTCTTCCGCAATCTGGTTTTCATGAATCAGCATGCGGTGGCAGTTCGGGCAACTCTGCCAAGAAGTGGCCCGCAGGAGCTCCACGACCTGTTGGGGGCGCAGCTGCATGTTGCAGCCCGAGCAAGCACCATCCCGCACCACCGCTACCGCGATGCCGCCGGTTCGCACCCGGAGCTTCTCATACTTCTTGAGTACCCGCGGATTCACCTTCTGCGCGAGCTCTTCCCGCCCGTGCTTGGCCTTTTCGGCCTCGTCTCGAAGGCTAGATTGCGCGGAACGTAGCTCCTGGACCTTGGCCCGAACCTCCGACTCACGCTGCTTGAGCTCGGCCTCCTGGTCGTCGACCGCTTTTTGACGCGTCTCGACCGTCTCGGTGAGCTCGAGAAGCTTGTCCTCCAGGTCGCGTACCTGACGCTCACCCTGCTCGATCTCGCGGGAGAGCGCTTGGTACTCGCGGGAGTTCTTGATGTCGTTGAGGCGGCGCTTCCAGTGCTTGTGCTTCGCGGTCTCCTCGGTCGCCGTGCCCTCGAGATCCGAGGCCTCCTTTTTGAGGGTCTGAAGCTCGGTGTTAGCGCCTCCCAGCTTTGAGCGGAGGACGTCCACCTCCTCCTCGATCTCGCCTATCTTCCTCGGAATATGGGCCGCGCTCTGATCGATCTCGAGAACGCGGGAGTCGAGCTGCTGCAGCTCGTAAAGAGCTAAGTACTGGTCACGCACAGGGGAGCCTCCAAGATGGACGGGACGAGGAACCGGAACGGATGCCGCCCTTGCCTCCGGAGCTCCGGACGCGAAGGGGAAGCTCGGAAGTCTGACGGGGGTGCGAGGCAGGGCGGGGGAGCGGGGCGTCGAGCGGGCAGCTCGAAGGTTCGACCTTTCGTGACGAAAGCCCGTTGATGACGCTCCTCCATGTCGGCCACCTGCCGACGGTTTGGGCCCACCTGGATTCGAACCAGGGACCAATCGTTTATGAGACGACGGCTCTAACCGCTGAGCTATAGGCCCGCGCTACCGCGATCCGTTCGTCCCGGAACCGAAGGCGAGAGTTACGCCCAGAGTTGAGGGGGGTCAAGCAGGAGGGGCGGCGGGGACATCCGAGCTGCGGACCATCCGTCCCGCGAGGCGCAACGCAGCGATCATCGAACTCGCGGCCGCCACTCCCCGCCCCGCGATATCGTAGGCGGTGCCGTGGTCCACGCTGGTTCGAATGATGGGTAGCCCGAGCGTCACGTTCACCGCGTGGTCGAAGTCGAGGAGCTTGAGAGGTATGAGCGCCTGGTCGTGGTACATGCCGATCACGACATCGTACTCGCCCGTCTTGGCTCGGTGAAAAACGCTGTCGCCCGGGAGCGGTCCGTCGACCTCGATCCCCTGGGCTCGGGCTTTTTCGATGGCGGGTCGAATCACGCGGTCCTCTTCGTCGCCGAAGAGCCCGCCGTCGCCCGCGTGTGGGTTCAAACCGGCCACCGCGATCCGGGGAGACGACGGACCGAAGTATCGACGAAAGGCGTCATGCGTGACGCGAATACCGTGCCCGACCTTCTCTTCATCGATGAGCGCGGCCACCTCGGCGAGAGGCACGTGGGTCGTTAGAGGCACGACCTTCAGGGTGGGACCAGCGAGCATCATCACCGGAGGCCCCGCGCGGCTGAGCTCCGCGAGCATCTCGGTATGGCCGGGGAAGTCGACGCCCGCCCGGCGCATCGAGACCTTGTTGACCGGCGCGGTGACCAGAGCATCGGCATCGCCGTTCGAGACCGCGTCAAAGGCGCCCCGGATGTACTGGACTTGAGCGCGGTCCGAAGCGTCCACGGGATGCCCCCAATCGAAGGCCGCGTCGTCGATGGACGAGACGGGCACAACGGGAAGCTCGCGCGAACGATGCTCCTGAAAAGCAGCGGATGCGCTCGAGACCTCGACGACCGTGACCCCCGGCGCCGCCTCGCGCGCGGCCCGACGCAGCACTTCGACGTCGCCGAAGACCACCATTTGGGTCTCCTCGAAGACGTCAGGGACGGACGCTGCCTTGACCACGACCTCCGGCCCGATCCCGGCGGGATCTCCCATGCTGAGGGCCAGGCGCGGCTTCGTCATTGGGGTGCCTCCTCGGCCTCCGCATCCCGAATGAACTGTCTGAAGCGGTCGGCGTCCTCGGCGTCCGGGGCAAGCTCCACATAGCGACGATAGTGAAAGAGGGCCCGATCTCGGTCGTCTTGATTGGCTCTGAGGATCCCCATCTGGCGATGGCAGGGTGCAAAATCGGAGTTGGCACCGAGACACCGGCGGAGAAGCCGAGTGGCCTCCTCGAAGTTGCCGGCAACGATCAGATTGCTTGCCCGCTCCGCGAGGCCCTCCAAGAGTCGGCGTCGAGGGCCGTCCTCAGGGCCCCGGTCCCGCGCCGCCGAGGCCGGCACTTCGAGGGCCTCCCCCGTCTCCTCGGCCAGCGCAGGAGACGGCGCTTCTGGAAGCTCCGGGTCCACCGTCGCTTCGAGGCGGTCTTCCGCGAGGACGGCCAGTTTGTAGGCAGCTCTCTCGTCTGCGAAGTTGCCCTCGTTGCTGCCAAAGAAGGCGATGGCTCCCTGGTAATTGCCTTGGTTGTAGAGCTCCTGCAGCTTGCGATCGAGCCCCTCGTCGCCGTTGCGCTGAAACAGGAGGCCGACCAGGAGGCCCACGATGACCACCAGCGTCCCGATGATCACGTACATCGCCCGGCGATGATCGACGGAGCCCCGGGGCACGCTACGCGACGGCTCGGCCACGTAATCCGGCGCGCCGCGACCAGGAACCGGCCCGAGCGCGTCCCCCACCAGACTCCCGGCGCGGGGACTGGCCGCCGCGGCGAGGGTCGGACGCACCCGGTTCTCAACGTCTTTGGTGGTCAGGAGGGACTGATCGACGCGGGTGAGCGCGGTCTCGAGGTCCGCCTGGGGGCGTGTTGCGGCATCCGGGCGCTCCGTGGGAGCTCGGTCGTGAGTGGGATCCGTGGGGGCTCGGTCGCTCATCGCCGGCGCCCGGTCCGAAAGCGTCACCGGCTCGGGCATGAGCGGGGACCGGGGGCTGTCGGTAATCGTAGCGGCAGCGCTCGGGTCCGCCGAGCGCGTAGGTGGGGGCTCAAAGCCATTGGCCCGAATTTCCCGGGCCTCGCTGGCCGTCGGCTCGAACCGAGCCCCAGCCGGAACGAAGCGAAACTGTACGCTCCCGAGCTCTAAGAGATCGCCGGCCTTGAGCTTGGTGTGATCGTACTCCTCACCATTGATCAAAATGCCGTTGGCACTCTGCAAATCGAGAATGCCGTGGTCGCGGCCGTTGAAGGAGATCTTGGCGTGTTGTCGTGACACCGAGCGGTGCTCGATGACGATGTCGTTTTCGTCGACCCGGCCGATGACCACGGGCGAGTTCTCCAGCGAGTACTCGCGTCCGGCGTATTGGGTGCTGACGCAGACGAGGCGAGCCACGTCAGAGAGCGCGGTCGGCCCCCTGTACATCGGGCCACGACGGGCACCGTCTTCGAGCTGCTCGCGGAGGCGCGGCTCGGTGCGAATCGGGGCCTCCGCCTTGTCGGACTTGACCTCCTTGGGAGCCGGCGTCTCCTCGGTCGCGGGCCCCGCCTTCTCTGCCGCCTCTTTTCGGCGCCGGATGACCGCGGACGGAAGCGGGGCCACCCCAGAATGAAAGGGAGGAATGCTGTCTCCAAGGCCCATCGGAGCGTCAGGCTCCTCCGAGAGGGTGACCGCGGCGGCCGCCATGCCCTCTGCGTCCATGAGCGCCGGAGGCTGGGTGGGCGCGTTCAGCAGGTCGCCGGGCAGCTCGAAGTCGGGCACGGTACCGGACGGCCAAGCGGTCGCGTCCGTCTTTTCGCCGGGCTCGTCGTCCTCCGAGGCTTCGAGAGTCAGGTGATAGTCGCCGATCTCGATGAGGTCCCGCTCCCGCACCGCGAGGCGATCGAGGATCCTCTCCCCGTTGACCCGAATGCCGTTATAGCTGTCGAGGTCCTCGACGACGACCTCCTCGCCTTCCATGACGAGGCGGGCGTGACGCCGCGAGACGTTTCGCTCCATCAGCCTGATTGTGTTGCCCTCTTTGCGGCCGATCGACACCTCGCCATCGAGCAGAGGATAGACGGTGGCCTGGCCCTCGTCGTCTTCGATGATGAGCTTGAAGATCGTCGACACGTGGAGGGCCTCGGGTCGTGAGTCGTGGAACTATCACGCGGACTTGGGCGGGTAAAGCTACCGGCCCGGGGGTTGGAACGTTCGGAGCCACGTTAGGGCCGTGTCCAGTGCCGGGTCGGACCCGGGCGACCCGAGCCGCGACGCTGCCGTGGGCACGATGACGTCCGGCTCGATCCCGGAGCCGTCGATGGATCGGCCCGACGGAGTCAAGTAGCGGGCTACGGTGAGCTTTAGAGCGGAGCGATCTTCCAGTTCGATCAGGGTTTGGACTGAACCCTTCCCAAAAGTGCGGCGTCCAAAGACGCGGGCCCGGCGTTGGTCCTGAAGAGCGCCCGCCACGATTTCCGCAGCGGATGCCGTCCCCTCGTCGACCAGCACCGCGAGCGGGTACCGGGGTTCGGTGCCGGACCGAACGGCCCGCAGGGTCTCGGATCCCCGGTCTCGACCCCGGGTGGTCACGATCGGGCCCTCGCGGAGCCACAGGTCGGACACCGCCACGGCCTGGTTCAGGAGCCCGCCCGGGTTGCCGCGAAGGTCCAGGATCAGGCCCTCCAGGCGCCCCTCGGCCTCCATCCCGTCGAGCCCGCGGACAACGTCCCGCGCCGAGCGCTCGTCGAACCGGACGAGGCGGAGGTAACCCAAAGGCCCTAGACGACGCCCGGACGCGGTGGACCGATAGATGCGAGACCTCACCAGAGCCAAGGTCCGAACCTGTCCGGCGCGCTCGAGATCGAGCTCTACGGTCGTGCCCGGGACGCCCTTGATGCGGTCCGCTACCCGCGGAAGCCCGAGCCGAGCCACGGCCGCGCCGTCCACGGCGCGAAGAATCTCGCCCAACCGCACGCCCGCCCGGGCGGCCGGAGTGTCGGCGTGGACCGCGACCACGACGATCTCCCGCTCGCGCAGCGCCAGATCGACACCCACCCCCCCGAACTCGGGACGAGCCTCGGCCTTGAGCGCCTCGAAGGCTGGGGGGTCGAGGTAGGCGCTCGGCCCATCCAGTTCGGACACCACCCCTCGGATGGCCGCGCTGAGGAGACGGCGGAGAGGGATGGGATCCACGTAGTTGCGTTCGACGTAGCCCAGGACGCGAGCAAAGACCGCGAGCCCCCGATAGGGATCCGAACCGGGCGCGGCCGCCCCCACCCGAGCGCTCACCACTCCGCCCGTGAAAGCAGCCAGCACCAGAGCCCCCAAAAGCCTCCAGCTCGGACGGCGCGCCATCCCCTGACCATACTGCATCCCCGGAGCGTGGTAAGTCGGCGCGATGAGCGAGGCCAAGCCGCTGTACCTCCGAGCTCTCGATGCCGTCGAGCGTGCGGGAAACCAACTCCCGCATCCGTTCTGGCTCTTCCTCGGCCTCATCGTCGTCGTCGGCTTCGTGTCCCTCGCTCTCGATCTCGGAGGCGTTAAGGTCGACACACCCGCCTTGGAGGTCCTCCGCGCCGACGGCCACCCGGGGCGCCCCGTCGACGGCGGCCCGTCGGCCTCAGTGCGGCTGCGTCTCCTCGGAGCCGCCCGTTCGTCGAGACTCGTCAACCTGTACGTCGAGCTTCGCCGTCCGGACGGCGAGCTGGTTGCGGCCAAGAAGGTGAATCGAGCCGAGCTCGCAGATCTTGATGTCAATTCAACTTACCTCCCAGAGCTCAGTCAGCCAGGTCACTATCGCCTCCACGTGGTGGAGCGCAGCGTCGAGGTACGCCCCCGGTCGGTGCTCTCCGGCGACGGACTCCGGTGGTGGGTGCTGCATCTGGTGGAGAGCTTTGCCCACTTCGAGCCCCTCGGCATCGTGCTCGTAATGCTGATGGGAGTATCTGTGGCTGAGGGCGCCGGCTTGGTGACGGCCGTCATGCGAGGCGTGGCTCTCGCGGTGCCATCACGATGGGTCACCCCGGTCCTGTTTGCGCTGGCCGCGTGCGGCAACATCGGCTCCGACGCAGGCGTGGTGGTGATGCCACCCCTAGCCGCGGCCATCTATCGAACCCTCGGGAAGAGCCCGATCCTGGGCCTTTTCGTGGGGTACGTAGGGGCCACGGCGGGATTCACAGCTAACCTACTTCCCGCGGGAACGGATGTCCTCGCCATGTCTCTCACCAACGCGGCCACGGGGGGGAGTCCCGAGATCGGCGTGCTCGCGAACTGGTACTTCATGGTGGCCTCAGTGGTGTTCCTGTCGGTGCTGGGGACTCTCGTGACCCACCGCGTGGTGGAGCCCCGCCTCGGCAGCGCAATCAGTCCTGCGGGCGACACTGAGCCCCCAGGCGGGCCCGAACAGCTCAACCCTCAGGAGAAGCGAGGGGTGGCTTTTGGCCTCGGCGCGGTCGCTCTTCTCTTGGCGCTATGGCTGCTCGCCCTGCTCCCTGAGGGTGCCCCGCTCCGACACCCGGATCCGGACCCTGCCCTTTTTTGGCGCTCGCCCTTCTTTAAGGGGCTCGTTCCGATCCTCTTTACCCTCTTCGTGGTCGGCGGCACAGCCTACGGCCTGGTGGTGGGGACCATCTCCAAGCTCGACGACATCCTCGGCTTCATGAGCGACGCGATGCGAAGGATGGGCCCGTACATCGTCCTGGTTCTGGCCATCTCGCAGTTCAGTGCGGTGTTCAAATACACCCAGATCGATCGCTTGGTGGCCGTGGGCGGCGCCGACCTCCTCGGCGCCCTGGGGATGGAGGAGGCCCCCATTCCATTCTTCGTGGCTTTCATCGTGGCGATCGCGGTGGCGAACCTCTTCATGGGCAGCGCCTCTGCGAAATGGGCCATCTTCGCGCCCATCTTCGTCCCCATGTTCATGCGGCTCGGCTACCACCCGGCCTTTACGCAGCTGCTGTATCGCGTGGGGGACTCGATTACGAACTGCGTGAGCCCCCTCTACCCCTTCTTTCCGCTGCTCTTGGGGTGGGTGGCCGAAGAAGACCCGGAGAAGGCGCGCGTCGGTACGGTGCTCTCCTATCTCGTCCCCTACGCCGCGGTTCTCCTCGTCGGCTGGGTGGTGATGACCATCCTCTGGTATCTTGCCGGTCTCCCGGTGGGACCGGCGAGCCCCATTCGCCTTTGAGCAGTGTCGAGCCGAGGCGACGAGGGGCGCTTTGCTGCAGCGGACGCCTCGTACCCTCTGCAGCTCACCCTCCTTCTTCCGGATGGGGGCAGACGAACGAAGACAACCCACTCCGTGCGCAGGAAACCAAGTATCGATCATCGCTGGGAAGTAGGTTCGCGACGGGGGGCCCTACCGTACCCGGCGTTTTCGCCGGACCAAGATCCAATCCCCTTCGTGCGAATGTCCGCAACCCATCCCAACTTCGCGCTCGGCTGGGGCGGGCATCGCTCGCCGCGACCACTACGGCCACGCTCTGCACCTCCGTCTTCGAGAGGCCCGACGCAGCCGGGGATGGAGGGACCTGACGTCGAACACCACCGCGTGCGGCATCAACCGTAAGCGCGGGGACGGAACCCCCAGGCCAATTTCAAAAATCCGAAGTTTTAGCCTGGAGATACTTTGGCGAATCTCCTCCTTTCTGCCTAGGGGTGTTCCCCACTTTTTGGCACCATCGTGTCCTGTTCGACGCCCGTTTGAGGTTTTAGTTACAACGAAGCACGTCTCTCTCTTCGTGTTTGACCACCGAACACGGGGTCTCCTAGTGGCTCGTTCAGCCCGCCTCGTGTTGGGTCGGGCGAAAACTTAGGAGAAATCGATGCGACGGATCATGTGTGTTCTCAGCGTTTGCGCTCTGGCCGCCTGCTCGGAGAGCGAACCGGGAGTGATGGGCCCACCCGGACCCGCAGGAGCGACCGGCCCTGCCGGTCAGAATGGCCAAGATGGTGTCGACGGCCTGCCCGGAGTCGACGGCCAGGCCGGCCGAGAGGGTCGTGACGGCCGCGATGGAAGCGACGGGTTCCTTCCCCCTGGACCGAGCTTCGCGGACCACGATGGCATTCTCACCGACCCCATGCTCACCGGCCCTGAGGCAGGTCGAGTATCGGTGGTGTGGTATACGGACTTCGAAGGCGAGGCCCACCGCCTCGTATACGGGGACAACCTCGACCAGACGGCGGTCGCTTTGACCACGCGCATGTCTCGCATGTTCGAGGATGGGTCCTCAAATATTCTAGGTCTGCCCACTCCAGTGACCACCTCTTCTCAGGCTTGGGTGGAGCGTCCCATCTATCGTCACGAGGCCGTGGCCACCGGCCTGCAGGCCGGCCAGCGAGTGCCGTACTATGCGCAAACTACGGTCCGGGACGTTGACTTCACCAGCCGGATCTTCAGCCTTCAGCCCCTCCCGGCGCCCGACCAGCCGGTCAAGCTCCTCCTCACCTCCGATCAGCAAAACCGCGCCATGTCCCCCGCGAATTTCGAGAAGGTGGTGGAGACGGTCGGGAAGGTCGACGCGGTGCTCTTCGCGGGTGACTTCGTTGATACTCCGAACCGCGCTTCGGAGTGGTTCGACCGCGGCGACGTACGTCGCCCTGCCTTCTTCCCCGCCATACAGGGTCGCTTTCAGGAGATGTTCCCTGACCACCCCTATCGCGGCGGAGAGGTGCTTCAGCACGCGCCCGTCTTCGGGACCATCGGCAACCACGAGAGCCCCGGGCGGTTTCGACCCAACGTCAGCATCGGGGGCATGGACGGCGAGCCTCGGCCCCGATGGTTCGCAGCCTGGCAATGGGATGAGCTCAGCGATGCCGAGCGCGCCCTTACGGGAGTGACCCGCGACGAGTTCATCCGCGATAACTCGTTCGAGCACCTCACCTACTATGAGATGTGGTCCCTCCCCACCAACGACGTCATGAACGAAGAGCCCGAGAACTTCTACGCCCTCCGCTACGGAAACGTGCACATCACCTCGATGAACGTGTCCCGAGTCTGGCGCAACTGGAACAACGGCTTCACGAATGGCGGCCGAGGCAAGTTCAGCGAGCCCTCGACCACGGTCAACGACATCGACACTTGGGGCTTCGGAGACATGTTCTTTCAGGACTTCGGCCCGGGTTCGGCGCAGCGTGCTTGGCTGGCTCTCCAGCTCCAGAGTCCAGACTACACAGGGGCCGCCTACAAAGTGGTTCTCGGTCACCAGACGATGTTCGGACAAGGCGACAACGCGGTTCCCGTCATGGCCAATCCCGAGGCAACGATTCGCTTCACCGACAACCGGACTCCGGTCGTCACCACCTTTCCCACCGACGCGAGCACTTGGACGCAGATCGTGGAGGCTGCACGACTCGGCCTAATCGAATCGGTCTGGTACCAGTACCGACGGGCCGACGATCTCTGGCTGGGAGTGGAGGCGGAGCTCCTCCAAGCGGGAGCACACCTGGTCCATACGGGGCACTCCCACACCTGGAACCGCAGCTACGTAGATGCCGCGACTGGGCACCGTCTGAACTACATCGAGACCTCCAACGTAGGGAATACCTTCGGCCCCTCCGCAAGCTATAACCCTCGAGTCCCCTGGGCTCGGGAGTTCTATCCGGACCCCATGTCCGACATGACCCGGGACCCGTCGTTTTGGGATCCGAGCGACTATGCACGTATCGGGGATCCGCACGGGAGACCCGACGTCACGCCTAGCCGCTCGCCGGAGGTAGATGTCATGCGCGACATAGAGGGCGCGGCCGAAGGGCTACCCTTCATTTCTTCGAACCGAATCACCGTTTTTACCATCCTCGACAGCTCGGACGGTTCGGTCCGCTCGTACGCCCACGACACCCAGTACCCGCGCTCGCGGGCGATCGAAGTCGACTGCTTTCCCCTCGACGCCAGCCAGATCCCGGATCCCTGCTAGCCGCAGGTAGACCTAGAACCATCCGGGTCCGAACACCGGACGATCGGAGATCTCGGCGGGAGCGTACTCGATGAATACTTTGCCTCCGACATTCATCGTCCCGTCAGGGTGATTCCTCATATGATTCGCGGGAGCTTTTCGCCCCTGCCGCTCGCGCCGGCTTCGCCTCTCGTCCGTTGCATATGCCCGATACGCGCCCGTCTCGCGCGAGCACCAGGGGCGAAAGTCGCCTCGCCACTAAGGCAACTCATCACCCTGACGGAACACGGGCGGCGGTCCCAGCCGTATCGGCTGCTCGATCAAGGGAGCATACTTGGGGCCGCCGGCTCCTCCAGAGATGTTCGAGTCGAGCGAAGCAAGAGGTCAGCTTTCTGAACACGAGCCCTTTTTCGACCTGGCGACCGAGCCAGCGCCGCTTCGCTTCGACGCCCGGCGCATGCTTGGCGTCACCAAGAGCGCTGGCGATGATGCTCCAAGTCTTCCGGTCGGGGGTCGACGTAAGCATCCATGACGCCCCCCTCAGCAGGGTGCGGGTCAGGAGATCCCTCAGGCGGGTAATCCCATGGTTGTTTCCAAAGAGTGACGCCGTAACCCCTCCGGTTCCGGCTCGTTCCGTTTCCAGCTCGTAACTCACATCGAAAAGGCTCCAAGAAATCGGCGTGGCCTGGCCGTTGCGTCGGGCGGAGGCATGGACGAACTCGCGCTTGCCCATCGACTGGTCGCTCTCGTGCGAAGCGCTCAGGAACAGCAGCAGGAGGATGGGCACCCGCTGGCCATAGACCGGGTCTTCGTGCGCCTCGGTCGCATCCTGCATCTCGACCCCGATACGCTCGAGGTGGCCTTCGATGAAGTCACCCAGGGCACTCCGCTTGAAGGCACCGGTCTCGCACTGATCGCAAACTCGGGTCGCGCGTTCTGCGTGCCCTGTGGGGAAGAATTCACGCCCTATCGGCGAACCGACCCTTGCCTGCGGTGCGGTCAGCATAAGTGGATCCCTCTCGAGGGCGACGAAGTGGAGATTGTCGAGCTCGAAGTAGCGTGACGTCGGTCTTTCCCCGGAGCCGGACACATGCCTTCGAACAAGAACAGCTCCTGCTCGGCTCCAATGTGCGGAGGACGACCGTCGATGTGGCCTGCTTCGAAGATCCTCACGAGGAGAGGGTAGGAGACCTCAAGGATAGAAGATGCGCGCCTGTCCAGCGATGAACCCGGTCTGAACCTGACCGCTCATGAGGAGGACGCTGCCGTCGGGCAGGCGCGTGGCTCGGACGCCGGCCAGAGCAAGCTCCAGCTGTCCGGGAAACGCAGCGACGCTGCCCCCGCTGTATACGTCGATCGTGTCGACGACGCTGTTGTCGATCAGGCCTCCGAATAGAAAGATGCGACCATCCTCAAGCTGCACCGAACCGTACAGCTGACGGGCGGCAGGGAGGGTCGGTCCCGGTGAGAAAGTATCGGTGGCAGGATCGAAGATCTCACAGTCTGCATGGTCCCCATCGCGGTTGTTCCCGGGAAAGATCAGAACCGTGCCGTCCCCGCGCACGAAGGCGGGCATGGCGCGGCGCGTCTTGCTCATAGTGCTGGCCACCGGCTCCACCGCGAGCGTCATCGGATCGATGGTCACCGCCGTATCCTGCTGGTCGAAGCCCCCCGCTCGCGCCGAACCGCCGGCAACGAGGACCCGTCCGTCGGGGAGAGCCACGTAGGCAGCCGAATCGCGGAGCCCTGGCAAAGCCGTCCCCGGTCGGGAAAAGGCTTCAGCGGCGGGGTCATAGAGCTCGAGCTCGAGAATACGGGACGAACCTTGCCCCCCGCCTACGATCAGGACCTTCCCCGCATGGGGCCCCGTCGAGAGTACCGTGGTGAAGTGACAGCACTGCGCCTCGGCCAGACTTCCGGTGGGGGTGAGCGTGTCGCTCGCCGGATCGAAAAGGAAGGCGGTCTCGGTGTCGGTTCGATTCGGGCCCACCACCTCTACCCCGCCGGCGATCAGCACCTTTCCATTCGGAAGCAAAGTTGCGCTGTGATTTCGCCGCGGTGGGGACAGCGCCGGCCCTGGGCTAAAGGTCAAGGTGTTGAGATCCAGCAGCCAGGTTTCTCCTTGCGAGGTTGTCGTACCCTGGCCCCCAGTGATGAGGACCCGTCCGTCGGGGAGAACGGTCACGGTCTGTCCGGAAATAGGTTCCGGGCCCACGCCCATGGGTTGACCACCGTCGCGGACGGCGGCGTCCATCCCGCCCGCCGCCCCGCCGTCGGGAGCGGGCCCGGCATCTGCGGCAGGGCCCGCGTCCGCGGGAGCCCCCGCGTCCGCCTCGACCGCTCCTGCATCGGCCGGCGTCCGCGCTGGAGCATCCTCGCAGCCGGCCAGGCTCAAACCTAGGAACCCCAACACCAAAAGACCTCGGCTCATCAGGGAAAGATAGCGGGCTCCGGGGCTTTGGGGGAGCCTCCTCCGTCACCCCACCGCGCGGCGTGGAGACCGGCCTGCAGACCTCGCGCAAGCATCGCACGAATCACGACACCCATAGCCTCTGCTTTCGTGATGGGCGGTTCAAATCAGTCCCAAGCCACGGAGAGGCCCCCTCCAAACGTGGATCCCGCGTAGAGATTGCGGAGGTTGGCGAAAGTGTTGCGGTAGTCCCCGGTGATGGAGATCGGCGTCCCCGGGATGGGCACGGAGAGCGACAAGCCGAAAGCAACGTACTCGGTGCCCTCTCCGAACAGAAAGATCCCGGCGGGGTTGAGCTCCTCCACCGGGGTTGGAGTGAAGAGTGCTTCCAGCGAGACCTGGAGCCAGAACCAGCCTTTGGGACTCAACCCGAGCTCGCCCCCGACCGCGATCTGATGACTAAAGGCGGTTCGCAGGTTCACGCCGCCATGCACGGAGGCGTAGCTATGTAGCCAACTCGTCATGGAGAAGCTCCGGGATATCGCAGCGCGAATCCAGAAGTTGGTCTCACCGTCTCCGGTCGGGAGATTGGTTCGGACCCCATCGAAGTCGGTCTCGACGTTGAGCTCGTCCTGGCCGGTGGGAAACTCCACGGCGCCGATCAGAGCCCCGTGAAACCCAGCCCACTCGAGCCCCGTCTTCAAGAACAGCTGCAGATCCCCCAGACCCGCCGCCACCTCGCTGGTCGCGAAGCTATTGAGACGCAGCAGGGGCCCGCTGACGCCCACCGTGAGAGCGTCGAAGACGCCGACCTCCGCATAAAGCGAGAGGTTGTTCTGGGTGAACTCCTGACTCACGGCCAGGCGCTCTCCCGAAGTGGAGTAGAGGTCCGAAGACTGAAGGTGGTCGAAGGACAACTTCACGTATCCAGACCTTGGCTCCTTCAAGAAGCCGCTGAATGCTTCGGCGCGAGCGGGAATGAAAGCCAATGCCAAAGCGAGACTCGAGGCCGCCACGGGCACGAGGAGGGTCGGTTCGGGGGCGCGCATGTTGAATGATCTCCGAGGAGCCGCCCCTCTCCGGGCGGCTCCTACCTCTCCTGCGGTGGAGGGGTTAGTTCAGGCGGGCTGCGCCGAAGTTCACGCCGGCGGTGGGGCACCAAATGATGGCCCAATCGAAGGCGTCCACGTCCACGTCATCGGGGACCGAGAAGGTTTGTGCGCCGGCGGCGCCGTTGGTGATGGTCCCCAGAGACATCGACGCGCTGGCCGGGTCCGTCATCCGCTGAGTGTCGACGTTGTCGCTGCTGCGGGTCAGGATGAGCTGGGTGTCGCCAGGCCCCATCTCCTGCATGAAGTCCGCACCGAGCTGAACCTCGAGCTGGCCGGCCCCGTTGCGAGCGAAACTCACCGCTCCCGATGCGTCCGGGGCTCCGCCCGCGCCGTCACCCGCGAGCGTTCCGGTGCGCTTGGGGAGCTCTGCGGCGCCGAAGTTCACGCCCGCCGTGGGGCACCAGATGATGACCCAATCGAAGGCGTCGAGGTCTACGCCGGCGGGAAGATCGAAGCTGCGCTCTCCGCTGGCCCCGTTGGGAATGGTGCCCAGAGACATCGAGACGCTGGTGGCGTCCGCCATGCGCTGCGTATCCACGTTGTCGCCGGTGCGTCCGAGAATGACTTGGGTGTCGCCGGGGCCCATCTCTTGGGCGAAGTCAGGGCCGAGCTGGATCGAAAGCTGGGTACCGGTCCGCACCACGTTGACGGTTCCGGTAGCGTCCGGAGCTCCACCGGCGCCGTCCGCAACCAGGGATGCGGTCCGAACGGCCGGGGCGCTGCCGCCGCTCAGGGTCGTGGCTCCAAAATTCACGCCTGCCGTCGGACACCAGATAATGGCGTGGGAGAACGCTGACGGGTCGAGGCCCGCCGGAATCATGAACGTAGCCTCGCCGGAGAACCCATTGGCCACGGTGGCCAGGGAATCCGACAGCGTCCCGCTGTTCATCCGCTGCGTGTCGACGTTCTCAGCGCTGTTGGCGAGAATGATCTGAGTGTCACCGGGGCCCATCTCCTGCGCAAAGTCAGAGCCCAGAGTGACAAAGAGGGTACCGTCCGTGGCCTGAGCGATATTTATGGTTCCGGTCGCATCCGGTGCTCCACCGGCACCGTCTCCCACTAGGGTTCCGGTCCGAAGGACGGTAAGGTTCGGAGCCGGCGAACCCATATCGGGGGTCGACGTAGCGTCGCCATCATCCCCGCACGCGACGCTGGCGGCGGCGAGCACGAGGGGGAGACCAAGACGGAAGCCCGAGGGGGAGGGCAGGTTGATGGTGGTCATTGCGCCGGAGCTTTATGGCTTCGCTGCCCCCCAGTTACGTCCCGGCTAGATCTTTTTTTGGGCGTCAAAATGAGCCATAGAGACCGAATTCGACTTCTTTAGAAACTTTTTACTTTCGCGTTATATTCGGGCCGACAGCAGAATTCGCAATAAGGGTTGCACCATCCAGACGGATCCAGAGAGGAAGGAAGGCGTAGCGAGAGTATGCATCGTGATCGGAGCCGGTCGGGGAACCGGTGGGCACGTCGGGCGGAAGTTTGCGCGCTAGCAGCCCGTTGAT
>JBCBRU010000144.1:0-16143 GCA_039819565.1 Myxococcota bacterium | reverse complement strand
CGCCATGGCGGGTACCAGGCCGTGGAGCAGGGCCACCACCGAGCGGCAGTTGAGATCCACCATCTGCAGCTCCTCCTCGGCCGCGATGCCCGTGAAGTCGCCGGAGGTTCCGAAGCCCGCGGCGAAGGCAGCCAAGCCCACCTCCTTGTCCTCGGCGGCAGCCAGGACCTTCGTCACGCCCTCAGGGGTCGAAAGGTCAGCCGCCACGACGTCGGTCCGCACCGCAAGCTCGGCGGCGAGACTGACCAAAACCTCCTCCCGTCGAGCCACGAGAATGACATTGAGCCCTCGGCGGGCGAGTCCACGCGCCATCTCCCGACCGATCCCCTCCGAGGCTCCGGTGACGAGGGCCCACGGACCGAAGCGCTGCGCGAAGCGACGATTCACAGCTTGCATTTCGTGACCGTGTCGCCCGATTCCGAGACCGCAAAGCTGGCCGCGGCGAACTTAGGCACTCCCATGCCGCCTTGGGCGTTCTGCGAAAAGCAGTAGGACTCGGAGGGAATGCCCAGGAAGTTGCGGTCCATCTTCTCGTTCCCGTTCTTGTCGTGGTAGACGATCGCGCCGTATCGGCCGGGCTTGACTTCGGGAAAGGTGCAAACAGCCTTGCCGTCCACAATCTCAGCGTCGACCCCGGACACGTTCTTGCCCTCTTCGCCCCAGCCCTTTTCCACGAACAGGCCACAGCGGGCCCGTCCCTTGGTGTTGTCGAATCCGGTCACCTCGAAACGAACCGTGGCCGCGGGACCCGCGGCGGTGACCAGGGCCAGCGCGCCGGCGGCGAGACAATGAACAGTACTCATGATGTAACTCCTTGTGTTTTTCGGTTGGGTCCGGAGAATCCCGCCTGATGGCGGCCGCGGATCTGGACCGGAAGATCCTCGACGCGAGCGCGGACCTCATCGCGGAGCGCGGCGTGCGCAACGTGAGTTTCCGCGAGGTCGCGAGAAGAGCGGGGGTGAGTCATCAAATGCCCTACCACATCTTCAAGAACTTGCAGGGCATCCTGACGGCTTTGGCGAGGGAGGGGTTCAGCACTTTGGCCGCCCAGATGAACGCGGCCGCCGACGCCGAGTCCGACGCTGGGGATCGATTGACCGCGGCCGGTTTCGCGTATGTGGACTTCGCCTGCAGCCACGTGGGCCACTTCCGGGTCATGTTCCAGCGCGCGCTCGTCGACGTGCACGACCCCGACGCGCCGATGGAGGAAGCCGAGCGTACCCACGCGACCCTCGTCCGGCTGGCCGAAGAGGCGGCGGCCGCGGGTTACGGGCGAGGGCTGCCCGGAGACGCCCTGGCTGCGCTCGCCTGGTCGACCGCGCACGGCATCGCCACCCTGCTCATCGAAGGCACGATGCCCGACAAAGGCCCGGTACCGGAGGATCCCAGCGAGGTGGGTCACGCCGTGGTGCGAGCGCTCTGCCACCTCCTCTGAGCTTGATCCTAAGCCCCCGCGCTCCACCTAGACAGTGTCACAGCCGGAATAGACACTGTCTACAAGAAACCAGGTTTCGGGGCCGGGGGGGGGGGCTCGGGGCTGGGACGGGGCGAGGAGCGAGACCCCGGTCAGGGTCTTCTCCGCACGGAGCTGGGGAGGAATGGAACCGCTAGAAGCGGACCGAGAAGGCGCCGGGGGCCACGTCGACTTCGGCGGTGGGGCTGTCGTCGCCGCCGTCGAGAAGCCAAAAGAGGACCGCCCCGACAGCTGCGACCCCTGCGGTGGCATAAGCCACGTTGGCCGCCGTGAGCTTGTCGTCTACGGAGGCGATCTCGTCGCCCACGTTGCTTCCCCCGACGGTGCCCGCCTCATCGAAGGCGAGCCCGGCGAGAACGCCACCGGTACCGGCCGCTGCGACCGCGACCCCCCCGAGAATCCAGCTCGCTGCCGGAGGATCGATCCCCCCGCCCTCCTGAGGCTGCCGAAGCTCACCGTCGGAGCCGTCGGGCGGCGGCGGCGCATCGACGCGAGGCTCAGGCAGAGGAGGAGGGGGCGCGGGCTCGGCCTCGGCCACCGGGGGCCGCGAGACGGTGGGGCAGGCGAAGCGCCCCTCGAACAGAAGCGTCTGGAGGGCGTCGTCGAGGCTGCCCCAGGTCTCTACTCGGTTCTCGGAGCGAAGCCGGGCTTCCGCCTCGGGGAGGCTGAGACCCGCCTCCACCAGACTTACCGCACACCGGGCGACGCGCCGGGTCTCGAGCTTGTCGCTCTCGATGCCCGTCACGGCGTCCTTTCCGCCGAGTCGAGCGGCGGCGAAGAAAGCCTCAAAAGCCGTCCCAAAACGGTTCTCGATGCCTTCGAGGGCCCCCTTGAGGTCCCAGGCGACGGCGCGCTCTTCGGGGGTCTCGGACGTGGCGAGCGCCACCTCGAGCCAGCTGCGGGCTCGATCGAGATCGAAGGCCTCCAGAGAATCACGGGCGCTCTGAATCGCCCGCTCGTGCTCGGGGGTGGCTGCCGCCGACGCGGGGACGGTGAGGGCCCCGGCAGCGAGAAGAAGAGCGATCCATTGAGCTTTCATTCGTCTCCTCTCCTCAGTCCAAAGTGACGATACCGCCGTTGAGGGGCACGGTGACCGCCTTTCGGCGGCGAACCCCGTCGGTGCCGAGATACTCGATTTGGACCTTGGTGCCTTCCTTCAGCCATACCCGGGTCGGCGTGCTTCCGGCAGGGCGGCCGTCGATGAGAATCCTAACCGCCTTGCCGCTGGCTCCGGCACGCAGCGTCACGCCGACCGATCGGCCGGTCGGCTCGATGGGCGGCGGCCGGTCCGGGACCTCCGGCTTCGGCTCGGCGGGACGAGCCTGGGCAGAGCGACGCCCTCCGCGTCGACCCGACCGGGACCCCTTGGAGCCGGTCTGAACGGGCGGCTTGGCTTCCGCTTTGTCCTCTTTTGGCTCGGCCTGCGCTTTCGGACCTTCCGGTTGGGGGTCGGGGGCCTCGGGCTTTTCGTCCGCCTTGCCCTCCCCGCCGGGGGTCGCCTCGTCCGACGCCCCCGTCGTCGCGACTTTGGAGCGACCGGCCACCACCGTCCCGGCTTCATCGCCAGGGGCGAGCTCGGACGGAAGAGCCTCGAGGTCGGACGGGACGGGACGGGCCTCGGCCTTGGGATCCACCGACTCGACGAGCACCGGACGCGGCTGGATGGCCTTCATCCCGAAGGCCACCAGAGGAAGCAGCAGGAGAAGCGCTAGCGCCGCCACCATCCAGCGTTTGGAGGAGGACACGGGAGCCTGGACGGCGCCGGTCTCGAAGGTGCCGGTGACGGGGTGGGCCTCGGGAACGGGCCGTCCCCCGGAGACTCCGGGATGGGAGCCCCGAGGCGTGTGGGGCGTCAGGCCGATCACCCGGGGGACGGGAGTGCCGAGCCCCGCCAAACCGGGCGGGACCGAGTCCTCGACCGAGCCGTAGAGACTGGCCCGGATGAGAAGGACCTCCTCGACCATCTCCTCGGCGCTCGGACGATCGTCGGGCTCCTTTTCGAGCATGCGCCGAATCAAGTCGGAGAGCGCGGGAGGGACGGCGACGTCCAGCGGAAAGGGCGGCATCGGGGCCCCGAGATGCTGACGGAGCACCGCAACCTGCTCCCCGCGATAGGGCGCCCGTCCGGCCAGACACCGGTAGGCGACGATCCCGATGGAGTAGATATCCGAGCGTAGGGCGGGGGTTCCGTTGATCTGTTCAGGGGCGATGAACAGCGGCGTGCCCACCATCATCCCGGCCGTGGTTACGGAGCCTTCCTCGGCTTCGCCGCCGATCGACTTGGCCACCCCGAAGTCGAGCAGGCGCACCTCGAGCCGGCGCTGACCCGTGTACTCGATGAGAAAGATATTTCCCGGCTTGATGTCGCGGTGGGCGAGCCCCTTTTGGTGGGGCTCCTGAATGGCGCGGCCCATGTCCTCGAGGAGTTCGAGAACCTCGGGCACTTCGAGACGCGTTCGTTGATCGAGGTGGTCCTGCAGGGACCGCCCCGACAGAAGCTCCATCACGAAGTAGGGTTGACCGTGCTCGGTGAGACCGCGGTCCTGGATGCGAACCACGTAGGGGCTGCGCAGCTTGACCAGAGCGCGCTGCTCGACGTCGAAGCGCGCCTTGGCCTCCTCGAAGACCTCGGGTGAGCTCGGGACGAGCAGCAGCTTGACGGCGACGTCGGTTTGCAGGGTTTCGTCGCGCGCTCGCCAGACCTCGCCCATGCCCCCGCGGCCAATCTTGGCATCGAGGCGGTAGCGGTCACCCAGAACCTGGCCGGACGAAATGGGGGGAAGAGCCAAGGGAGCCTCAGTCCGGCATCAAATCACATTGAACGGTTCCCGTGCAGCCCCGAACGATGCCGGTTGCATCACATCGGAGAGTTCCGCAGCTGATCGCGGGCTCCTGGGGCTCGGCGCCGCGAAACAGCGACCCGTCTCTCACCACCACGTCGGTCGCGTTGCCGGCGCCCGGGCTGGCCGAGCCGGTCGGCCACCGCTCGATGACCAGCATCGACTTGTTGGCGGACAGGTAGCCGGTTTGGTTCCCCGTAGCCTGGGTGTCGCGGGCCTCCATGAACGAGCCCCGTTCGACCGAGAAGCCCACCCGGCTCGTCGACGCAGTGCTGTTGTTGAACGCTCCGGAGGACCCGTTCATCACCCAGATGGCGGGACCGTTGGCGCAGTCGCTCACGGTGCTGCCGTCCAGATTCGCGGTGCCCCCGCCGCGAATCCAGATCCCCACGGAGAAGAGATCCTGCGGGTTGCAGGTGACGGAGTTCCCCGGCTGGTTGGGACCGGGAAGGGTGACGTCCCCCGAGACCACCTCGATACCGTAGAGGAAGTTTCGAACCTCGACGTTGGAGAGGGCCACGCGGCTTCCGGGCTCGACCCGAATACCGGGGAAGGTGGGAAAGAGACCCATGTCGGTCACCCGAGAGTTTCGGAGGATGAGGTTGCGAAGGGTCCCGATTCGGTAGCCGCTGGCCACGACGATGCCGTCCTTGTTGTCGAACTCGAGGATCGGCGGACTCGCCCCGTCGCCCACGATGTCGACGCTCACCCCATCGAGGTCTCGGAGCGTCACCGTCTCCGGCATGTCCCAGGTGCCAGCCTCGATGTTGATGGTGACGGTTCCGCTCTTGCGGCGGGTGCGCAGAAAGTCGAGCGCGTCGTAGAGCGTGCCGAAGCTGGTGGGATCGCCCGCCACCGGGCTCTTGGTGACGGTGAGGTTCGCGAACATCGTGTCGGTGGGGTCGATGAAGCGGTCCTGGAGCATCACCACGTCCGTGGAGGGCGGAACGCAGGCGGAGGCCATCTTGGCTTCGGCGCCGGTGCCGAGGGTCACCGTCACGTCCGTGCACGTGCCCCCGGGGGTGGCCGTGATGGCGACGTCGGGCACACCGCCCGCGCCTCCGTTGACGCCCGGGAAGCAAACCTTGGTGCGGCCTTGGATCTCTTCGCCGGCGAGGGATCCGTCGTCGTTATCGTCCACGCCGATGAGGACTTCCTGCCCACCGTTCGGGCATTCCGCGTCGCCCGTCCCGACCGCGACGGAGTCGAGCGTCAGCTCGCCTTCGACTTGGAGCTGGCAACCCGACACGATGACAGCCGCCAAAGCCACGGCGATGCCTGTTTTGAAAGCCATCTTCCTGCTGAATACGTGGTCGCGGGATGGGTTTCAAGGAGTGTGAGCGTGCATCTCACCCGTTAGGGGGTGGGCCCCTCCCCACGCCTGGACGTAGGCCGCTCGGAGGCTCAGGCTCTCCTCATGCCCAGAAAGCGAAGGCTACCGGTTTTGGACGCGGCGGATCCCTTCGCGGACGACCGGGGCCATACCAAACGAAAGTTGCGCCAGCTCTGCCGCCAGGTGGAGCGGGTGCTGATCACGGCGCTCGCGGACCGCGAGGAGGCGCTCGTGCGCGCTCTCGGCCTCGTGGAGGTTCTTCCGTGGCCAAACGCGTCTCGACTCCTGGTGGTCGTGGCCCCCGAGGCCGAGAATGAAGAGATCCCGCGCCTCGCCGACGGCGTCATCGATCGGTCGGCGCTCCTATCCGCGCTGGAGGAGGTCAAAGAGGACCTCCGCGAGCTCGTCATGCACGCGGTTCACCGCAAGCGCGCCCCGGAGCTGTGCTTCGAGGTGATGGGCTCGCTGGAGGATCCGTTCTCAGCGGATCTCGGTGCCGCAGGTGGCGCTGGCAGCCGTGCAGCCGCGGATGATGGCGGTGGGATCGCACATCACGAGACCGCAGTTGACGGGCGGGAAGGCGGCGAGGTCCTCGACGACGCGCATCAGTGAGCCGCCCCCGATCGCGAAGTCGCTCACGTTGGCCATCGCCGCCGGGGGCGGCACCCAACCGATCGCGTTGATCTCGGAGAGGTTGTTCGCGGAGTAGCCCGCTTCGCGGCTGTTGCGGACGGTCGTGAGAGCGCCGCCTTCGTCTTCGCGCACGCCCGCCTGAATGAGGGAGTGGTGGTCCGCAAAGAACCCGAGGAGGTTTCCGTCGGCGAGGCTGCCGTCAAAGAGCCCCGCGGACCCGTTCTGCACCCAGTAGCCGAAGAAACAGCTGTGCACCTCGCTGTTGTCGGCGCTCACCGTAGCCCCATCCCGAATCCAGTAGCCCACCGTGAACGCGGGATTCGCGGGGCAGCGGATGATGATGGACTTGACGGCGAAGAGACCGCTCCGCTCCAGCTCCGGGTTGCGGGTGAGCCGCCCCCCGATGACCTCGACACCGTAAGTGAAGTTGACGAACTCGAGGTTCTCGACGTTCAGATGACTCCCCGCCTCCACGATCAGTCCGCGGCGGTTTTGGCCGGATGGATTGCTGGATTCGATCCGGAGATTCCGGAGGAGGCCGAAGCTGAAACCACTCGGGAGGATGAAGCCGTCCGAGTTGTTGAACTGGAGGGTGGGACGGACGGCGTCCGGGCCGCTGATTTCGATCAGGGCTCCGTCGAGGTCGTTGAGGAGCACGGGGTCCGAGAACACATAAGTACCGGGCTCGATGACGATCCTGACGCTCTGGCTCTTTCGCCGAGCTCGCAGAGAGGCCAGCGCCGCGTCGAGCGAGTCGAATCTCGTCACCCCATCCGGGGGGCGGTTCTGATCGACGCTGATCATGAGCGGCGTGCCGTTTTGGAAGAGCCCCTCCACCGCCGTCACGCGGTTCTCGACGTTGCCCACGCGCCCTTCGACCGCAGTCACGTTTCCGGCGGGCGGAATACAAACGTTCCGGGTGATCGACTCCCTGGCCTCGAGGCTCTGGTTGCCGTCGTCGTCGAGACCCACGCGTACGGTGAGATTCGAGCAGGTCGAGCTCACCGTGGTGGACAGCTCGGCCAAAACTTCTCCGTCGTTCGTGGAGGCGCCGTCCGGAAAGCATACTGCCGCCGTGGAGGTCACTTCGTCTTCCGATAGCTGGCCGTCGTCGTTCGTGTCGTTTCCGGACAGGATCGCCTGGCCTCCGTTCGAGCACTCGGAGCTGGAGGCGGGGCGTGAAGAGAGCAGCGGGCTACTGACCTCGAGCTGACAGCCCCACGGGGAAAAACAGAGGAGGCCGACGGCCAAGAACTTCCAGGGGCGCATGAACGCCCCGTGGATACGTCGTCAAAGTGATCGATTCAAGCGGGGGTCTGAAGGGTGAGGCGGGCAGGACGAGCACTGCCCTCAGAAATGGTCGTCCTCTCCGATTCCGCTAGGCGGAGGGCTCGCCGAGCCGGTCGCGCTGGGCTCCCAGGATGGGGAGCCTTCGGAAGCGCACCCCGGTCGCGGAGAAAAGAGCATTGGTGAGCGCGGGGGCGGCCGGAGGGGTCGGAGGCTCCCCCACGCCGCCCGGGGGAGCGCTCGAGGCCACGACGTGGACCTCGAAGTCTTTCGGAGCCTCCCGCATCCGCATGATGCGCCAGTCGGGATAGTTGGCCTGCTCCACGACCCCATCCCGAGCCGTGATCTCGCCGTAGAGCGCGTTCGAGAGCCCGTAGAGCGTACCCCCCTCCACCTGGGAGGCGGTGTGGTTGGTGTTGACCACGGTGCCCGCGTCGATCGCCGACCACACCTTGGGCAAGGTGATGCGGCCCTCGGCATCGACCGCGACCTCCACGACCGTGGCCACGTAGGAGAGGAAGGAGCGATGAGCGGCGATACCGAGGCCGTGCCCGGAGGGTAGCTTGCGTCCCCATCCGGACATCTCGGCCACGGTCCGCACCACCTGAGCCAGGCGGCCGGTGTCGATGGGGTACTCGTCCATCGGGTCTCCGTAGTTGTCGTACTGAGCACCTTCCGTGTTGGGATCGAAGGTGCGAGGTGGGCCGATCAATTCCAGCAAGACATCCTTCGGATCTTTCCCGAGGGCATGAGCCACCTCGGCCACGAAGCTCTGGGCGGCAAAGGCATGATAGATGTTCGCGACGGAGCGGAGCCAGCCAATCCTCAGATGCGCCTTTGCAGGCCCACTTTCGACGCGAAGATTGGGAACCACGAAGGGGGTGTCGGTGCACCCCAGGCGCAGCTCACCCCATGAGGGCTCGTCCGCTCCGGGGGAGAAGGTGGAGCCAATGGGAGGAAAGACGCTGCGATGGAGCCAACCCGTGACCGCATCGTCCTCATCGATGGCTGCCTCCATGTGCTGGGCGCTCACCGTGTGCACGTAGCCGTGCTGGAGATCGTCCTCACGGGTCCAGGTGAGCTTGACCGGCTTGGCCACGGCTCGGGCCACCAGCGCCGCCTCGGCGAAAAAGTCCGGCTTCGATTTCCGCCCGAAGCCGCCTCCGAGCCAGGTCACGTGGATCGTGACCTTGTCCTCGGGGACGCCGCAGACCTGAGCTACGGTGCGACGCGCCGACTGCGGAGCTTGCACCGCTCCCCAGCATTCGACGGAGCCATCATCGCGCCACGCCGCGGCGGCCGCCGGCGGCTCCATGGGAGCTTGAGCGAGATGCGGCACGTAGTAGTCCGCGGTGACGCCTCGCTTCGCGGAACGGAGAGCCCGATAGAAATCGCCGCGATTTCGCCGCACCTTGCCGGGCTTGCGCGCGGTGGAGGCGAGCTGCTCCTCGAAGGGGCCAGAGTCGTGGCCCCGGTGAGGCCCGGGATCCCACTTCACGCGGAGGGCGTCCCGGCCCCGGATGGCGCTCCACGTGTCCTTGGCCACCACCGCCACCCCGCCCAGGGGCTTGAACGCCAGCGGCGCCGAGGCTTCCGGGAGGGTTACGGTCGTCAACACCCCTTTCACTTCGAGCGTCTTGGTGACGTCCACGCTCTCCAATCGCCCCAGGGCTTGGGGGGGCCTCGCTACCACCGCGTGCACCATCCCCGGCAGCTGCACGTCGATGCCAAACGTGCCCTCCCCGCGGACGATCTTCGGCACGGTGAGGGAGGGGATGGGATGCCCGATCAGCCGCCAGGCCGACCGGTCCTTGAGGACGATGTCTTTCTCGTCGAGGGGCGGGAGCTCCGCCGCCGCCGCCGCGAGACTTCCGAAGGCGCGCCGCCGTCCCGAGCTCGGGTGGACCACGTAGCCCGCTTCGGCGCGCACCGACCCCACCGGGACGGACCAGGCCGCCGCCGCGGTACGCTCGAGCTGGGTGCGGAGCGCCGCCCCCGCCACGCGGAGCCGGTGGAAGTTGCGCCGCACGGAGCGTGAACCGTCCGTATTCTGATCCCCGTACTTGGGGTGCCCGAGAGCCTGGGTGATGCGTACGTCGTCCCAGTCGGCCTCCAGCTCCTCCACGATGATCTGTGCCATCGCGGTCCAGGTCTGCTGCCCCATCTCGGAGCGGTGGCAGGTGATCTCCACCGCGCCCTCGGGAAGCAGGCTGATGAAGAGATCGGGGCTCGCGTCCCCGCCGCGGACGTTTTTCAGGCCCGCCGCGGTAGCGTCTCCGAGGCTTCGCGCCGGACGAAGAAAAACGCCGGCGCCCAACACCGCCGCCCCCCCGAGCAGCTCGCGCCGACGGAGGATGAAGCTTTTTGCAGGATGACTTTCAGAGGAGAGATGTTCGTCGATACGCATCAGGCCTTCTCCTCGAGGCGCTCCGCGGCGAGTCCGATGGCCCGGCGGATGCGAACGTAGGTCGCGCAGCGACAGAGGTTACCGGACATGCCGTCGTCGATATCGGAGGCGGTCGGTCGGGGGCTCTGTCTCAGCAATCGCTCGGCGGACATGAGCTGGCCGGATTGGCAGTACCCGCACTGCGGGACGTCGAGCTCCGCCCAGGCCGCCCGGAGGGCATCCGCCTGAGGCCCTCGGAGGCCCTCGATGGTGGTGATGTCTACGTTGGCGAGCCCGCCCACGGGCGTCGAGCAGGCTCGAATCGGCTCTCCGTTGAGGTGGACGGTGCAGGCGCCGCACTGGGCCACGCCGCACCCGAACTTGGTGCCGGTGAGACCGAGATGGTCCCGGAGGACCCAGAGAAGGGGCATTTCGGGATCGGCGTCGACGTCGTGGGTCTCGCCGTTGATGGTGAGCTTCACGGGCTCACCGCTTTATGTGGCGAAGCAGCCGAGGTCCAACCCCGCTTAGCGTCGCGCCACCAGCCACGGCACGAGACCGAAGCGCACCCCGATGAGGACCACCAGCTGATGGAGCACATCGGGTCCGTCCCCGATGCTCACCGCCCCCCGTTCGTCGAGGAAGGATGCGGTTTCGACTCGGGTGCCGTCCGCCCGCTCGATGAAGACGTTTCCCCACTCGGACATCTGGTAGCGCGCCTCGAGGGCGACCGCGGCCTGGCGGCCGGGACGTTCGAGGATGCCTTGGTAGGCGATCCCGGCGCCCAAGCCGAGGTGATAGCCCTCGAAGCCGACCCGATCGATGGGTCGCTCGACGCATCGAGCCGGGTCGAGGCCGGCCGCCCGCCGGCGCGCCGCGCAGTCGTTGGGCTCGACGCCGTTCGAGAACAAGGTCGCGTAGCCCCCGAAGATCCGCCCGAAGGGCACGAAGCCCTCTCGGGAGGGCCGCAGCTCGAGGCCCAGGCCGAGACCGATGCGGCCGCCCCCCTGGAGCTCGGGAGCGTCCGTCTCCTGAAAGAGATCCTGCCGCAGGGTGCCAATGCTTCCGGTGAACAGGAAATGAAGTGCGAGCCAGGCTTCGGGAAAATAGACCCCAACCCCTTGACTGAGGGCGAGGGAGGTTTGTGTCTCCGGGCCTCCCCGCTCCCCGAACGCGGCACGCGAGGACTCGAGGGGGGTGTCGACGCCCAGCCCGAAGAACAGCTCTACGTCCACGGCCGGCACGGAGCGACGTCGGAGGCCGAGCTCCGCCGGATCTTCATAGGGCTCTCCGGAGAGCAAGGTGAGAACGGCGGCGACCCACGGGCCCATAGCTCCGCCTACATCGGCGCGGCAGGTCAGGCTAGGGCTCCGAGCGTGCCCGGTTCGATGAGCGCCGAAAGCTGTGCTCGACGCAGATGGAGACTCCGGGGCGGCGCGGACCGACTCATATGGCTTCGCCGAGGACGTCGCGGAGGAGGGAGGCGCGAATGGTCGAGACCTGCTGGCGCACCACGATGGGGGCGTCCTGAGTCTCCTCCTCGAGTCCCGCGCAGGTCCGATAGGCTTCGTCGAGGAGCGCGGGGGGAAGCGAGCCGGTGTCGTCGGCCCGCGCCCGCGCGATCTCGATGCGCAGCCGCAATACGCGGTGGGCCCACTCCGGCGCTTCGTTGCCCAGGGCGGCCGCCCGCTCGATGTTCGTGAGATCCTCGGTGAGATGCTCGAACCACGTGGGCACGAGGTTATCGGTGAGGCCCGTGGGGCCGGCGATGTTCCTCATGAGGGATCCGGGAATCTCGGAGCACGGACCCGCCTCTGGCGGGGAAGTGATCGAGACGAGCTCGAGCTCGGTGGTCTCCCGGCCCGACACCGGGCGGGGGCGAGGCAGCGGGATCTCGAGCTCTCCGAACAGGCGCTCCTCGGGGGCGTCCGCGGGAAGCGCCTCATCCACGCAGCTCGCGATGGCGGCCCGAAGGTTCTCGCTAAGGTCCGTAAAGCTCAGCCCCGCCTGACGCCGCCCGTCGTTCTCGATGAGACGGACGACCCGAGCGAGCAGATAGACCGGGCGCTCGGGGAGATCGAGGCACAGCTCCACCCGCGTCGAAGGCTCGACGTCCGGAAAGCTGTCGATGGCCACTCCGGACACGCTGAGGTTGGTGGTTTCCAAGGCGTAGGTCTCGCCATGCACGCCCACCTCGACGGACAGACGCACCGGGGCGCGCGGATATCGAGCAAAGACCAGCCCTGTATGCCGGGCGAGAAAGGCCAAGACCGGCTCTACGTCCTCATGGGCCCACACGGAGAGCTCGTCGGGGCCCGGGGGCGCCGGAAGAGGCTCGTCCACAGGCCCCTGCACGAGACAGGGCACCTGGCCGAGCACCTCGCGGAAGGGCTGGTACCCCGGCAGCTGCTCGAACTCCGGAGAGAGAATGCACGCTTCGACCCGATAGACCCGAAGCAGCTCTAGAGCGTCCCGAAAGGACACGCTCCACACCACATCGATCTCCGATCGAAGAAGTAGCTCGTCTCGTATGGGTCCCGGATCTCCTAATACGAGAACGGTCGCCGCTTTCCTCATCGCCGCCTGCAACTCCTTCGCTCCGAGGGAGTGAATCGACGACAGACACGCAAGCTTGAGACGATGCATTGACTCGGCGCGACAACAGTCCCGCTTCGTCTCACTGTTCCTGTCCCGCCTCTTCGCGCATGCTTCGCCGGTGACCGCCCCCGCTCTAAACGCTTCGGAGTTCGAGATCCTCGCCGACGAGACCCTCGAGCGCATGGTCGAAGCCCTCTCGGACCTCGAAGACGATCGCCTGGAAGCAGACCTCGAGAGCGGCGTGCTCACCGTCCGCTTCGAAGACGGCGCCAAATATGTGGTGAACAGCCACCGCGCCGCCCTCCAGATCTGGATGGCGGCCGGCACGACAGCCTGGCATTTTTCCTGGAACGGTCAGGAGTGGCGCTCCAGCAAGTCGGACGACGAACTCTGGGCCACCGTCAACGACCGCATCGGCGCCAAACTCGGCCAGCCTCTAGATCTGCGGAGCTAGGAGCTAGAGCAAACCGGCGCGGCGCCGGCCCCACCACTCGGAGGCCATGATCAGGAGGAGCAGGACGAAGAAGGGCCACCGGTCCCAAATGGGCACCCGGCGGCTCCGATCTACTTCCACCTTGCGAGCATCCTCGAGCTCCAGGTCCGGCAGCGCCTCGCTGATGTCGAGGAAACGCCCCCCGGAGCTCTCGGCCAAGGCTCGCATGAGATTGGGCCGGGGGAAGGGGGCCTGAAGCTCGACGTCGGCCGCTTCGACGATGAGCGGCTCCCGCGCCGTGCCCACCGTGTCCGCGCCGTCCACGGCCTCCGCTCGCACGATGTAGGTGCCCGGCGGGACGCCCTCCCACCGGACCAGCGCCGTCCCGGAGGGGCCGGTGCGCACGGAACGGCCTTCAGGGAGATCCACCGCGGGCGCGGTGACATTGGGGCGGACCAGCTCCACGAAAACCTCGGCCCCCTCGAGAGGTCGATAGTCCGGCCCCAGGACCTCGACCTCCGCCCCGACCGGGTCCCCGCGCATGGTGACGGAGCGCTCGACTCGAACGCGGACCCGATCGAGGTCCGGGTCGCGAATGAGCCACCGCAGCGCCGTCGACCAGAAGCGGTCGAACTCTCGGCCGGCGCTGCCCCCTCCCACCGCGAGGAATCGCCAAAACCAGAGCGAGTCCGTGGTCACGGCGAGCGACCGGCCGTCCCGAACCTCACGGGTGGCGACCACGGGAGGGTTCCCGGGCAGCGAGGGATGGGTCAGGAGCGCAGAGGCCGCAGGCATGAGGCCGAGGCTGGGGTTCACTCCTGCCAACGGGGGCAGTCGGCGAAATACGGCGTCGGGAGGCTCACCGGCCTCGCCGATGCGGGTGATGGGATGGACCCGTCCTTCTTCGGTGAGGCGAGGTCGAAACTCGGCCTCGTCCCAGGCGGGGGCTCCGCCGAGGCGGACGGGGAGGATCTCGGCCAGCGCCGTCCCCGAGTACCAGCCGTCCTCGAAGGACTGATCGCCCCCGATCATGAGGAAGCCTCCCCCTCCGTTCACGTAGTCGCGGATGTTGGGGAGATAGCGGTCCATGCGGTAGGGCCGGTACGAGAAGTTCTGATAGATGACGACGTCGAAGGTATCGAGCTCCTCCGTAAACAGTTCGTGCACCGGGAACGGGATGAGCGCGAGCTCATCCTGGGAGGCTTTTTGAAGGTCGGTGGTGGACCGGAGAATGAAGAAGGAGATCAGATCGACGGACGGGTTGCGCTTCAGGAGCTCGCGGAGAAAGCGCTGGTCCCACGAGGGCCGGCCCGCCACCTGCAGCACTCGGATCCGGTCCCGAATGACCTTGAGCACGATGCTCTTCTCGTTGTTGCTCTCGACCGTCTCGCCAGCCTGAATCGGCACCGAAACCCGGTACACCTGCTTGCCGATGTCGCGCGGCTTGAACTCGAAGCTCGCGGTGGCACGTCCCCCCTCGAAGCGCGCGAGCTTGGACTGAAGGATGCGTCCCTCGTGTTCGAGGGTCACGTCGACGGAGTCCACGGTCAGACCGCGGCTCTCGAGATCGACGTCGAGGGTTACGGTATTGTGGACGAAGGCGAAGTCGTCCGAAGGCACCCGGCGGATGGCGAGGTCGGGCGCGGCCGCGTCATCGCCGAAGCCGATCGCATAGATGGGAGCCCCTACCCGAGAGCCCTCCCGCCGCGCGGTGGCTTCGGTGAGCCCTTCGGTGTCAGTGCCATCCGAATAGATGATCACCGCCCCCAGCTCCCGCCCGCTCCCCTGCCACGAGACCTCTCCAAGGACGCGGCCGATGTCCGTGGCCCGGCCCAAGGTCGTGAGCTGGGCGGGGGCGCCGTCAACGGGACGGGTTCTCCCGTCGAAGAGGTGCCACTCCAGCACCGCCCGTCGAGCCAGGCTATCGAAGTCCGGCAGGTTGTCCTTCAGATGAGCGAGAACGCGCTCGGCTCGAGTCCCTCCGGGCGTGGCGAGACTCATGGACTTACTGTCGTCGATGAGGACAGCCACCCGGGACCGCACCCTCGAAACCGCGCGGAGTTCGATGGCCGGCTCCAGGAGGAGGAAGCCCACGAGCGCCGCGGCCAGGGTTCGCAGCAGGATCAGGGGTACCCGTCGCCGCCAGGGGACCCGGCGCAGACCGACGATGGACAGCACCAAGGCGACGAGGAGGAGGACGCCTCCCGCGTACAGAGCCACCTCGCTCCAGGCCGCGTCGCTCACGAGACGCCAGTCGTTGTAGGCGCCCGGGGCCGCATCGGGCGCGAGCCAGCGGACGAGTGCGTCGAACCCCATGGTCAGCGCCTTCGGTCGAGAATGAACGGCGTGTGCACCAAGTCATCCTTGTAGTCGAGACAGAGGAAATACATCACGACGTTGATGCCGAGGCGGAAGGCCATCTCGCGCTGCCGGTCTCCTCCGGGACTCACGTCGAAGCTCCATCGACCGAAGGCGTCCCGAGACCACGCCCCAGCCAGGTCGTTTTGGCAGTAGACGACGGCATAGCGGTCTTCCAGGGCCAGGCCCTCGAGGTAAGGCACGCGAAGGACCCGACCGGCCTGGGTGTCGACCAGATAAAAGGTCTTGAAGAGGACGTGGTCGTTGGGGATGCGCTCGAGAGACTGACGCGGAAAGAGAGCTTGCAGCGTCTCCCGAACCGAGCTGTCGAAAGCCCCCCCGGGCTCCGCGTCGGCGCTGTCGATGAGGAGGCTGCCGCCGTAGGTCAGGTGCCGGCGAAGGACGCGGAGGGTATTCTCATCGGGGACGGGGTGGGGGCCCGAGCCCGACCAGTACAGGAAGGGGTAGCGAAAGAGCTGGGTTTGCTCCAGCTCGACCACCTTGGGCTCGAGGTCGACCTCGATCGAGGTGCGTTGGCGAAGCTCCCAGGCGAGGCGCCGAAGAGCGTCTGGCCGCGCGTTCCAGGTGCCGCCGGTGCGGAGCTGGGCCATCGCGAGGTCGCTGGGGCTTCGGGCCCACGCGAGGTGAGGGGCCGCGACGAGCGCGCCCAGCCCGCCCAATAGGTGACGGCGGGCCAGCGTGAAGGGGGCAGCTCGTGATGGGCGTCGCACCGCCATGGAACAACGAAACCCTCGGCCAGCACCGGGTCTCGAATAGCGAAAAGGGACGGAAGCCCCGGTG
>JBCBRU010000143.1:0-16134 GCA_039819565.1 Myxococcota bacterium | reverse complement strand
GTGGGTCAAGAGGCGGGGCCATCCCGTCATGTCGTTCGGAGTGAGCGCGATCACCGCCAAGAGGAGCGCCAAGAGCGTTGGGGACGCCCACGCGGGGGATAGATAGCGGTAGGCCCTCTCGAAGCCTACGTTTCCGTGTAGGCCATGCGCGAGCGCCACCCCCAAGAGAATGGGGGTGAAGGTGGCCTGGAGAAACATCTGGGCGGGGACATGCTCGCTGAAGCCCGGAATGAGGTAGTCGATCAGGCGAAAGTGCAAGACCTGACTTACCGCTATGGCCACTCCGAGTACGATATAGGCGAAGCGCTCCGAGAACCGCTCTACGCTCGGCCAAATGAGATAGAACTGCTCCTCCGCAGCAAGTGACCACGCGTGCGCCAGGACCGAGGTCGTTTCGACGAAGTTGGCGAGATAGAAGAGAAGGATGGGCAGCTCTGCGAACCAGCTTGCCTTGTTGCTGGACGTCGATGGCGCCAACAGAAATGCCACCGTCAGGGCCAAGATCAGCCCGTAGTACACAGGAAAGATTCGCAGGGTACGCCTGATGTAGAACTTTCGGAGCGAGATCTCTCCGTTTCGAACCTTCTCTCGGAGAAGCAAGGTCACGATGAGGAATCCGCTCAGCACAAAGAACATGTCGACGCCGAGGAAGCCTCGCGCCGGCAGCCCCGCGTGGGTCTCCGGAGGCGAGTGGTGCCAGATCACGGCCGCGACGGAGAGGGCGCGTATCCCGTCGAGGGAGCCGAAGTGCTTGTTGGCGAGGAAGGCCCCGTGCTCGTCTCGTGCCGTGTCCATCATGTTCTCCGGGGGCCTGATCGACGCACGCGGCCCGAGCCCCTGTCTTGAAGGGTCGGGGTACAGCAAGCCGTTCGGCTTACGCGGCCCAACCTTTATCCCGAAACAGAGCACCATTCCTGCATGAAGGCGAGGCCCGGCGTCCGCGTTCTCTCATGTCGTGAGGGTGTCCGACCGGAGGTCGGGCAGGAGTGACGCACCCCAACTATGTCGCTGAAAGCCTTCGCGGAGGGCCTCGATGACGGCGCGGATCCGCGGCGAAAGAAAGCGACCGGGAGCGGTCAGCGCATCCACCGTCACTGGGGCTGTCCCGTGGTCGGTCAGCAACGGGACGAGACGTTCCTCACGAAGGTCGGCATCGACCAACCACTCAGCCAGCAGCGCCACCCCGTGACCCGCTCGGACCAGGTCCAAGGCGACCTCGCTGTCGTTGGCCGCAACACGCCCCCGCACCGCAACCACGACCGCGCTCCCGCTCGGACCCTCGAAAGCCCACCGGCCCCCGGAACCCTCGCGGGTGTGGAGCACGCAGTCGTGGTCTTTGAGCTCGGCGACCGTGCGGGGGGCGCCTTGGGTCTCGAGGTAGGCCGGGGACGCAACCAGGCGGCGCCTGACCCGGGCGAGGCGATGCACCACCAGCGCAGAGTCGACGGGCTGCCCCACGCGAAGCGCCAAGTCGAAGCCCTCCTCCACCAGCCGTACGTATCGATCGGCGAAGACGAGTTCGAGCTCGAGCCCCGGCTCTCGAGCGAGAAGCTCGGCAAGCACCGGCACCGCGTAGCGGCGACCAAACACGCGGGGGAGACTCAGGCGCACGGGACCTTGCAGCCCTGCGTTTCCCCGAGCCGCAGCCAACGCCTGCTCGAATGCGTCATGGACGCCCGGCACCTCGGCGGCCAGCCGACGACCCGCTTCCGTGACCCGCAGCGATCGCGTCGTGCGCTCCACGAGCCGCGCGCCCACCGTGGCTTCCAGCTCGGCCACCCACTTCGACACGGTCGACTGCTTGACCCCGAGCTCATCAGCTGCGGCCGTGAAGCTTCCAAGCTTCACGACCCGGACCAGAGCATGCAGCGCCGTCAACCGATCCATGCCGCACGCTCATCGGAAGGCGCCCTCCAAGCGCCTCTAAAGACGATATGGGCGGGCCCGGTGATGAGCACCTCGCGGCGCTCGGGCGTGGGCAGCCCGACCTTCATAGGCCCACCGGGAAGCAGCACCGGAACCGTGGGGCCAGCTGTCCACCGTCCGACGTACTGCGCCGCCAGAGCGCAAGCGCCCGCCCCTGTCCCGCAGGCCTCCGTGCGCCCAGCCCCTCGTTCGAAGACGACGAGCTCGAAGCCGTCGTCGGCAAAGGTCGCGAAACCAACGTTGACGCGCTCCGGGAAGCGAGGATGAAGCTCGAGCTCCGGGCCATAGCGGTCGGCGAGTTCCGTCATCGATCTCCCTGCCGCCGCAGCCACGGTAGGAAAGACCACAAGGTGCGGATTCCCCATGTCGACTTCGACCCCGAAGAGCGAGGCTTCCCCGAGCTGCACCGGGATTTGGGGTGAGAGCACCCGCCCCTCTCCTAGGGTCACGGTAATGTCGCCCTCCGGGGCGCTCCAGCCTTCCCGAAAACCCGCCCCGGTCTCGACGCGGACCTTACTCATCGGTCCCTCGTGTTCCAGATAGCGGATGACACAGCGAAGCCCATTTCCGCACATCTCAGGCACGCTTCCGTCCGCGTTCTGGATGAGCAGACGAACATCCGCCCCTCGCTCTGGCGGCAGGAGCGTGAGCACGCCATCCGCTCCGACACCCCGGCGTCGATGACAGAGCTGTCGAACCTGATCTGCGTGGAGCGTAGGTCCGCCCTCTCGCCGATCGAGGAGGATGAAGTCGTTGGCGAGACCCTCGACCTTGGTGAACTCGAGCATGCGTACCCCACGTGACCGAGACGACCGGCAATAGCCAAGTCGCGTTTACCTTGCCGGTCCGAGGGGGGGCGGGCGAAATCTCCCTATGAGCATCGCTAACTTGGCCCTCCCCCGAAGCATGATCGTGGGCGGCGGCACGGCCGGTCAGATCGGCGCCCTGTGCCGTCAGCTCGGGATCCGTCGCCCCCTCGTCGTGACGGATCCCTTCATGGTGAAGAGCGGTATGGTCGACGGCATCCTCAACCCTCTCCGAGACGATGGCCTCGAGCCGGCGGTGTTCTCCGACACGGTTTCAGACCCTACGGATGTCGTTGTCGAAGCCGGCGCCCGCGCTCTGCTCGAGGGCGGGCACGATGGGATGATCGGATTTGGGGGCGGGAGCCCGATCGACACCGCCAAGGCCATGGCCGTCCTCGCCGCCCACGGGGGAGCCATCCGGGACTACAAAGTACCGAACCCCATTCCTCAGGGCGGGGCCCCGCTCATCGCTGTACCCACCACCGCGGGCACGGGGAGCGAGGTCACTCGGTTCACCGTCATCACCGACACCGCATCCGATGAGAAGATGCTCATCGCCGGCCCCAGCCTCGTGCCCACCGGCGCAATCGTCGACTACGAGCTCACCTTTAAGCTCCCCAAGCGCCTGACCGCAGACACGGGCATCGACGCCCTGGTTCATGCCATCGAGGCCTACGTCAGCCAAAAGAGAAACCCGGTGGCCTCGATGTTCGCGCTCGACGCCATGCGCCGCATCGCCGGGGCGCTTCGCGCGGCGTATCACGATCCCCACCACCGTGAGGCACGGGAGGAGATGATGGTCGGCGCAACCCATGCCGGCCTCGCTTTCTCCACCTCCTCCGTGGCCCTCGTGCACGGAATGAGTCGACCTATAGGGGCGCATTTTCACGTCCACCACGGGCTCTCCAACGCGATGCTCTTCCCCGCTGTGACCGCTTTCTCCATCCCTGAGGCGTCCCAGGAGTACGCCGCGTGCGCGCGAGCCTGCGGATGGGCGAGCGCCGCGGACTCGGACGGCGCGGCCTGCGACAAGCTCGTGGAGGCGCTCACCGCCCTCAACCGGGACCTCGAGGTCCCGACCCCGAAGCACTACGGCATCGAGGAGGCACGGTATCGGGAGCTGACGCCGCTCATGGCCCAACAGGCCCTCGCCTCGGGAAGCCCAAACAACAACCCCCGCGTGCCGACCGCCGATGAAATCGTGCGGCTCTACGAAGAGATTTACGCCTAGCCCCGCAACTCCTCCGGGGATGCCGTTTTTCACCGGTCGACATGACCAAACCGGTACTCCTCCTCGCTTTCGGACTCGCCGCGGCGAGCTTCTCGGCCTGCGCCCAAGAGCCCAGCGACGAGGACTATAATGACATCGCATCGGCGATAGGAGCGCTCACCGCCGACGGCAGCGGCGCCGAAACGGACATGTTGGAGGACGTCGCCGATCTGGCGTCGGGGGTGGCCTCCGGGCTCACTGAGAGCGCTGGGGGCATGTGGACGGGGACCCGAGGGGGTGTCCGCTTCGCGTATGCCGTAGAGTGCAGAGACTCCGAGGGCGCGGTGCTCGTGCGCTGCGAAGGCGCTCGCTCGGCCAGCGTGCGCTCCGAAGTCGAGGGCAACGTGACCACCGCGCGGCGCGATGGGAGCTTTCGAACCACACGCGACTGGGATCTCACCGGTATCGGTACCGGCAAGGTAACCTTCAACGCCGAGGGCACCCTCAGCTCCCAGGCTCAATTTATGGCGCTCATTCGTCCGGAGATGAGAAGTTGGATGTTGGAGGCTTCCGTCGAGCACGTCGACGTGGTGTGGGATGCCTCCGTAGACCAGATCGCGAGCGGTACCATACTCTGGGAAATCTCCGCGGAGCGAGAGCGCACCACCCGAAACCGCAGCGTCGAGACCAGCCTGAGGGCCTCGGGGGAACTCATCTTCCTCGGCAACCGCGCGGCCCAACTGACCCTCGACGGCACCCGCGTCTATTCCGTCGACCTCATCGGCGGCACCGTCACCTCCGACTCCAATTGAGATTGGGCGACGGGGTCAAACGGTGACCGCGTTTCCTCGATAGATGCGAGCGAGGTAGCGGCTCTCCGCCGAAGACGGCGCGGGGAGAGAGCACTGGAGGACGGCATCGACAAAGCGAGCTAGCTCCTCTTGCTGCTCCTTATCCGTTGCGGGCTCCTCGGCGCGCGAGCGCCGGGTCAACTGGACCTGGTTAATGGCGGGGGCGGTAGGCAGCCGCTCGCCTTCGACCCCCACGGTCACCGTGAAGGCGTGCAGGGAAGTCTTGCAGAACATGCCCAGCGCGAACTCCTCTCGGGTGGAAGCTCGGGAGGTGTCCGGGGTCACGAGGACCAGGCGGCATCCCTCCCACAGGGATGTGACGCGAGCGATCCGGAAGTGGTGGGTCAGTTGCTGATGGACGACCTCTGCGAAGTCGTCTCTCGACAGGACGCGCTCCCAGCTCCGACCCGGCTCCCCGGCGAGAGGCTTTAGGGGCAGGCGATCAAAGGGCGTCGAGACGACGACGTCTATGCGTCCGAGCTCGGAGCGGACGTGGGCAAGCGCGCCCTCCAGGTCGTCGCCGATCGCCATGACCCGAAGGTTCGCCTCGCCGACCTGCTGAGCGAGGCGCTTCTCAAGTTCGTCCGCGACCTCGTGCGAGCGAACCAGCACCCGGATGCGCTCGACTCCGATCTCCCCAAAGGTCTGGGCGAGGAGCGCCACCTCTTCCTTCTGGGCCTCGCCCATGATGACCACGTTCCCCTCCGCCAGCTTGGCCAGCTGCATGGGGCCCGGCCGCCCCACGAGCTCCCCTTCGGTCACGGAACGGTCGAACTTGAGCCCCCCGGAAGGATGGAAGGTCTCTCCGGAAACGTTCGGGTCGGCCAGGTAGAAGACCGTAGACAGGGCCACCTGCTCATCCGTAGGCATCCGGTGGAGATGAAGGAGATTCAAGATACCCTGTTCGACCTTATCTCGCTGCACCTGCACGTCGGCCTGGTCGAAAAAGGGTTCGGGGGGGGCATCCATCCCAGCCAAGAAGCGCTCCGTAACGGTCCGATCCTCGACGAGCCCCCCGTTTTCCACGCGGGCTACGAGCTTCTCAGCAATGCCGGCGTCAAAGACATAGGAGGTCGAAGAGCCGCCCTTGCGACCTTTAGCGAAGCGCTCCCCGAGGGCGCGAAGGGACTTGGGCCCTTCTCCCCATGAGGTGAGGTCCTCGACCTTGTTGGAGCTGAAACGCTCGAAGATGGTCTTGACCTCCACGCCTTCGGCGAGCGCCGCCAGCACTGCGGCGTGGATATCGTTAAGTCTCTTGTTGCCCAGGATGAGCTTGCCTCGGCGCGCGAAAAGTCCGGGTGACGTCTCGGTGCCCCGCAAACGCTCACCGTCCACGGGGCCGGGCGCGAGCGCGTTGATCTGAATCTCGGGTCCGAGATGACGGGAGAGAATCTCAGCCAGGGCTCTCTGACCGGCCTTCGACACCGCGTAGTCCGCGCGGTTCGGATAGGCCACGGCAACGTACTTCTCTCCTCCGAAGTAGCTCGACACGTTGAGCACTTGGGAGCCGCGACGCCTCTTCATGGCCGGGCCAAACTTCCTCAGCAGAGAATAGTTCGAGATGAGGTTCGCCTCCATGGTCCGGTTCCAAGCCTCTAGGGTCATGTCCGCGACCATCTCTTCAGCCCCGGAGATGCCTGCGTTGTTGATGAGCAGATCCACGTCTCCGAAGAGCTCGACCGCGTGCTCGTGGAGCCGCTCCAGTGCACCTTCGTCGGCGACGTCGATGCCGGCCAGGATATGGATACGCTCCTCGGGCTCCGGATAGCCCACGTTCTGAAGCTCCTCGATGATGCTCTCTCGAGCCTTCTCCAACTTCCCCGCCCCTCGGGAGGCCAGGAGCACTCGGCACCCCGCCATGCACAGAAAGCGCCCCAGTTGGTAGCCGATGCCGATGCTGCCTCCGGTGATCAGCGCGGTCTTGCCTTGGTGAAGCCCCAGCAAGACTCGCTGGATGGACATCGGCATGGCCGACTTGCCGGTGGCCGACTTGATGCTTTGGGGGATCCACAGATTGATGGGATCCATCGAGCGCACCCGGTTGGTCAGCGTGGCGGACCAATCGGCCGCGAAGGTGAGATTGTCGGGCTCGACATTGTCGAAGCGCACGATCTGGTTAGGTTGGCACGCAAACCGGCGGCGCCCCATCTCGACCTCGCGCGCCTCCTCCGACCGCCAGCCTCGAATGAGCTGCTCAACGGCGGCGCGGTGGACGTCGTTGAAGCGGTTGGCGTGGCCGTCGTTAGGGTTCGTGACAAAAGTAATGGCGGGAGGCTGCTCGAGGCTCTCCCAGCGGCGTAGCACTGAGGCGAGGGACGAAGCGAAAGCGGCCGGAGCCACGATCTCGTCTCTAATGAACTCCTTCACGTGCTCATCCGACGCCTCGCTGAGAAGGGTGCCGCGCTGAGTGTTTGAGGCGGGCGGAAGGACCAAGACGCCGTCGAGACGCCCGTAGTGATCGTCGACGAACTTCAGAGCCCGCTCTACGGAGCCCCGCTGCATAGGGTCGACGTGGAGAAGATGAATGGGCCGACTGTCCGGCGAGTGGATCTTGGCCCGGGCGCGCTCGAGGACCCGAAGGTCTCGAAAGCCAATGGTCACGTGGGCGCCGTGAGCGATATGGGTTTGGGCGAAGGTTGTCGCCTCATCAATGTCGGTCCCGGCGAGCATGAAGACCACGCGCTCGCGCAGGTCGACCAGGCGCTTGTCCGGCCAGGAAATGAGCTTTGAGCGGCTCTCCTGGGGCACTTGCATGCCATTGGTCACTTCGAAGCTCTGGCCCGAGAAGGCGGCCGACTCCGTCGAACAGAGCCATAGGACCGTCGAGGCTACATCTTCCGGCACGAGATAGGCGGACTCCGCCGCATCGTCATCCGGACGGCGCTCGAGGATCATCAGCTTCCGGAACTCACGCGCGGTGGCCCCAGCCTCGAGATCCTGAAGCTCATCCATATGGTTGAACACGCCTCGGATCCGGTCGGAGTCGATCGGACCTGGGAAGATCGTATTGACCCGAATGCCGCGCACCCCCCCTCCGAGCTCGTGGGCGAGGCCAATGCTCATCGCGTTCATCCCCGCCTTTGGCACGGTGTAGGGGAGACGCCCATAGTATGGGGTCCGGGAGAAGATCGTGGAGACGTTGACGATCACGCCTCCCGAGGCGATGTGGGGAGCGGCCGCTCGGGCCATGTTCCAGGGCCCCCCCAGAAGCTCGAAGGCAGCGTCCAGCATCGAGCTCTCGTCGCCATTGGCCAAACGCTCCGGCTCCGAGAAAGGAATCTCCTCCAACTGACGCTGAGGGCCAGGTCGCCCCCCGCTGTTGATCAGCCCGTGTAAAGCCCCATTGCTCTCGATACTCGCCTTGACGATGTCGCGGCAAAGCTCCGGGTCGGAAGTGTCGGCGTTGACTACGCGGACCTTGGAAGTATCAAGCCCTTCCTTCTCCATTCCCGCCATCAGCCGCTCCAGAGGCCCCTCCGTAGGATGAACTACGATCACTCGGGCATTCTCACGGGTCATGATGCGAACGAGCTCGGGGCCGAAATGATCGGCGAGCCCGTTCAGGAGGTAGGTTCGACCCCCGAGGCGGTTCGCCCCCGTGGTGATCGAAGAGATCATGGATCGTGTAGCGACGGTCATCGAAGGGCTCCTGCCGAACCAGTGTCGACTCGAGCGAAAGCTCGACCGCTCCTCTCGGCGTCTCGAAGGGCCCACGCTCGGTAGAGCTCGTCTTTCGACTTGAGCCCGGCGCGCGGGACGGCGTGCATGGCGACGTAGGTGGCGCCAGCGTGGCGATTCTCCCACATCGCTTGGTGAGCTTCGGGGAGCTCGAGAAGGTCGACCGGAACGGGATCCGGGATGTCGACGAAGCCCGCCGCCACCATCTTCTGCATCTCCGCAAACTCAAAGGCGGTGTTGAGGTGGGTGCCGCGAATCTCGGCCGAGGGCATGAGGATGCGGCGCTGCCGCATCCATACCTGGGGCGCATAGAAACTCAGGCGGACGCCTTCGAGATCCTCGGCGTAGACGATTCGGCCGACGTTGGCCTTCACGAGCGATGTCGACACCGGCAGCGTGTCCCGGCCGGCCCGCTCGAAGATGACCTCGGGTAAGCCACGTCGATCGCCCGGAGTGCGCAGGAGCGGGGCAAGTGCGGAACCGATCGGCTTTAGGGTTCGGTCGGCGAAGGCCCGAACGGCCTCCTTGAAGGCCGGGGAGTCCTTAAAAGCATCGGGCATCGGGGCCAGCGGTCCCGGCGGGTCGAAGTCGTCTCCGAGGCGGCGGCGAATCTCCTCGACTGAAACCGAGCCTGCGAAAGCCTCCCCGAAGCCGAGTGAAGAGATGAACTCCTTTTGGGCGATGGTGTCCGTGAGGACCGCAACCCGCGCTCTGAGGTTACACGCCACCTCGATGGCTTCAATCCCGACAGGGTCAACGATGGCGTCGTCGGCGCCCGCCCCGTACATGATGAGCACCGGCGCCCCGGCCCGGGCGCCCCCGCGGAGCAAGGTCTCCTGTACGCCCATCGATCCAGGCTTTCCCACGAAGCTGAATCGATAGCCGGAGGAGGCTCCGTAGAAGGTGAGGACTCCGCCCTCTCCGAGCACCTGAAAGGAGCGCGAAAAGGCCCGCTCGCCGGCGTGAGAGACCACGCAGTCGATCGGCCCGCCCGCCGCGGCGTGGACCCGCTCGACGAAGAGTTCGCCTTCCTTGACCCAATCAGCCACTTTCTCCGGCTCGTCCGGCACCGGCCGGAAGCATCCGGCAATGTCGGGAGCCTTGCGGTTGACGGGGTGACCGCCGTAGCTCGTTACGCGCTCCCCGCGATCGTCGGAGGACACCATCCCCACCACCCGTAGGCCCGAGGCCACCGAGGAACGAAGACACTCGAAGCCCGTGCCGGTCGAGGCGCCTTCGATGAACATCCTCTGGGCCGGCTGAATCCCCAGCGTGGTGTAGAGGGCGCGGTGAATCGTTCCGAGGTTGAGTCCGTAGCTGCCTGCTTGCTCCAGCGTGAGGTCCGCGATCTTCTTGTGGACCTGCGGCCCCTGCACGGCCAGGAACTGTCCGTGGGTGCCGTCGTGGCGCTCGTAGCCCTGGATGCGGAAGTCCGCCACCATGGGGTCCAGACCTTGGTCGGGAGCCATCAGCTCGCTCTGTCCCGAATAGATGGTGACAAGATCGCCGACCGCGAAGCGCCCCTCACGGATGAGCTCCGAACCGAGCTGGGCCACCAGCGCCACCCCCCCCGAGCCCGAGTAGTGAACGTCCACGTCTCTTCCGTCGAAAGGCGATACCGGAATGCCTGTCATCGCCCAAATGTCGTTGTAGTTCACCTCGGAGGCCAAGATGTACACGAGAGCTTCGGACGGACCGGGCTTCGGTGTGTCGACCACGACCAGATGCTCGGCATCTTTCGGATCCCCGTGAGCGTAGGCGCCGTCCTCCGGTCGCTTGGTGATACCCATCGCGTACATGTAAGGGGGAACCGGAGTGACTCCAGGGAAGAAAGCGGCGTCGAGGGGAAGCAACTTGCCTTCATTCTCGAGTTTCGCCCGTTCGACGGCACTCGAGTCCGGGGAGACCTCCACCACTCGGGACGGGAGCGGGTTGCTGCGCCGCTCGAGGAAGGCTCGTATCCCGACGGGCCCGGCCGATGGATCACATACGGCCTCCGCGAAGAGCTCGGCCTCCCGCTTGACCCCCGCGGCGCGCCCTTCGGTCAATCCAACCTTCAAAGCCTCAAGGCAGCGATCCACGGCGCTACCGCGGCCGCTGGCCCGGGCCTGCGCGATGACAGAACCGGTGGCACCGGTGCTCAGGGCAGCCGGAGCGAGCGCGATCGGGGTCTCGGCGCTCCCCACCTCCTGCTCGTGGCGCGCTTGGGCTTCGGCGATAGGTCCTTTTCCGGCTACGAAGCTGCGGGCCAGAGCCACCGCGGTCTCCACGGCCCCACGCGGGTCCCCGGGGCTGGCTACGATGGCATCCACGAGTCCGAGGGCCATGGCCTCCTCAGCGTCGATGGACCGCCCGCCAACGATGAGCCGAACCGCTTCTCCGAGACCATCGGGCCCTTTGCGGGCGTGTAGGCGTCGGGGAAGACGCTGTGTTCCCCCGTAGCCCGGGAGCAGGTGGAGATTGATCTCTGGCTGTCCAAAGCGCGCGTTCGCTTGTGCGACCACGTAGCTGCAGGCGAGCACCAGCTCGTTTCCGCCGCCCAAAGCGGGCCCGTTGACGGCGGCGATGACCGGTTTCCCGAGCTTCTCCAAGGTAGCGAAGGCCTGATGCGCGGCGTTCGGCGGGGTCATCGCCGATTCCTTGTCCCCCGCCTCCCCGATCTCGAGCAGCTCCTTGACGTCGGCGCCAGCCACGAAGGCGGTCCCCGCTCCCGTGATCACCACTGCGGCCGTGTCCTCACGATCTCGGAGGTGCTGAGCCACGGTGTGAAGGTCGTCCAGCGCCCGCTCGCTCAGCGCATTCACGGGAGGATTGTTCATGATGACCACCGCCACCACTTTCCCCTCCGCGACCTCGTGATTCTCGACCCGGAGGTAGCGATAGCTCTGGACGATCTGGCGGGCCTCAGCCAGGCGCCCAAACTCCCGCCAGTCGGCGACCACCTGCTTGATCTCATCCACCGACTCCGGATTTCGAAGCGTCGACGTATCCCCGAGAGGGAGCTCGAGGAGGATACTCCTCAAGGTTCTCCTCATATATTTTCCCGAACGGGTCTCTGGAAACTGTGAAACCACCAGGAAATCGGACGGGACCGCGGTGGCTCCCTTCTCGGTACGCACCAGCTTCTTGAGGCGATCGAGGTCGTCCCCGGCCAGCTTCTTACCCGGGGCTGGGATGAGAAAGGCCACCGGCGTTTCGCCCTTCTCGTCGTGGGGCGCCCCCACCACGACCGCGTTTCCGACCGGCGAGTCCTTGCGAAGAACCTTATCTCGGAGGATGGCCCCCTCGATCTCCTCCGTGCCGATGCGGTGACCGGAGGCGTTGATCACATCGTCGGAGCGCCCGTGGAGGGTGAAGGCCCCATCCGGATGGTGACGCGCATAGTCCCCTTGCGTGTAGGTCAGGGCGCCGTCCCACTTGTCGAAATAGACCTCGGTGAAGCGTCCGAGGTCTCCCTTCCAATCCTCGCCGCCCAGATTCTCTGCGTCTCCCCAGATGGTGCGCGCCAAATAGGGGTAGGGCGCGGTGATGACGAGCTCGCCCTTCTCTCCCGGTTCGGCCGTTCGCCACTTCGTGGCCCGACCGGCCTCATCTCGAGCCTCGGCCACCCGGACCTCCGCCGCGATCCACGGCAGAGGCCAGGTCTTGGCGTCAGGTTGGAGATCTTTGAAGCCTCCCCACGGACAGGAAAACACGATTCCGCCGTGCTCCGTGGCCCAATAGGAGTTGATGTAGTGGCCGCACACCTCGGCCATGGCGAACTGCTGCACCGCCGGAGACACCGGCTCCGCGCAGAAGGTGGCTGCCTTCAGGCGCGTCATATCGAAGGCCTTCATGTCACTCGTCGACTCGGGGTCGGTCATGACGGACTTGAGAAAGGTGGACCCCGCCTTGAAGATCGTCGCCCCGTGACGCTCGATGATGGACGAGAATCTACCTGCATGGGGGAAGAGGGGAGAGCCCTCAGCTACGATGGAGGTGATGCCGAGGGAAAGGGGAGCAGCGATGAGATAGGATTGGCCCGTGATCCAGCCCGGGTCCGCGATCACATAGATGCGGTCTTCTTGTTGGGCTCCGAAGGCCGCTTTCATGCTGTGGGTGATCCCCGCCAGCCAGCCTCCGTGCACGTGAACGACGCCCTTCGGCTTCCCGGTCGAACCCGACGTGTAGATGATGAAGAGAGGCCAATCGGAGGGCACCGGCACCGCCGGGTGACTGGCCGTAAGGGCCTTCCACAGGGAGAGATCGTCGAGATCGAGCAGAGCCTCGAGGGTCGTGGCCGCGTATCCGGCCGACCGAGCCCGCTCGAGGACGGCCTTTCGAGCCTCCTCTACCAGGTCCGCCGACCACACGTCTCGAGACTGCTTCACGATCTCCTGCCCGGTGTGCCGAACCACCACGACTTTCTCGACGGCGTGTGCAGCCTCCGCCAAGTTTCGAGCCACGGCGGTCCGCAAGGTTGCCTTTTGCGAGGGATCGAGCTCCCGCTCACCGTCGAGGGCCTTACCGAGCTCGCGCATGATGTCGGAGCGCTCGACCGTGATCTCTCCCCGCAGGCCTTCCTCGACGGCAGCGGTGAGGCGGGCCGCGCGGTCGGCGGTGGTCGTCTCGTTGAGAACGGAAGCGAGCGTAGAAATGCCCGTGCCCAGCGGGATGTAGGTGTCGAGGGCGAGGTCGGTGAAGCTCTCCTTGTAGGCCACGACCTCCGCGTTGCGATAACCTCCATCTGCGGTCACGACCACTCGTGCCCCCGCATCGGCGATGCGGTCTGAGAGGGTCTTGGCCGAGAACCCGCCGAACACCGGGGTGTAGATGATGCCGAGGCGTTTGGCCGCCTCTGTGTAGAAGAGCTGCTCAGGAATGTTCGGCAGGTTGAACGCGATCCGATCGCCCTTGTTGAGGCCGAGCTGCGCCAGCACCTCGGCGCGGACCACCGTCTCCACGAGGAGCTGGCGATAGGTAATCGTCTCCTCGTATACGGGCCCTCCTTTGCCTTCGTTCTTCGAGGGGTCCCATCGGTCCCCCTCGAAGATGAAAGCAGGTCGGCCGCCCTTTCCGCCCAGAACGTGGCGATCGATCTCGTTGAAACAGGCGTTGGTAAGCCCCCCCGAGAACCATCGATAGAAAGGCGCATCGCGATCATCGAAGGCCTTCTTCCAGGGCCGCCAGCTCGCCTGCGCTCCGGCGGCGGCATCGCCGGTCTCCGCTTTCCAGCCCTTCCACGTTTGAGACTCCCCATCTACCGACAGCCAGTCCCCTGAGGCGGAGTCGAACCAGTGAAGCTCACCTGCGGCGACATCGCCGTGAAAGCGCTCCGGGTCCTCGGAGGATGCCTTTCTCCGAGACGTTTCGTCTTCGGCGCTGGTCATGGGGCGGAGTAGGCTCGTCAGTTCGATCGCGGTCATTCGGGGATCCTCTGAATGGGGGCTCAGCCATAGCAATCCTTTCGCCTCGGCCGGAGCCAACTCGACACTTGGAACCCCGCCGTTTCGGAATACGGCAAAAGCTCCGGGGCCTTTGCGCTTCTCCTGAATCCCTCCCGATGCGCCCGAGTGAGCCTTCGTGTTCTTCTCCGGGGGTGAACGACGTCTGCCTCGTCTACGTCACGGCCCCGCCCGACCAGGCTTCCACCCTCGCCCGCGCGCTGGTGGAGCGACGCGTCTGCGCGTGTTGCAACATCCTCCCGGTCTCCTCGGTGTTTCGCTGGGATGGGGCGATTCAGGAGGAGAGCGAAGCGCTGTTGATCATCAAGACCACCGCTGACCGCTTCGAGGCGCTTCGTGAAGCGGTGCTCGCGCTTCATCCTTACGACGTGCCGGAGATCATTGCCGCCTCAGTGTCGGATGGACACCCCCCCTATATGGATTGGGTGCGGGGAGAGGTGGGATGAGCTCCGGTCGCCAGGCACTGTTCGTGGCCGGCGATCGGGGCGTTACCCGCACCCACGCCGAGGCTCTGGTGCAGCGAAGTCTCGAGGCGCCTCGGGAGCGAGGTGCTGAATGGTCGGCCTCAAGAGCACACTCGGCGCTCGAGGCATTGACCCTCATTCGACACGGAGGCCGGCCCTTCGACGTCATTGTGGTGGCTCCTCATCTGCCGGACGGAAGCGGCCTCGAGCTCATCGCCGCTTTGAGAAAGGAGGAGGCGACGCATGATGTTCCGCTCTTTCTGATGACCGAACGAGGTCATGACCTTCACTCGCGCCGCATCGCCGCGGCACGGCATCGGCTCGCGGGTTTCATTGAGCTCCCCGTGTCGGACGACACGATGAGGAGGACCTTGGATGGGGTCACTCGGCGGCGTCGGGTGCTGGTGGTGGATCCGGACGCCGACACTGCGGATCTCCATGCCCGAGCCTTTCTTCGCTCCGGGTTCGTTCCCGAGGTAGCGCACACGCGAGATGCCCTCGAGGCCCGGCGACGCTTCGATCCGGACGTCGTCGTGACGGCCTTGGAGCGCGATCAGGACCCTCACCACGACGGGCTCGACCTGTGCGCTCGCCTCAAGCGAAAGGACCCGGCGCCCAAAGTCGTGGTCTACGGCCCCTACGCCGCCCTTCTGCGCCGCCGGGGCATCGAAGCGAACCGAGAGCGTGCGGATGACTTCGTTAGGGGCCCTTTCGACGAACAGCTACTCGTCGAGCGCGCCGCAGCTCTGGTGGGCATGGGCGCTCCGGGATCGGGGCCTCAAGCGCCCACCGCGCCTCAGGTGGAAGCCCCACCCGAGACCGGGATCTCGGTCGTGGAGCTCCCGCCTGCGGGCCTCGTGAGGTCACCGCGTCGAGCCCCGGTGGCCCCCGCGCCGCGTCCTGGGCCTAGGCGCGGCTCCCGCAGAGTCCCTTGCGACGTCACCCTGACCGTTGAGCGCGACGGGCGGCAGTTCCGAGCCGAGACCCTGGACATCTCGCCCGGGGGAATGTTCTTCGCTATCCATCCCCCGCCCCCTCTCGGCTCAACCGTGGAGATGGACTTCAGTCTTCCTGGCCGCGCCGCGCCTGTGACCTCTGAAGGGCGCGTGAAGTGGATCGCACGAGAGGCAAAGCCGGCGGGGGTGGGGGTCGAGTTCTCGCGGATTGCCCGCGCCGACCTCGAGGACATCGTGGACTACGTGAACCGTCTCGCTCGGGTGGTCTACGACCCCGACGACGACTCGAGTCCCCCAGGCCGCGCTCCTTGACCCACCCGCGCCTCGCGTCGATTCTCCGCCGCGATGTTTGGGGCAAGAGAGACCTATCGAGCCACCCTGGCCGAGATCGACGCCGCGGGGCTAACGAAGCACGAGCGCATTATCGACACGCCGCAGGAGGCTCGGATTCGCACCGAACCGGGGGGTGAGGTTCTCAACTTCTGCGCCAACAACTATCTGGGCCTCGCCAACCATCCGGCCATCGTTGAGGGCGCCAAAGAGGCCCTCGATCGGTACGGCTTCGGCTTGGCCTCCGTTCGGTTCATTTGCGGAACTCAGACCATCCACAAGGAGCTCGAGGCGCGCATCTCCGCCTTTATGGGAACCGAGGATACGATCCTGTATTCGAGCTGCTTCGACGCCAACGGAGGCCTCTTCGAGACCATTCTCGACAAGGAGGACGCGGTCATCTCCGACGCCTTGAATCACGCCTCGATCATCGACGGGATTCGGCTGTGCAAGGCAGATCGAGATCGAA
>JBCBRU010000142.1:0-16307 GCA_039819565.1 Myxococcota bacterium | reverse complement strand
GAGGCGATCGCCGCCGGCGCTCAGCAGCGCTCCCCTCCGCATGTCATCCTTCTTCAGGAGGTAACTACGCGAGGGTTCCACGCCCACCTCAAGCCCCACTTGGGGGCAGCCGGGTTCGATCTCTTTCCCGCCGTCCCCCCCGATCGCAACTATTGGGAGCTTGTAGCTTACCGCCCTCCCATGGCCTTCGTAGAAGGAAAGAGTGAACCTCTATGGAAAACCCAGTTCGGGCGATGGATGCATACCGTTCGACTCTCCTTGGCCTCACAGGATCTGACGATTATCACTGCGCACTTCGATTCCGGACCGGAGCCTGGGGCGTCTGCGGCTCGGAAGGCGCAGGCAAGAGACATATGCGGTCTGCTCGAAGGAGCAGCCTTGTTTGCCGGGGACACCAATCTCAGAGATCGAGAGTGGAAGGACGTCGCCAAGGGCCTGGATGACGTCACCGACGTCTGGGAGGCCGCGGGAGCTGCTCCGGGGCACCGATTCACCTGGTTCGGCCATCAAAAGAAGGCGCGTTTCGACCGCGCCTGGCACGGCCCCGGGCTGACCGTCTTCGACTTCCAGCTCTTCGGAGGAGATCTGGAGACGGGCCGAGATAGCCCCTCGGATCACCTAGGCATGCGGCTCACGTTGGGATGGGCTTTAAGCTGAGCGCTACCACCGCCTCGACGTGGCGAGTTTGGGGAAACATATCCACCGGGGTTACGGAGGTCGCGGTGAACGTCTCCGCGAGGCTCGCCAGGTCGCGAGCCAGACTCTCGGGCGAGCAGCTCACGTAGACGACTTGGGCCGGCCGAAGCTCGATCAGAGCCCTAATCACTTCAGGGGCCAAGCCCTTGCGAGGAGGGTTCAGTACCCACGCCGGAAAGCCACCGCCTTCTCCGGGCGCCAACGGTCCGGCGTCCTTCGTACGCAGAAAGGTGGCGACCTCCTCCACCGGAGCCACTTCGAAGCGTCCGCGGCCCTGGTAACCCTGAGCTGCGGCCCGAGCCGCCTCCACGGCAGATCGGGTGCGTTCGATCCCAAGCACCTCTTCCGCTCCGGCCGCGAGCAGCGAAAGGGCAATGCCTCCTGACCCTGAGTACAGGTCCAGCACGCGCCGTCCTTCGGGAGCGATGAGTTCGACGACCTTTTCGTACAGCCGAGCTGCGGCGCCAGGATTGACTTGAGCGAAGGCTCCGCTGGCGAGATGTTGTTCGGCGGTGCCCACTCGCCCCACCGCGCTTCGGCCTCGGTGAAGACAGCGGGTGGGACCATCGGCGAAAATGGCGTCTCCGGGGTCGTCGTTGACGTGCCGCCAAACCTCGGCCACTTCGGCATGCCGGGCGAGCACCTCGAGCCACGCGTCCTCGGACTCGAGGCCCTCTCTGTTCACCACCAAGGTGGCGTGCACGACATCTCGGGGCAGAGCCGCACGGAGCACCAAATAGCGCATACCTTGAAACTCCAGCCCTTCGCTGAGGGCTCGGCGAACCGTCTCCGCGACGCGCTCAATCACCGGCGCGTGCACCTTGCAGCCTCGCATGTCGACGACCCGATGAGACCGAACAGCGTACGATCCGAGCTCTCCTCGCGGACCAACGACCAGCTTCGCAACCGCTCGGTAGTGGAGGTCCCTTGGAGATGCGAGGAGCGGCTCGACCTCATCGAGAGCGCGACCGAGAGCGTCGGCAAGGCGACGCCGTTTGAAGGCCCGCTCGGCCGTCGTACTCAAGTGAAGCAGGTCGCACCCTCCGCAAATGAGGAACTTGCGGCAAGGCGAGGGGACTCGGTCGGATGAAGCGCGCTTGAGGGACCAAAGGCGACCGTAGTGTTTCCGGCCCCCTTCAGAGCGTCCTACGTGCTCCACGGCCAGCTCGATGTCCTCTCCGGGGAGCGTCCCCGGGACGACCACCGGATGGCCTTCGGGGGTTTGGCCGATCCCCACGCCGGCCTCATCGAGGGCTTCAATACGCGCGCCGAGAACGCGCTCGGCCTGAACTTCGCGGGGAGCCTCTGCCGGCCCGTCGCGCGTGGGCCCTCTCCCCCCGCCGAGTCCTGGCGGAAGGTTGTCGCGCCGCCTCGGCGCCCCGGATGCAAAGCCTCGGGAGGCCTCGCTCTTTTCAGCCCTCAGCCCGGGGCGAGCGCCTCGACCTCCGGAGCGACCACCGCGCTCCCGCACCATGGAGCGACCGCCTCGCGAATCCGAGTGGCGAGCTCGTCCGCGCGGCTCCGCCGACTGCCCTCGGCTCTCGAAGGACCCGGGCCCACCGGGGCGTCCTCCGCGTCCGCCGGAGCGAGCCCCCCGTGCCCCGAAACGGCCTCCGCGCCCGCTGAGAGGCGCATCGCGCCCGGCATGAGGACTGCGCCCGCCGGCCCGAGCACTTCCCCCTCCGGTTCGTCCACCGCGTCCACGGGCGCGCCCCCTGAGTCCCCCCCTGGAGCTGGACCCGCGTCCTCGCCCGCCCGTCCGGACGCGACCTCGTCCTCCTCGGCTCACGACCCCATGCCTACCCAGACGGAGCCGTCGCTGCGCATCTCCTTCTTCCATATGGGAGCGTCCTCCTTGAGACGCTCGATGACGTGTCGGCAGCCGTCGAAGGCTTCGGCGCGATGTGGCGAGGACACCGCGATCGCCACCGAGGCTTCCCCCACCTCCAGGCGCCCCACCCGGTGAAGCATCGCGACCCGAGCCTTCGGGAACCGCTCGCACACCTCGGCACCAATCGAACGAAGGACCTTCTCGGCCATCTCGCGGTAGGCTTCGTACTCCAGAGCCACCACGGCGTGGGGACCGGTATGATCTCGCACCGTACCCACGAATCCACAGAGGGCGCCGGCGCTCCCCGAAGCGACCGCAGCCTCGACCTCGGCCAGAGTGATCGGGGTGTCCCGAACGTCGGCGAGGAGCACCCCCGCCCCCCCCCGACACCGGCGGGATGAGCGCGACCTCGTCTCCTGCGGACACCGCACCGTCCCCCTTGACGAAAGATTGATTGACAGCCACCCGCACCGCCGGAAGCACCGGCGCGAGCGCTGGTTCGGCTTGGGCAATCGCCTCGAGGAGCTCGTCGACCGTGGCCGGACCCTGGCCTTCGAGCTCAATGGTGAGGCGGTCGCGGCCGGCGCGCTCCCGGCAGACCGCAAAGAGGCGGACCTCGATCTGCATATCGGGCCGTGTGACCCCGAGCGGAGGGGTGGGTCAAAGAAAACCTCATCCGGGTGACGGATTGCAGGGGTGGGAGACACACACCCTCGAAGTGTGATGTGCTCCACACAAACCCGCGCCGGCCGGGCCGTCGACCAAGTACGACAGTCAGGCCCGACGCGGGCCGAGCTCAGGAATGTCAATCGATATGCGCGCGCTTTACCCCTGCCTCATCGCGGCGGCTCTCTTCGCCGGCTGCTCCGACTCCACTTCCCCTGCCGACATGGGGCCTGCGACTCCTATAGACATGGGTCCGCCGGATACCGGAGTGGTGCCCGACCTAGGGCCGCCCGACATGGGCATGGAGCCTTTGCCTTGCCTCTGGGACCAGGGCGGAGAGGCCAACCGTGGCTGCCCCTCGGGGATGGTGTGCAACGTCGACACGGGCATGTGCACCGAGGGCAAGTCGTGCACGAGCAACGACGATTGCAACGCCTGTAGCCGACTTCAGAATCCGGAACAGTGCGGTCATGGATACCCCCTGACCGCCTGGTGCGACCCCAACCACGGGAGCGTATGCACCCGATCTCGAGCCCCTTGCGAGCCCTGTAATACGGATAGCGAGTGTGGCGTCGTGGACTCGATCCTCCGCCGCAACGTCCCCAACGAGCCCGAGCTCGACCAGAACCGGTGCCTGGACTACGACGGGGACGGAGCTGGAGACTATTGTGGGCGCCCCAACCGCATCGGCTGCCCTCCCGGCTTCCTCGAGGACCAGGACACGAGCCAGTGCGTGCGCGAACAGGGCTGCGCGGAGGAGCCCGTCATCTGCCCCCGCTCCGCCAATCCTGGCGTCGGGTGCCCGGGCCGAGAGCAGATCTGTCCGGGGGACGTGTGTCCAGACACGGGCGGCGGCCTGTGCTCCACCAACGATCTCCCCGGGTCTTTGGGCCTGTGCATCGGATTCTGCCGTACGGACGCCGACTGCCCCGCGGACCGACCGGTCTGTAACCCTGACAACGGCATCTGCGGCGCCGGCTGCACCAAGGGCAGCTGCGCCCCGCCGCTGGTCTGCCACGTGGATGGCTTCTGCGCGGCGCCCTGCATGGGCGACGACGACTGCACGATGTCGACCGCACAGAACCTGAAGATCTACGGCACGGACCTCGAGGTGTACTGCAACCTGCCTGGACGCGATGCACCGAGGCTGTACAAGGGCGGTAACGGACCCGAAGCTTATCGGGACGATATGAGCTGCGCGCCGCTAGGCTGCGAGCGTCCGACGGACTGCCCGTCGTCCGGTCGAGTCTGCGACAGCACCTTGAACCCGCCCGCCTGCGTCGAGGGCTGCTTCACCGCGGAAGACGACTGCCCCTCGGGCTTTCAATGCAAGAGTGGACCTCAGGGGAACTACAACCGCGAGGCCTGCCGAGCCCTGCCGGGCAAGACGAACGAGAGTGAAATCGGGGTGTGCTGCTTCCCGGGCTGCACGGATCGTGACCTCCAGTGCGGCGGGCACCAGTTCTGCTGTGGCGAGACCGGTTCACCCTACGAAGATCCCAACGCCTGCCCCTCCCTCACCCAGTCCTCCACCGTCGCGGCTCAGGGCGGGGAGTGCTTCGAGATGGTGAAACCTCCTTTCTGCGTCGACGCGCAGAGCGTGGAGTGCAACTCGGCTTGGACCGTAGGCTTCAACTCGGATCCGATGGTGAATGGCGGTATTCCCTTCCAGGAGCAGGAGTTTGCCTTTGGCGTGGATACGGATGGGGACATGATGGCCGACGCGGCGACCTGTGGCGTGACATGCAATCCCACCGCCCCGGATAGCGGATGCCCGGTGGGCTGGCTGTGCACGGACATCCACCCCGGCTGCCTGCAGGACGCCGATTGCGGCGGGGGTGGCCTCACCTGCGTGGGCGCCAACACCACCGCCATGCCTCCGATCCCTGGCGACTGTAAGTGCGGCGAGGACGGCGTGGCCGCCGTTACGTGCCCCACCGCCTACGGCGGTCCCGGGGCGCAGCTCGGAACCATCGAGAACCCGCGCTGCCAGGACGTGGACGGCGACGGCATCGGAGACATGCGGTGCGTAGCCGCCTATAACTGCATCCCGCCCAGCATCCCCTACCCCATGTCCTGCTTCTAGGGTTCGGAGCCTCGGCGCTCCGACCGTCCCCCTCCTCAGGCCCGCGGGACACCGTCCCCGGGCCCGCTCGCCCTTCGCCCTGAGCTCGGACCTGACCGACTCGACCCCGTTCGGGCTTCGAGTCCAGGTGCTGTTATGGTGACCCGGTATGCGCTCCTTCAGCGTGAGCCGAACCGACGTCGGTCGAAAGCGGCAAGCCAACGAGGACACGGTGTTCGCGGACGACGATCTCGGCCTCTATATCGTGTGCGACGGCATGGGAGGCCACGAAGGGGGAGCGATAGCGTCCAAAATGGCGTGCGAGGCGGTGGCTGCCGCCTTCCGAGAAGATCGAGAGTTCATCGTGCGAGCGCGGACGCAGCCCGAGCTGGCGGATGGCGTGCGACACCTCGCTCAGGAGGCCATTCGGGCCGCTTCCGCCAAGGTCTATGCCGCCGAGGAGCCCGACAAAATCCGTCGCATGGGAACGACGCTGACCCTACTGCAGGTCCTCGGATCGCGGGCTCTCATCGCCCACGTAGGCGATTCTCGAGCATACCTTGTCCGGCAAGAAAACTTGCACTTAATGACCGCCGACCATACCGGCGCAGCCGAGCTCATGCGGGGCATGAAGTGGAGCGAGACCCAAGCCATGAAGTCGCCCTTTTCGAGCGTGCTGACTCGGGCCGTCGGGACCGAGTCGAGCGTGGAGGTCGATACTCTGATTTTCGACATCTTCTCCGAAGACCGATTGCTGCTCTGCTCGGACGGCCTGACTCACCATGTGCACGACCGAGACGAGCTCCGTGGTCTCCTCGATCAGCCCTTCGACAGCACCGCCACCCTGCTCATCGATCGCGCCAATGAGGCGGGCGGCCGAGACAACATCAGCGCCATCGTGGTCCGCATCGAGGGCGAGGACGACGAGCCTGGACCTCATCGAGTCAATCAACACGAGAGCGAATTGAGCGCTCTGGCCCAAGCCTTTGGCTTTGAGGCGATTCGGCTGCGACCTCTTCAACGCCTCCTCAACTTGGCGCGGAGGCGAGCCCTCGACCCCGGTGAGGTGGTTGCGGAGCGGGGAGAAGCGTTCGACCGGCTGATCCTGGTGGTGAGCGGCGAGCTCGAACTGGTGCGGGAGGAATCCCGTCTGAGCTCGGTGGGTCCCGGCCAGAGCGTGGGTCGACGCCTGCTCTTCGAGCCAGGCGCTATCCAGGCGAGCCTTCGAGCGGTGGAGCCGAGTACGGTTCTCGAGATCGAGAGCGAAGGTTTCTGGGGCGTCATGCGGTGGCACCCCGTTCTTTCGCTCAAGGTCCTGAGTCGGGCCGCCTGGCTCGGTCATCAGCGCGTGCAGCGGCTCGTACATGAAGGCCTGCCTCCGGAGCCGGAAGACCTCTTCTAAGGGGCCGGGACCATCCTGCGGGCTCAGTCGCCAGCGTAGCCCAATTCTTCGAGGCGAGAGAGGTTCATCTGGATCACTTCTCGGTCATCGCCGAGGGCTCGCGCGGCCGAGAAGGCCCGCCACGCCGCTTCGTAGTCGCGGTCGAGAAGCGCTTCGAAACCCTCTTCGGCGGCCTGACTCCGACTCCGGCCGCGCTGGGCCGAGCCTTGCGTTTCGTCCATGATTCTCGCCGCCTCGAGGAGAGCCCCGTCGAGGCTTAGATCTAATCCCTCCGCGCCTAGATCCTCGATAGCGATGTCCAGACATCGGGCTGCAACGGACCCATCGAGCCCGCCCGCCGCCATAAGCCTCTCGAAGGCCGCCGGCCCCGACCCCTCGGCATCCTCCGCATGCCAAGGATCTCCAGCGCGAACGTCTACGTGACCGAGGCTCCCCACGGTCACCCGAACCGTGCGTCGGGTTTGTGCGGCCAATTGCAGGTACTCCGCCGCGGAGAACGACGCGCTCGACCGTTGATCCTCGAACGGCACGAGGACCAAGTGGCCCGGACGAGGCTCTGAGCCCGCCACGCGCTGGACCTTCAGAGTACGCGCCGAACGTCATCCACGGCTCGGCGCATGTCGAGGAAGACCAGGCCGAGCTTCGCGTCCGCGTTCGTAAGGCACATCAGGAGGGTTCCCGAGCCGACCGCGAGCATGACGGCATAGCCTTCGTCTCCCCGCACGAGAACCTCTCGAACATCGCCCCGCTCCAGCTCGCGGGCCGCACGGGTGCCGAGGCTAGAGAGAGTTGCACTCATGCCAGCAACCCTGGCCTCATCGAAGTGCTGAGGAAGCGCGCTCGCGATCATCAAGCCATCATCGGAAAGGAGAGCGCTGGCTTCGACATCCGGACTCGCGCTCTGGAGAGATCGAAGTATCTGATTGATCTGCTCGACGCGTCCGCCGGTTTGTCTTCCCACTCGAGACGGGCTGGAGGTTACCATGGACTCGACGTAGCCCAGTCGTCTCGCGGATTGCGAGCCCGCCCTGAGGTTTAGCTGAGCTCAACTCTCGCTTTCTCCTACGCCCGCGCACGGTATTCACCCGCGGTCTAAACGCGAATCTAGCGGCCATGGAAGATATCGGCTTGGCGACGCAGAACTGCACCGCGAGCCTTGCCGCATTGCTCTACCCCGGCGCAAACCCGCCGAGGGGCTGCTCATGTGACTTCGACCCTAGCGAAAGAAGGGGTGAGCCCCCTTCTCGTTCGAGCCCGGATGGTCTCCGATGCGACCGTGGACTCCGAACAGAGCTACGCCCGATTCCTCAAGTTCAAGGAGTTCGTGGGTTTCGACCAAAAGGATGCGGAGACTCTCGGACGCCTGGGTCCGGTGCTTGTGCCGGAACAGGCGCGGATCACCGACGCTTTCTACGAGGCGATCCTCCACGAGCCCGAGACGCGCGCCTTCGTTGAAGGAAGAATTGACACGCTCAAGCGAACCCACAGTGCTTGGTTCGGTGAGCTCTTCGAGGGCCAGTACCAGCGAGCCTACTTCGATCGACGCTGGCGGATCGGACTGGCCCACGTTCGCATCGGTCTCGATTCGCGGTGGGTCGACGTAGTGTGCACGCACATACATGAGCTCGTCTTGGCGACACTGTCTGATCTTTTGGGTTCGGAGGGGGTGGTAGCTCACAGGAGCTTCGCTCGTCTCCTCGAGCTGGACCGCGCTGTCATACAACTTGCCTACGACGAAGATCGGCTCAGCCGCCTGAGTGAGTTCACGGGGATGAAGCGGGCCTTGATCGAAAACGTCGTGCGGATCGCCCGATGAGCGGCACGCTCGAAGCAACCACGCGGGCGGATAGGACCTTGGCGGTGTCGGCGTGGATGGTCGGCTTTGGACTCCTCACCGTCGGGCTCCGCGCCGCCCCCTTCTCGTCGGCTCCTCGCAAGACGCCGAACATGAACGCAACGACGCCCCCTCGCCCCGAGATCGGGTCCCCAACCCTAAGAGAGGCGCCCGATACCAGTCTCAAGCATGCCCTGTCTCCCCTCGAGAGGACGCCGAGGGAAGAGACCAAGCCCTCCCGGGAGACCGCTGCGGTTTTGACTCCAGCTCCGCGAGGTGAGATCCGGTTTCGCCGAGGCTCTACCAGACTCACCTCATCTGACCGCGCGCATCTCTCTCGACTGGCCGAGTCCCTGGCCGCCACGCGCGGGTCGGTGCTGGTGGAAGGACATGCGGATGCCATCGGCGGCGACCTGCGAAACCTCCGCCTTTCTCGGGCACGGGCCCGAGCCGTCGCCAGAGCCCTGGTTGCTGGGGGTCTCGGGCGAGCCCGCCTCGTGATTCGAGCCTACGGTGATTTTCAGCCTCGGCCGGGACATGACCGGCGAGCGAAGGCTCAGCGACGGGTCGAGGTCCGGGTCCTTGAAGAGGTCCGCTCGTGAGCTGGATGACCGCGATGGTTCTGGCTGGGCTCGGGGTGGCGGTGTCGGCATACGGGGGCTGGGTTCTCGGTCGCCGGTCGCGGCGCCGGCATCCGGACCTCGCGGAGGGCCGCCTCGAGCAGACCCTCGATCGCCTCCTCGAACACCTCAACACTCAGGAGGACGCCGTAGCGGCTGCGGTGGATCCCCTCGTCCTGCTCGGACGGGTTGGCCTCGAGCGTATTCTCGACAAGGTGCGCGAGCTCGGAGGCTACAGCGCCGTGGCCCTCAGCGACGACCACGGCCTGGTCGTGGCCGCGGTAGGTGAGCGCGACTTGGGTGAGCAACTCGCCGTGCTGGCCGCCGGCTATGGCGGGGTCGCGGAACGCTCTGGGGCCCGCCATCGCGCCCTCGTCGAGGGCCGGGCCGACGAGCATTGGACGGTCTACCGCTTCTTCAGCGTGGACGGGGAGCGGCTGTGCATCAGCGGCATCCGACAGGGCGCAACCCCGCGCTTGGATGCGCTCGATGGCGCCGTAGGCGCTCTGGCGCGTGTGCTGGGGAGCGAGTCGCTACGAGCGGCGGGCTAGCGGGCTCTCGTCCGCCGTCGGCCCGATTCGAGGCCACTGTTTGCCGCGAAGCTGGTAAACGCCCCGGGTGTCCTTCTCGACCGGAGCGGAGGAAGGCCCCGGAGATGCACGGAGACCGGCCCTCAGAGTCGGAAAACGTCGCATCATCGACTACTTCCGACTCTTCCGAACCTCGTTCTTCCTCGGTATCGCCTGCCTCGTCGTCACTCAAGGCTTCACCCTTATCGTCCCCAAGCTCTTGAACGTCGCCACGGACGCTATCGTGGCCGGCGCGCTGGACGAAGCCCTCCGAGCCTCGGGTTGGATGATCGTGGTGGCTCTTTGCGCAGCGGGGGCCCGGGTGATGTCCCGAATCCTGATCTTCAATGCCGGTCGAGAGGTCGAGCACGCGCTGCGTCGGGACCTCTTTCATCACCTGCTCGGTCAAGGCCCAGACTTCTACGATCGAATGCCCCAGGGGCAGGTCATGAGCCGCATGGTCAATGATCTGACCCAGGTACGGCTGCTCTTAGGGCCGGGCCTTCTCAACGTGACCAACACCTCGCTGGTCTATGCGGTGGTCATCCCCATTCTCCTGTACACCGACTGGAGCCTTACGCTGAGCGCGCTCTCCATCTTGCCGGTGCTCATCTTCCTCGGTCAGCTGTTTTCGCGCCGCATCTATCCACTCACCGTACAAGCGCAGGACCGACTCGGGGATCTCTCGTCCAAGGTGCAAGAGAACCTATCGGGGACGATGACGGTACGAGCCTACCGCCAGGAGGTCGCCGAGGAGTCCCGATTCCACGAGCTCAACGAGAGCTATCTCGAGGTCAACGTGGCCCTCGCTCGCCTGCGCGGTATCCTCTTTCCGACGATGGGCCTCATGGGCGGCGTCGGCGGAGTCATCGTCCTCGGCTTGGCCGGGCCTCGCATCGTCCAGGGCGAGATGACGGTCGGCGGCTACGTCGAGTTCTCGGCCTACTTCGCCGCCCTCACCTGGCCTACGATCGCCCTCGGATGGATGATCTCGCTGTGGCAGCGAGGACGGGCGGCCATGGCCCGCGTGAACGAGATCTTCGAAGCCTCGCCGTCTCTGGACGACGGGGAGAGCCCCACCCCCGAGGGTCCCGGGCGCTTGGAGGTCAAGGATCTGTCCTTTGCCTACGGGCCCGACGCCCCGAAGGTTCTCGAGAACGTCAACTTTACTATCGAGCCGGGGGAGATGGTAGTGGTGGTAGGCCGCACCGGGTCAGGCAAGAGCACTCTTCTCGAGCTCCTGTCTCGCCTCCTCGTAGCCCCCTCGAAGACCGTGTTTCTCGACGGAGCCTGCATCACCACCCTGCCTTTGCACGCGGTCCGAGGGAAGGTCAGCTTCGCCCCGCAGGACGCCTTTCTCTTCTCTCGCTCGCTCGAAGAAAATGTGGCCTTTGGAGAGCCTGAGGCATCCCGCGAGCAGGTGCGGCAAGCCCTCGCTCTCGCGAGCTTCGACACCGAGGTGGACGCCTTCCCGGAGGGGCTAGGCACGGTCGTGGGAGAGCGCGGCGTCACCCTCTCCGGCGGCCAACGTCAACGCACGACCCTAGCGCGAGCCGTCCTCCCCCAACGCCCCATTCTCATTCTCGACGACACCCTCAGCGCCGTCGACACCGAGACCGAAACGAAGATTCTCGACAGCCTCCTCGCCGGTACTCGTGGCCACACTCTGATCATGGCCACGCATCGCCTCGCGTGCGCGCAACGCGCCGACCGCATTCTCGTCTTGGAAGAGGGAGAGCTGGTCGAGGAGGGCACGGAGCAAGAACTCCTCGCCAAAGGTGGCGTCTACGCTCGAATGCACCGCCGCCAGCGCCTGAGAGAAGCTCTCGAGGAGAGCCGAAGCTCTGACCAGGAAGGAGCCCCGGCATGAGCACGGAGTCTTCTTCGTCGCGAAGCAAGAAGAAGGAGGAGGGCGGCGAGCTGGCCAAAGCCAGAAGACGGGCCCTCACCGAGGAGGTCCGCTTCGACGAGACCCTCGACCGCCGTCTGGTTGGTCGTCTCGCCGCCTTCGTCCGCCCCCACTGGTTTCTCTTCTCCTTGGCTCTGTTGAGCTATCCGGTGGTGGCGGCGCTCCATCTCGCGCAACCGTACCTGGTCAAGGTTGCCGTCGATCAGCATCTCGTCCCCAAGCAGCTCGAGGGATTCAGTTGGGTGATGGCGGCCTTGGTTGGCGCCATGGCCCTCGAGTTCGCGGCAAAGCTCGCGCAAACCCTCGTCACCCAGGTCCTGGGACAGCGCGTAACCCTCGACCTTCGCACGACCCTCTTTCGTCACCTCCAGGTCGTCGATCTCGCCTACATCGAGAAGAACCCGGTGGGGCGTCTCATGACGCGCGTCACCAACGACGTGGAGAACCTTCAGGAGACCTTCTCCTCGGGGGCCGTAAGTATCGTCGGAGATATCGTCCTCATCGCGGGCATCGTCGGCATGATGTTGTTTCTGGACTGGCGTCTGACCTTCTCGGCCTTCGCCGTCCTCCCCATTCTCGCCCTGTTCATCCGCTACATGCGAAGCCGTGCGAGAGAAGCCTTCCGGGAAGTCCGAAGTCTGCTGTCCAGGATGAACGCCTTCCTCGCCGAATCTATCTCAGGGATGCGCATCATTCAGGTCTTCGAACAGGAGGACGAGATGGACACCGAGTTTGCGGAGGTCAACGACGCCTATCGAGACTCGAACTTCCGCGCCATTCGCTACGATGCTTCGACCTACGCGGTGGTGGAAGCCATGGGCACCATGGCCACCGCTTGCCTCATCGGATTGGGCCTCGGGCTCTTCGAGCACGGTCAGCTCGAGGTCGGAGTCTTCGTGGCCTTCACGGATTACCTCCGTCGGTTCTTCGCGCCGATCACCGAGCTGAGCACGAAGTACACCATGCTCCAGTCGGCCTTCGCCTCCGCAGAGCGATGCATGGACCTTCTCGACCAGAAGCCTTCCGTACTCGAGCCAGAGACCCCGAAGAGCCTTCCTGCCATGCAAGACGCCCTTCGCTTCGAGAAGGTTCGCTTCAGCTATGCCGGAACGAGCGGCCCCTTCGTCCTCAAGGGCTTGGACCTCCGACTGGGGAAGGGCGACCAGGTGGCGGTGGTGGGCCCCACAGGGGCGGGGAAGTCCACGCTCGTTAAGCTCATATGTCGATTCTACGACCCCACGGAGGGACGTCTGACTCTGGACGGCACGGACCTCCGGGAGCTGGCCTTCGACGGTCTTCGTCCCCGCATGGCCGTCGTTCTCCAAGACCCCTACCTCTTCGATGGCACCCTCTTGGACAACGTGGCCTTCGGAGTCGCGGCCCAAGGAGAAGACCCTCGCTCGGACCCAAGGCTCATGGCCCGCCTCGAGGACGCCGCCCGTCGGACCCGGGCTTTTGACATCGTGGGCCGGCTCGAGGGCGGTTGGGATGCTCCGGTCGGCGACCGCGGAAGCCGACTCTCGGCCGGCCAGCGGCAGCTGGTGGCCTTCGCGCGGGCGCTGGCCCGAGACCCGGAGCTGCTCATCCTGGACGAGGCCACCTCGTCGGTGGACCCCGAGACGGAAGGGCTTATCCAGGAAGGACTGGAGGCGCTGCTGGAAAACCGCACCGCGCTGGTGATCGCCCACCGCCTGTCCACCATCCGACGCGCCGACCGAATCGTCGTCCTTCAAAATGGCCGCGTTGTCGAAGAAGGGAGCCACGACGAGCTCATCGAGCACGACGGCGTGTACCGAAGCCTCTACGAGCTTCAATTCGCCGACGAAGCCGCCTGACTCGCCGAGACTCGAAAAAATACAAAAAAGAGAGCAACCTCCCGGCGACCGCCCCGATAACCCAGGTTGATGGGGTGGAACTCGCCGTACGTGCTTGCGCGAGGTCAGCTCGCGAAGCAGCTTGGCGGCCTCACGCCGCTTAGACCCGTCTCCGAGGACGCCCGCGGGCCGCAGGTACGGCCCGAGGTCCCCAACCACCTTCTGCTTCGACCCAGCGAAGCTCCCGTCACCCTCCGACGTCGCCTAAGTCGCCACGAACGGGGCGCTTCCGTGCTCGAGGCCGACGCCGCTGAGCTCCGGGACACCGGCGAGGTGATCATCGACGGCTCCGGTCCACGATTCCCGGCTCGCCCTGGTGCCCCAAGGGCCCGAACGGGCCCCAAGACCCGGGCGGCCGAGGAAGAGTTCGCCACTTTGGTGGACGAGATGACGGAGACGCTACGAGAGCTTCGTAGCTTGGCGCGGAGGGACCCGCGCGCGGCCGAGGCTCTCCTCGGGGCCCATCCGGATTTCGCAGGTCGCCTCCGCCGAGCTCTCGTGACCGCCCGCTGATCGGCAGCGCGCGGCGTTGGATTCAAGCGACTACGGGCAGGGGCGCTTCGACCCTCGGAGCTTGCGCCCAAAGGCGCAGGCCTCGGTCGACCCCCACCGCTCCACCGGGAGCGACCTCGAACCACTCCCCGAGCGCGTTGAGACCCGGCTCGGACAGCTGTCCAATCGGCTCTGAGGATACGAAGAAACGGCGGAGGCGGTCTCGCCCCTCCGTTCTCCAGAAGAGGTCTTTACCTCGGCTGGTAGCCACCATGACCTCGCCGTTGGTGACGAGGAAGTTGAGGAGAAGAGCACGGGTATCGACCTGCTCCGAGGTGACTTCTTCGATGTGGCGCTCGACAGCGCGAAGGCCGGACCGGACCTCCTCGGCCATCACGCCGCGCTCCAGCGGTCCACCTCGAGCCAGCTCCGCTAGGAAGAGGTAGAAGCAGACCTCACTGTCAGTGTCCCCCTGCACGAAACGAAGATAGGGGCGGGGCAAGCGCGCGAGCAGCGCCCTCCGAAACCGCTCGAAACCGGGAATTTCGCCGTTGTGGGCGAAAACCCACGGTCCGTGACGGAAAGGATGGGCATTGCGCGCGCAGACCTCCCCCGCGGTAGCCTTGCGGATGTGGGCGACGACGGTTTGGGAAGCGATCTCAGCGCTGAGGCCTACAAACTCAGGGTCGTCGTAGGCGGCCCGTCCCCGCCGGATGAGCTTCGGTCCGCCGTCCCCATAATGAGCTAGCCCCCACCCGTCGGGGTGTCTCACGCTCTGCTCGACGAGGGCATTGTCGGCTTCGACCAGGGCGTCGCGCACCGGACGAGGGTGAACGCTACGAGAGCCGAACAACCGACACATCTCGTCCAAGATAACGGATGAATCTCCGTTTTCCCAGGAGGGAAGACCCCATGGGCGAGCCCCGAGCTAGGCCGCGGTCGGGACTTTCAGCGTCACCTGGGTCCCCCGCCCGGGTCCCGTACGAATCTCGATGTGGCCCCGAGCGGCGTCGGTGAGTTGCTTTACGCGCCCGAGGCTCCCGTCGAGAAAGGCCAAGGCAAGCCGCTCGTGGGGCTGGAGCCTCTCTACGTGCTCTTGCGCAACTCGGCCGCCTTGGAGAGCCCGCCGGGTGAGAGCGGCGAGGTCCATACCGTGTCCGTCGTCGACGACGGTCACGAAGGAGAAGGCACCTTCCTCGCCAAATCGCACTGAGACCTGACCTCCTACGTCCTCCGACGGGTCGGGATGGCCATGCACGACGGCATTCTCGAGGAGCGGCGGCACGCAAGCCAAGATCGGAGATAGGGCGCCTGCAGGCTCTCCTTCGACGCTCAGGTCCAGCTTCCTCCCCAAGCGCTCGGCCATGGTCTGAAAGACCTGTTCGAGCGTCACGAGAGGGTTCGGAGGCGCGGAGCCGAGACTGAGGGCCTCACCGTGGTCCGCCTCAAACGCATCGAGGCTCTGCGCCACCGCTTCGCAGGCGGCTCGGTCCAGATCCCCTTCCTCGAGCGCGGCGCGAGCCGCCGCCACCACCGCCTCGAGACCGAGGGCTTGAGCGCCGGCCTCGACCCGCGCGATGGCGGCTACCGCCGAATACACGTCGCCATCGCGGTGAAGCACTTCTCGCGCGTCGGCGAGGAAGCGCTCGAGCTCCGTCTTGCGAAGCGCGAGCTCGAGGCGCCAACTCGCCTCTTCAGCCCGCCGCTCGGCCTCCACCCGTGCCGTCACGTCCGCCACGAGCCAGCAGGAGCCCTCGGAACCCGACACCGGTTTGACTTCGATGATCCGACCGTTCACGGGCCGAAGGCAGGCCTCCGAGCCCAGCCCCAAGCTCTCGGCGGTCTCCTCCGACACGTCGGCTCCGAGGAGCTCGACGGCGCTTCCCAGACAGGAAACCACTCGACCTGTCTCGTCGAGAGTCAAGAGCCCGAACCCGAGTCCCTCGAGATCGCCGAAGGAGGCATGCGCTTCCATACTCGTTCCCTCGGCTCGGGCCCGGTCAGTCTAAAACAGGAGACGCCTAAGCTTGGGTCTCCCGATCCGCAGCGGAACGACCGAGGTGCCTTGCCGACGGGGAGGGCCTCTGCGATGGCCTCATCATGCGTGCCTTCGTCGTCCAGGGGCTCTTCGCCGCGATCGTCTCGGCCCCTGTCAGCGCTCTTGCCGCAGCCCCCACCCTCGGCCCTCGTCCCGCAGAGGCGGCTGCCGCCGAAACCGAGACTTCGGCGAAGGACAAGGACGACAGGAAATGGAAGGTCTCTTCCCCTCCGGGTCAGTGGCAGTGGCAAGACACGCATGATGAGGCCATCGCAGAGGCCCTCCCCGTCGGCAAGGCACCTCGGTCGTTC
>JBCBRU010000141.1:0-16427 GCA_039819565.1 Myxococcota bacterium | reverse complement strand
GGCGGAGCGAACGCTGTACCGGGACAACATCCGGAAGCATCCAGAGTACGCGCCGCTGCGTGATGAGGTATCGGCCGTCCCGCTCGATCTGAGCGGCCACAACTCGAATCTTACGCTTGGTGATCATTCGGAACCCGTCCCTGTGCTGGCCTCGGAGAGAAAGATGGCCCGACCCGCGGCGAGACCGCGGACCGCGTGGCATCCATCCCCGATGAGGTCATAGTAAGTCTGCGCCGAAGCCTTCCTGAGCGAGGCATGGGCCGCATAGATTGGCTTGAGTTGCTCCACCGTACGAGCGAGGTCCACGGTGACTTTGGCATAGAGCTCTCGATCTCTCGGAGCGATGACGGCCGGCGCCCACTCCGCGGCGAAGGCCAAAGTCTCGAGGACGTGGCCGAAGATTTTGAGCTCCTGCACCAGCAGCAGCGGCGCGTACTCTGGATGCTTCCGGATGTTGTCCCGGTACAGCGTTCGCTCCGCCACCCATCGGAAGGCTACGATGTCGAGCTGCTCGCGCAGCCGCGACGCGGACTTGGCCCCGAGTAGAGGGGCGGCCTTCACCCCCGCCTGCACGAGGTGGAGCCCTCCGCAGGAGTGACCAAAAATACCCTGGCGCCGCTTCTGCACGGCCTGGGGCCGACCGGCCCGAAGCGCGGGAAGCAGGAAAGCCTGATCCTTTTCGGTCCGACCGAGCGCCGCTTCGGCAATCTCGAGGAGAGGGATAGGTCCTCGGGCGGTGAGGACTTCGCCGCGACCGCCCCGGTGCTTCATGAACAGCGTGGCTGACCACGCGAACTGATGCCAACCCCGGTCCGTGGTGGGCATGGAGAACACCCACTCGGCGTCGGAGATGAGCTGGCGCAACGTGACTTTCCGCTTCTCGTCGATCGCGAGAGGGCGATCGAGGGGCACCCCAGAGGAGAGCATGGAAAGCAGGGCGGCGTCGGGGTGGGCCTCGACGGGGAGCCCTTTGTCGGTGCGGGCGGGGAGTCGATGCACGGTTCTCCCCGCCGCCTCCAGCTCCCGCAGGTGGCTCGCGATGGCGTCCACGGCGGGGCGTCCAGCGTCCGTCTCCAGGTCCGGACCGAAGGCGATCAGCCCGTGCGCGAGCGCCCACGGAAAGCCATCTTCGCTGGACCCGCGCAGGACCAAGGCCCGGAGGGTGTCCTCGAGGTGCTTGGCCTCAGCCCCGGTGGCGCGAGGCACGGCCGGGAGCGCCGGGATGAGGGCTCGTTCGGGAGCAGGCGCGGGCGCGCGCTCCGGAGCGGCGGGGGGGCTTGGCGACTTGCCCCCTCCGTCCTCGGCTCCGGTGTGGGGGGGGCTCGACTTCTGAGAGCAGGCCGCCACCGCCGAGAGAGCGGCGAGAGCGAAACCGGCCTGAGGGAAGAAGCGGAGCATGCGGAAGGCTACTTGGGCCCTGGGGGGCTCGAACCCCCGACCTTGGGATTAAAAATCCCCTGCTCTACCAACTGAGCTAAAGGCCCTGCCGGGCGGTCTATGGTCTGGCTTCCGTGCGGTCAAGGTCCGCGACAGCTCCGGGTGTGTCCGAGGGCGCAGGCCCGGCGGGCGAAGGCCACCGCGGTGCGTCGGCGGCGGGGTCCCCCGGATCCGTTCTTCCACATCTGGGCGAGGGCCGCGCAGGCGAGAGGGTCTCTTCCGTCGCAGCCACGTTCGTAGAGGCGGCGGGCGGTGCGGGGCCGTCCGGCTCTCAGAGCCCGGCGGGCCCGCGCGCGGCATCCGCTGGCTTGGCGCGCCGTGCAAGGTCCCGGAGCCGACGAGGGCTTAGCGATGTTCGGCAGGGCCGGAGCGGGAGAGGGAAGCGGGCGCGTGCTCCCGTCGATCGACGCTGGGGATGCCGCTCGACCGGCGGGGGACCCCAGCGCGCTCGCAGCTCGGTCCTCGCGTGCCTTGGCCAGCAGCTCCTCGGCCGTCTGATCGAGAACCGAGGCGGGAGCTTCGCCGGCATCCCGAACCTGGCCCTCGACGCCGGCGGCCTGCAGCGAGGGAGGCGCTACGATCGGCGAGGCGGTGGTCGCGGAAGGGGCGTAGGGCGCAGCCAGCGTCCATCCGAGGGCGGCGGCACCGATCGCACAGACGACGATGCCGAGTCCCCACGCCCACCACCGGTGGGGCCGTATCGAGCGCACGAAGAGGTCCGCGGTGTCGTCGCGGGAGTCTTCCCGAGGGGCAGCTCGTCGCTGCATCGGAGGCAGCTTTAAGTCGGCGGCGGGACTGATGGAGTCGGGTCCGCGTACGGCGCCGGTCTCGAGGGTGGGGGCTAGGGAGTCGGCGTCGAGGGGTTCGAGCGTGGCCGAAGACGACAGCGGCGACCCCGGCTGGGGAGCACCTGCACCAGCCACGGGCGCGGCTTCGGTGGGCGTCTCCGGGACGGGGGCGGGGGCCTTCGGCGCGAGCTCTCGCCTGACCTGGGCGAGCGCCGCGGCGAGCTGGTCGATGTGAGGAAAGCGCCGAGCGATGCTGTCTTCCTGGGCGCGCGCGAGGGCGTCCAGGAGACGGGCTGGAACATGGGGCGGACGGGGCCCGAAGGCGTCCAGGGCCTCTCGAAGAAGGCGCGCCACCTGCCATTGGTCGGTGGCTGGGCGAGGGGGCTCGAAGCGCTGCTCCGGAGCGCCTTCGACCCCCTCCCGCATGCGCTCGCTCTGGGCCCAGAGCAGGCCGAGAAGAAAGACCCGACCTCGCGCCGACCCCTCGCCGAGGAGCACGTTTGCCGGCACGACGTCGCCGTGCACGACCCCTCGTCGATGGAGCCCGTGGAGGAGAACGCAGAGCTGCTCCGTGACCTCGATGAGGCTCTCGAGGCGACCGGACACGCTCAGGTCGATGGCGCCGAGGATCTCGGCCAAGGTGCGCCCCTCGACGTGTTCCCTGACCAGCGCGAAGCGCCCGTCGCCGTCCGCCGACCCGAGATGAAGCGTGCGCGGCAGACCCTCCTGCCGAAGGGTGCCGAGCCGACCTAGCCCTTCGGTCAGGTCGCCGTGCACCTGAAGGCGGCCTCTGCGGTCGAGCTCCGGCCACCGGGGCATTTCCACCACCACCACCTGCTCGGGCCGGGTGCGGTCGCGGGCGATCCAGGACATCCGACGCCGCGCTTTGGGGCCGGAGCGCAAGCGCTCGAAGCCGCCCGGCCAGCCCTCCGGCTCGTCGACCTGCGTGTTCACTCGGCCTCCAGAGGGAGTTTGATCTGCCGGCCCGCAGGCTTTCGGTCGCGGCCGGGGAGGGTCGCCGGCAGAAGCTCCGGAGGGAGTCCGGCGCGGAGGATCTTCGCGGCCACGGTAGGGAGGCCCACCGCATCGAGACCTTCGAGCGGGACCGTCCGCCATCCTTCGGGGAGCGTCTCGGGCAACCCGCCCCGCGCGATCCCGATGGTCATTTCGCGGTGAGTGAGGCGGTGCACGATTTCGCCGGCTGAGGAGAGAGGCTGGGTCCCTACGGAAGGAGCCTCCGCGCCGTCGAAGAGCGGCGGCGTCCACAGACCGGCGAAACGGCCAGGGTTGGGCCTTCGCTCCATCACCACCTCGGTGTCGTCATGAAGAAGGAGCGCTGTCCAGCGCTCAGCGCGGGGAGCCGCCCGGCGTCGGGGCGGGGGAATCTCGGCCGTCCGGCGCTGGCTGCGGGCCCTACAGTCGTCCCTCACTGGGCAGGATGTGCAGTTTGGGTTGCGCTTGCACAGGAGCGCGCCGAGCTCGATCAGGCCCTGGTTGAGCTCGCCGGGAGCTTCGCCCACCGCGAGCTGCTCCGCCAGTCGCCACACCGCGCGGGAAGGCGCTCCCTTGGTCACGTCCCCTTCGATGGCCCCGATCCGAGCGAGGACTCGCCCTACGTTGCCATCCACGGCCGGGACTTCGCGGTCGAAGGCGATCGATGCGACGGCGCCCCGGGTGTAGGGGCCGAAGCCCGGCAGGGACCCCAGGGCCTCGGGATCGGAGGGGAGGCTTCCGCCGCCCTCCGCGATGATCCGGGCCGCCTTCAGCATCGTCTCGGCCCGGCGGTAGTACCCGAGGCCGCTCCAGGCGGCGCGCACGTCGTCGGGATCCGCTTCCGCGAGAGCGGTGACGCTGGGCCACCGCTCGAGGAAGCGCTCGTAGTATGGAATGACGGTGTCGACCCGGGTTTGCTGAAGCATCACCTCAGAGATCCAGATCGCGTACGGATCCCGGGTCCGGCGCCACGGCAAATCGCGCCGCTGGGCGCGATACCACTCCAGAACGTGGGACCGAACCCGCCTTAGGGTGGAGGCCTCCAGCGCCGCCGACACGCGGCGAGGGTGGCACAAACCGTGGACCAGGTGCTATCCAGCCGCCCCGTGCACGGCGAGCGCACTTGGTCCATGGGATGGACACTCCTCATCGCCGGGGTGCTCGGTTGTGCGAGCCAGCCCCCTCCACCGGCCGAGCCCCCGGAGTACGTTGACGGGGTGCGTCAGCGACCCTTGGAGGTGGCCGAGGTCGAGCGGGCTCTCGGCGCCATCAGCCACCGGCTCACGAATTGCTACAAGCGGGTACGTCTCTCCCTCGGTCTCGTGGCCCCGTCCAACTACGTGGTGCGTCTCCGCGTCGAAAATGCGGGAGATCCGCCCGTCGCCGAGGTCGTTAAAGCCTCGCAGAAGGGCCAGGAACCGCTCGAGCGATGCTTGGTTCAGGAGCTGGAAGCCCTTCGGTTTCCGGCGCATGTCGGATCGGCTCTCGTCATCGACGTTCCGATCGATGCGCCAAAGCGCTAACTGCGTGCTAGCTTCCCGCCACGATGGCCGTGCAGCTCGTGATGTACGACGAAGAGCACCAGAAGGTGCTCGAGGTCTGCGGGCGACTCTGTCAGGAGGCGAACGCGAGCGTAGTCTTCGTCATCGACAAGAATGGCCAGCTCATCGCCTCCGCGGGAGAGACGAACCGCTTAGACAGCACCTCCCTGGCCTCGCTGGTGGCTGGCGAGATCGCGGCCACCGGTGGGCTGGCCCAGCTGATGGGCGAGAAGGAGTTCTCCACCCTCTTCCACGAAGGGGTGAAGGACCACATCCACATCTCGATCGTAGCCAGCCGGGTCATCCTCGTCGTGATTTTCGATAGCCGCTCTAGCCTAGGACTGGTCCGACTCCGCGTCCGCAAACGCTCCGAAGAGCTCGGCCGTATCTTCGAGGAGCTCTCGCGCCGAAGCTCCCATCGACCGTCCCCCCTCGCCGAGATCACCGACGAGGACATCGACAACTTGTTCTCCGTTTAGGAACGAGTCGGAGGCGCAAGTTGTCTTTCATTAATTATTCGAATCGCGAAATCAACTGCAAGATCGTCTATTACGGCCCGGGTCTGGGCGGTAAGACGACCAACGTCGAGCACATCTACGAGAACACCCCGGAGAACATCCGAGGCAAGATGATCAAGCTCGCTACGCAGACCGAGCGCACCCTGTACTTCGACTTTCTGCCTCTCCCTCTCGGCGAGATTCGAGGCTTCAAGGCCCGCTTCTACCTGTATACGGTGCCGGGGCAGGTCTTCTATTACGCCAGCCGGAAGCTCATCCTGAAGGACGTCGACGGCATCGTGTTCGTCGCGGATAGCCAGATAGATCGCATGGAGGCCAACCAGGCTTCGCTCGACAACATGCGGGCCGACCTCCGCGAGTATGGCTACGATCCGGACAAGATTCCGCTGGTCATGCAGTACAACAAGCGTGATCTCCCGGACGCGGCCCCGGTCGAAGATCTCTCTCGTATCCTCAACGAGCGGGGCTTTCCGGAGTTCGAGGCGGTGGCCACCACCGGAGCGGGCGTGCTCGAGACCCTCAAGGCCATCGCTCGCCTCGTGCTCCGCGAGCTCCAGGCCGGCGCCACCCGCTGAGCCCCGACGAGGCTACGGTGCCTCCTTTCGGCCAGATCGCGCCCGTCGGAGCTGGCCCTGACCGCGCCGCCGTGGAGGCCTTTTGCGCATCGGCCCCGGGCCGATCTTGGAGGTGGGTCAGGAACGCCTGCCGTGGTCGCTCCTCGCGACCCCCGTGCCGCGACACGACCGGGATTTCCCGTGGAGCCTCCCCCGCGGTGAGATTTGACGACGCTGCCGCATATACTCCGAAGTGAAGACTCGACTTGCGACCCTGTCCCTCCTCATCCTCGTTGGGTGCGTGACGCCCCAGACGATCTCTTCGCCTGAAGCTCCTCCCTCCGCCCCCGAGGAAGAATCCCCGATCATGGACCGCCTGGGGGTGCGCTGCCATCTCGTAAGGCGGGTCGGGTCCCACATCAAGCGACGGTTGTGTACCACCGCGGAGGAGCGCGCGACGGTCCGCATCAACTGGCGTCGGGTCATGAACGACTCGTTGAGGGCGAGGGACGTCCCGTAGGGCGCAGCGCTGCCTCCGCCGGCTCCAGCTTGAAACTCAGCTTGCTTCGCGGAAGCCGTCCACGAACAGCTTGGGGGGATTGGAGCGTTCGAGGACCCCTTCGAGCACGTACGTCTTTCCTGGCTCGAAGGGGTAGCACTCCACTTCGTTGAGAGGGCCTTTGCAGCGGATGTCGCGCTGCTTCCAGGTCCCTCCGAGGACCATGGGCCAGTCCGCGAACTCGTCCGAGTCCTGGCCGAGGTCTACCACGAAGGGCCCGCGGCAGAACTGGCAGTTGCGGCAGTAGGTCTTCCACTCGCCGTCCTCGGTCTCGAGCTTGCACTGCACACCAGCTCGCAACTTAGCCTTCATAGTGACGCGCTTTCCGATGTACGCGTCCACGTTCTCGAGGATCTCGCGGGCGTCCTTCGGCTCCGTTTGACAGGCGCTGAGGACAAAGAGGGAAGCGGTGAGGGCGTAGAGATAAGTTTTCATCACGGGCTCCGGTGGAGAGCGGCCGAGACTCGGTCCGAACCCCAATCGGGATTCGCAAGCGGTCCTTCGACATCGCACTCCAAAAAGAGGTGTTTATCGCCTTCGTAGAGGTGGCGGCCTACGCGGTGGCGACCGGGGGCTCCGAAGGGGGGCGGGGCATGGAGCTCAGGGGCTCCGTCGGCCCGCGACGGAACCCCGTAGAGCACGAAGAACTGGCGGTCGGTATTGATGTAAAGGTCGAGGAGCCGGGGCTCGCCCTCGGCGACGCGGCGGAGTCCGAGCCGCGCTTGGACGCGGGCGTCCAAGAGGCCCTCGGCGGCGTGATGGTGACCGGTGGAGTGGCCGACGGAGAGGAGCCATTCGCCCGCTTCGCCGGAGTCCGAGAGCGCGTAGGCCCCGGTCTCGAGCCCCGCCCACCACGGTGCCGAGGGCTCGAACTCGCTCCATCTCGGGGGTCCCGGCCGGGCGTGAATCCCGGCCCTAGAGTTGAGCCGTGAAGGGGCCGGCGCAGCCGCGACGGAGGGAGCAGAGTCGGACGCCGAGACGGGAGCGGGAGGTTTGGGGCTCGGGTCCCCTTCCCGGCGCGCCTCGTGGGCGCACGCGAAGCCGAGGCAGGCCATCGCCAGCCCTCCCCATCTCCGTCGCTCCGCTCGCGTCATCAGTTTCCCCCGAACCGCATCCGCCCGAAGCGCTGGACGGCGTGAAAGTCGCCCACCCGGGGCGGTGACCAGGCGGTGTACTCGCCCACCGTTTTGCCGCCCTCGCGGAACTTCTCGATACGGAATGCGTTCATGCGCCACTCGTCCCCAGCCTGAGGGGCCTGATCCACTCCCGCCAAGCTCAGGAACGGGACGACCCACTCACTGACCCAACGTTCGTCAGGCCGATCATCGTCCAGGGTCCCGCGCCGCTGGGTGCCGACCTTTTGGCCTCCGTTCCAGCTTCGGTTCATGCCCTGTCGCGGCCCGGTGAAGCTGGCGTCGAAGATGACCCCGGTGGGACTGGCCTGCATCTCCACGTAGGGCCCGGTGGAAGGCACGGTGCGATTCGGCATGACGAAGAGCTCGACCGCCTCGTGCTCGTAGATCGGGTCGTCGCGCCGCTTGTACCGCTCCGTGATGTCCTCGTCGGTGGCCTCGAAGGCCACGTAGAGATTCTCGTCGTCCCAGAGGAGACGAAGCACGGTGGGAAAGCGCGTGGCGACGTTCCGGCCCAGCGAGTCCGAGAGGCTCAGCCGAGGGGCGCGCTTCCAGTCCGCCTCGTCGAGCACACCGTCCGCCCGAATGGGGCCCTTCGCCCGTGGCACGTTCACCTCGGGCAGATCGGACCTCACCCCGACCACCCGCAGTGGCCCCGCCCGCACGCGATCTCGCCCGTCGTTGAGCCCGGGCTCGGCCTCGACCGTCATCCGCACGTCTCCGGCGAACAGACCCACCAGCACCGCCAAAGTTCCCGAGTCTAGCTCGGAGGGGAGCCGAACACGGTGTCGGTCGAGCCACCGCTCACCCGCTTTCATCGTGGAAAACGGAACCTTACCCTCCACCGGAGGGTGATCCGAAACCGCCACCCGGCGTCCGTCAGGACCCTCGAGATGTACGAACACCATCGGGTTGCCCCGGAACGGCTCCTCGACCCGCCAAACGTGGTCGAACTCGAGCACGTCTCCGGGGCGGGGACGTGGCGGCTGGCTCGCGAAGCCCTCGTAGATCACGGAGCCCGTTCCGCCTCGCTCCCGGATCCGAACCCCAGCGGTGTTGTCCAAATTTACATTTGGATCGAGAAAGAGCTCCCGAGCGTCTCGAGAGGAGCACCCCGCGGCGGCCCCGAGCAGGGTGAGCGCCCATAGGAGGGCGCGATTTTGGCGTCGCCGGGCACCCGAACGTCGATGGACGACCATGCAGCCCGATAAAACCCCATGATGGGCCACGTCCAGAGCCTCCCCGGAGAGGACCCGTGGGTTCGTAAATTAACGATCGTTCACAATGACTAGGTAGGAAACGCGCCTGCATGACCACATATGCAATCTGCGACGACGGTATGGCTCTTGCGTGAAGGGGGAGTCGCCGTGCGGCCCGTGACGGGCCTCACGCAGTTCGGCGGGGAAATCCCGACGGAAGGGAGATCTCTCCCTGGTCCGAGAAGCAAGATGACGTGCTGGACAAGCTTGGATGATCGCAACAGGGTCGCTGACCAACTCGGCGGAGTGGCGTACGTCACACTGGATGGGGATCACGGAGAGAGAGAAGGTTTGAACATGAACGGAGGACGCGGAATGAAGGTGAGGTCGGCCGCAGCGCACAGGGCGCTCCTGATCGCCTCGGTCACCGTGGCCCTGGGAGCCGTCGGGGGGTGCGTGCCCCGCACCGACGACATCAACCGGGTCCAACCAGGGTACGTCCGGAAGGCCATCTTCCAGACGGATGACGAGTGGTACTACCGGCGCACGATCGCCCAGTCGGAGACGACGAACTCCTTCATCATCGAAGGACAGGGCGATTTGGCCCTCGATCGGGTCCGGTTCGAGATTCAGGAAGACCTCCTGATCGCCTACCAGCCGTACGAGAACTTGCCCGGGACCAACACCGCGGAGCTCGAGGGCAACGAGTTCTTCAAAGGACCCGTCCTCGCGGCGTGGACGATCACCAGCCACTTCGACATCGTTCGCGACTACGACGCCCTCACCGGGAACGAGCGGGTCACCGTCAACGAGAACGCCGTCGACCGTCCCTGGTACGAGCGCGACTACATGCGCGTCGCCTGGAACGTGAACCTGGTTCAAGGCACGATCGGCGATCAGGGCGGTTATTGGATTCCCGTCAGCTTGGTCTCATCCGGATCCCACTGGGTGTCGCTCGAAGAAGACCCCGACAACCCCTTCGCGTCGCGCTTCTCCGATGACTACGTCGAGGTCAACGAGGACGCCTTCCTCGGCATGGACCTCATCATGTGCGCGGCCATGACCGGCTTCTCCTTCGCGGGCTATACCAACTGCGGCTTCGGCGAAGCGAAGGTCCGGCATGCCTTCATGAAGGCGCCGCCCACCGACTACATTCCGCGCGACTTCCCTGACTCGGTCGTCCGCAAGGGCCCCGACGGTCAGCCGATGTTCGACCCCGATACCGGCGAAGTGGAGCGTGAGCCCATTTACAACCGCTTCGGCATCTTCCGCATCGAGACCCCCACCTACGACCCGGGGTACGGCCTCACCGAGTCCGGTCGTCTCTTCCGCGCCAAGCTCTTCGACCTTTGGGAAAACCACACAGACGGAAACGGTAACCCGCTGCCCTACGCCGAGCGCACCGAGCAGCCGATTATCTACTACCTGAACGCAGAGTATCCGGAGCGCTACCGTCAGGTGGCTCGCGAGGTCGCGGCCGATTACAACCGGATCTTTACCAGCATGGTCGCCGACATGAAGGGCATCCCGCTGGACCGCGCCCGCGCCAACGAGGAGTGCGGGGACAACGGTCCCGTGAAGTGCATGTTCGAGATTCGGGACAATACCTGCAACGAGTCCGAGATTCAGCGAGTGGTGGCCGAGAACCCGGACCTCCTCTTCGCGGTCGAGCGGGCGGTGTGCGTCGAGGGCGAAGCCTGCGACGTGTCCGCGAGCGACCTCGGCTCGGTCATCGGCATCGGCAACCTGAAGGAGGTCTGCACCTCACTCGAGGCGGCCACGATGGACCCCGCTACCGGCAAGTCGACCTTCGACTGGCAGCGTATCGGCGACCCTCGCCACAGCATGGTGGTGTGGCTCAACAACCCGCAGCGCTCGCCGTGGGGCGGCTACGGCCCCACCCACGCCGACGCGCGTACCGGTCGCTCGGTGTCCGCGACCTCGTTCATTCGCGGAAACTCCTACGAGGTCGGTGCCTCGAACGTCGTCGATTACATCGAGCTGATCAACGACGAGCGCTCGATCGACGACATCGTCTATGGGCAGGACATCCGCCGCCACGTGCGGAACACGCTCGATCGGGCCGGCGCGCTGTCCAACACCCGCGCCTCGCCGGAGTTTCTGTCTCGGCTCGACGGTCGCATGGACCGGCATGGCACCACCCGCAGCGAACTTCTCCCCGAGGTCGACAACTCCCGCCACCAGCTGAACCGGCTCGACCGCGTTCGCGGCACTCGCCTCGAGGACGCGCTCGTCTCAGAGCTGGACATGTACATGGCCGCCAACGGGACATGGAACCCCGCCTCCACGCAGACGGACGAGTACATGGACGAGCTCAAGGAGCGAGCGTCGGTCACCGGTCGCCTCACCGCTCAGGATCCCACCTCGCCCATGCGGCGCGCCGCTCAGGCGGCCCTGGCCGAGGCCGGTTACTGCTTCCTCGCCGCTGAGGTCGACCCTCACTGGGAGGGCATGGCCGAGTCCTTCAAGGACGTACCCCGCGAGGAGCGCTACCGCGTCGTATCAGAGCGTCTGATCAAGCATGTCATTCTCCACGAGCTCGGCCACAACGTCGGCCTCGCCCACAACTTCGAAGGCACCTACGACGCCATGAACTACGCCCCGCAGTTCTGGCGACTGCAGGATGCCAGCGACGCCGAGAAGGTGACTGGCCGGCAGGATGAGTTCCGCCACACCACGGTGATGGAATACATGTCCGCCAAGGGCGCCTTCGCCGACTTCATGGGCAGCTACGACGAAGCGGCGATTCGCTTCGGCTATGCCAACCAGGTTCAGGTCTTTGACGGTCCCAACGTGGACCCGAACCTGGCGGGTGGTGAGGCTCTGCGCGAGTGGCGATATCTCAACGACTATCGCGATATTCCCGACCATCTCTGTGGACCGGCGGGATGCACGGACGCCGCACAGAGGATGGCGGTGCTCAGCGAGCGGCGCTGGGTGACGTTCGACCCCCAGAACCCCCCGGCGAACGAGGTTCCGTACCTCTTCTGCGACAACTACTACAACCAGATGACTCCCTTCTGCGCGACCTTCGACTACGGCTCGAACCTCCGGGAGATCTTCGCGAACTACTACACGATGTGGTCGGGGTACTTCTTCTTTAACAACTTCGCCCGCGACCGCCTCTCGCCGCTGTCCTGGGACGCTGGCTCGGCCACGGTGCCGGCCTGGCGAGCCATGAGCTTCCTCGATACGACCGCCCAGTACTTCTATTTCCTGAACGCCACCGGGGGTCAGGAGTTCCGGCAGACCGACCTCCACGAGGACATGGCCACGACCATGGCCCACGGCCTCAACATGGCCACGGAGATCATCTCGACCCCGGAGCCTGAGCGCATGTGCCCCTGGGCGGGAACGAACCCCACCGTGTTCATCCCCCACTTCTTCAACTCTGCGAACTGCGATGAGTACGCGGACCTCGGCTCTCCGCTGGCCATCCAACAGGAGCAGATCGAGATCGCCCTCGGCGACGCTCGCCCTGCGAGTATCGGCTTCACGCCGGACTATGAGGACTGGCAGCTGCGCTTTGTCGGGTCCTACTTCGACAAGACGAACATCGTGTTCCGACTCGGCATGAGCAACCCGCGGCTGTTCCGCTTCAACTACGACATCGATCTGCGGAACTACTTCATCAGCCTCTACCGCCTGTTCGAGCCGGAGCTACGACAGTTCTACGATGACCTCGTGAACCTCGACACCTTCTTCGTCCGCCAGACCACTGCCGAGACCCTCGGCTCATACTGGTGCCGCAACCCGGACAGCCCCACTCGGGCCGACACCGGATCCTTCGAGCCGAAGAAGATGATCGACCCGGTCAGCAACACCTCGTTGCCGGGGCCCTCGTCGAGCTGCCTGCAGCCCGCTTATGTCTACCCCACGCTTCTGGCCAATATGCCGTTCAGCGCGATGCTCTCGGCTCACGCGCTGTTCTCGTCGGACTTCGACTCGCAGCTCGACATGGGCAAGGCCATGAAGGTCTACGTGAAGGGCGCTGACGACGACTTCCCGGCCTGGGAGAACTTCCCGAGCTGTGAGCAGGCGTCGGGCGGTCAGGACTGCTACTGCAGCGTGATCGACGCCCTGACCGGGCTCGAGTACCGCGCCGTCAACTTTGCTAACCCCGTCGACGTGGGCACCGAAGCGCAGGAGAGCGTGGGCTGCCGACTCATCGACTTCGCCGCCCAGGCGCAGTCGAACTGGCAAGCCAGCCAGGATCCGCGTGACAAAGACAACTGGCGACAGTGGATCGAGCGACTCGAATACGCTCGAGACCTCTACCGCCTCTTCCACAACCGCTGAGGCAGAGGAGGAGAGGACAAGATGGAGATGAAGACTCACATCAAGCTCGCGGCGGTGGCGGCGCTCGGTTTGGCCGGGTGCCTGGGCGAGGCCCAGACCATCGACCGCACCCAGCCCAACGCGCTGGATAAGTCCAATTTCGAGGGCATCTGGTACTACCGGAGCGCCGTCGTCGAGTCGGACCTGGATTCAGGCGTGGTCGAGGGCATCACCTCGAACATGGAGAAGCTGCGCTGGGAGATTACCCAGAACCTTCTCATTGGCTACCGAAGCTACGAGTTCGTGCCCTACGCGGAGGGGCTCACCGACGACGGTCGTGACTTCTTTGGCTCCCCGGTCGTGGCCTACGCGATCGAGAGCCATTTCGACATTCAGCGGGAGTACAACCCCACCACCGGCGTCGAGAGCAACGTCATCGTCGAGAACACGACGGACCGCCCCTGGTATCAGCGGCGTTTCATGCGGGTCGACTGGCGTCAGAACATCGTCGGCACCCCCACCGCCTTCCGTACCGGCTGGGTCGCCTACCCCGACGCCTGGTTCTCGGGCACCGCGGTGGTCGGTAACTTCGTCCAGGGGCATGAGCCCACGGAGACCGACCGCCCCTACATCACCGAAGACTACATGGACATCACGAATCAGTACGCGGTCTCACCGAGCGCTTCGTTTTGTTACATGACCCTTCTGTTCAATTCGGTGCCCCGGTGCGGCGCAGGCCAGGTGCGGGTGCGCCTGTCCTTCCGCAAGGTCGACCCCAACGACGACTTCGAGTCCCTATACTATCCGGACGTCGCCGAGCTCCGCGACGACTCGGGCAACGCCATCGTACTCAACGGCGACGGCCGCAGCTGCGGCCCGAACCGCGACCCGGGCGAGTGCAACGTTCGCACCTTCCCGATGGACGAGCAGTACGGAAACTTCCGGGTCCTCCGCGTGGCCTTCGACCGGGAGCGGGCCTTCACCCGCACTGGGCGTATCTATCTCGCCGGTCGCTTCGATCTCTGGAAGGACTCCTACGACGAGGCGGGATCTCTCATCCCCTACGCCAGCCGGGATCCCCAGCCGGTCGTCTACTACAACAACGTCGAAGCCCTGGATGAGATGTACCCCTTCACCCAGCAGATGGCTGACGACTGGTCGACGCCTTTCGACGAGACGGTGGCCTTCCTCAAGGGCTACCTCGACGCTGAGGGAAGGCCAGACATCGGTCGGCTCCGGGCAGAACTCGACGCCGCGGGTGAGGGCCCGCAGATGTTCCAGATTCGTGAGAACGACTGCAACGTGGACAACATCGTCGAGTACGCCCAGAACAACGATCTCATGGACGTCGTCAACTCCGTGGCTGGCTCCCGAGACCGCGTGACCCGCGGTAACCTCGAGCAGGTCTGTGCGGCCGTTCAGTTCCGTGAGCTGGAGATGGGCAAGACCATCGACCCGAAGGTGGCTGCGCGCACCGGGGCCGAGATGGCCTTCACCTGGCAGCGTAAGGGTGATCTTCGCTACAACATCAATAACTACATCAACCAGGTCCAGGGCGGGCCGTGGGGTGTAGCTCAGTTTGGTCAGGATCCGGAGACCGGAGAGTTCGTGGCCAACCAGGCCAACTACTTCGCCAACGCCGGGGACATCATCTCGCAGCGCTCCGTCGACCAGCTTCAGTGGCTCAACGGCGATCTCTCCGAAGAGGAGCTGTTCCGCGGTGACTTCACCCGCGACACCGTAGTGTCCCGGCGAGGTCTCCAAAACCGGAGCGTTCGCTCCGTGGTCAAAGAGCGCTTCTCGGGCTCGATCGACGCGATCGATGGAAACATCCCTCGCGAGGGCAACGTAGGCGGCGAAGACGAGCGGTTCGCGCGGATGTGGGGAGGGAGCGACGTCGAGCGGGACTTCCTGATGACCGATGACATCCTCCGTACCTTCGCCGGTCCGACCCTCTACCAGCCCTTCGACGTGGGTAACGCGTTGCCGGCCAATGCGGGCGGCGCGATCGGCCTTCAGCCGGGCGAGATCACGGACGAGGCCATGGAAGCGGCTTCGCCGGTCAACTGGGGCATGACGCCCGAGACCAACGTCTACAACAAGGCCGCGCTCGAGCTCGGACGGAGCGCCTGGGACATGGCCGACTTCTTCGACCCCAACATCTCCGGCCTTGCCGAGTTCATGAAGGGGCGCGACCGCGACGAAGTCTGGAACTACATGCGCCACAACCTCTACCTCGCGGTGCAGACCCACGAGATCGGCCACACAGTGGGGCTGCGGCACAACTTCCAGGCTTCGATGGACGCCCTCAACTATCGTCCCGAGTTCTGGGGGGCGACCGACGCCAGCGGCACCCGGGTCGAGTACTGGAACAACCCTCCGACGAAGGACAACCCCAACCGCGGCAACGAGTACAAGTACGCGTCCATCATGGACTACGGCTTCGACATCGCCATTGAGGGCTGGCACGGGCTCGGCACCTACGACGCGGCGGCGGTTCGCTTCCAGCACGGCCAGATCATGGAGATCTGGGACCCCGCTAAGGTATCGATTCCCGATCCCCGCAAGTACGGCTCCTTTGCTCGCCGGTGCGGGCACGACAGTGCCTTCTTCGGGTTCGAAGGGCTCATGTTCTGGAACACCCCCGAGGCCCTCCCGAAGATTCTGTCTTCGACGCCGAAGGCGACGGGTGAGTACCGCAACGGGAGCGGAGAGCTTGTCACCGTAGATTGCACTACGGTGACGGACTTCGATTCGGCGGATGCGGTGGCCTGCGACTCCGACATCGAGCGGCGGTACCGAAACCTGATCGTGGCCATGGAGTCCAACGCGGTCAACCAGCCGGACAACGCCTGTACGGTGTTCATCGCCGATATCAATAACTTGCTCGCTGAGGTGGACGACTTCCCGGTGCGTCCAGATCGAATCTACGGAGCGAGGAAGTTCGTCCAGGTGGCCGACTACGTGGAGCAGCAGATCGAGATCCTCACCAACTTCCCTGAGTACGATACCTCGGCCACCAACGGTGACGAGTCGACCAACGGGGAAGACGATGACGGCGACGGCGTGGCTGACGACAAGGGCTTCGATTGGACCCAGGCCATGCACCCCGTGCAGTACGAGTACTGCTCCGATCTCTACGCCAACTTCTCGAACCCCTTCTGCCAGCGCTGGGACACGGGCTGGGACTTCACCGAGCAGGTGCGCTCGCACATCGACAAGTTCGACCGCGACTACGTGTTCTCGAACTTCCGTCGGGATGCGCTCTCGCCGTGGGGGAACCCACGCTCGTACATCGCCTCTTCCCAGTCCTCGTAACGAGGCGCTCGGAAGGCCGACTGCCGCGTGAACAGGTAGTACCGGTACACGTTCGACATGTGGAAGAAGCGCCGCGCCATCAAGCGCG
>JBCBRU010000140.1:0-16437 GCA_039819565.1 Myxococcota bacterium | reverse complement strand
CCCTTCGCAAGCCTTCCCGGGGGCCGCCCCGCGGTGGAGCGGACCACCCAAGAGCTCCGCCGCCATCTCGGCACGAAGGTCCGCATCGTCCCTCAAGGCAAGCGCGGTCGCATCGAGATCGGGTTGAGGTCCTCGCGCTGGATGTTCTCGATGAGGGCCCACTCGAAGATCTGCCCATCCGTCAGATCCTTGACGATGACCTCGATCTCTTTGAGGCCCGCCCGCTGGCACCCTCGCCAGCGGCGCTCCCCCGCGATGATCTCGAAGCGTCCACCCCGCTTGCGGACGAGGATGGGCTGCATCAACCCGTGCTCTTTGATGGAGGCGGCGAGCTCGTCGAGGGTGTCGTCTTGGAAGTTCTGCCGCGGCTGCGAGCGGTTGGGATGAACGTCCTCGATCGGGACGGTCACCGTGATTTTTCGTCGGTCCTCGTCATCAAGCGGCGAAGTCCCGTTCTTCTTGGGCGGGATCAACGCACCCAAGCCTTTTCCGAGGGCTTGGCGTTTGGAGGACGACGGGGGCATGGAGCGAGGACGCTAGCGAAATAACGCGGACTCGGGAAGAGTCGTCGAAGCCACGAGGGTCAGGGGAATCAATCCTTCGCGTTTGTCGGATGGGGCTTATTTGACGTCACCGCGCGGTTATCGCGCAGATCCTCCGAACGTTGCTTAAACGCTTCTTAAGAAACGGGATCGACCGCGTCGAAGCTGGAGGGCGGTGGGGAGGGGGCGATCCGAGCGGACCGCCTTCCGACGCAACTACTCGGTGGCCTGGAGACGCTTCCGACAGTTTGCGCACAGTCCGGAGCCGCGTTTGTCGATCTCGTTGACGGCGGAGGCGAAGTACATGACGCAGCGATTGTTCGGGCAGTGAGCCAGGCCGCGGATGAGGCCCACCTGGTGGATGACCTCAGAGATGAAGCGTCGGGTGAGAATGTCGCGTCGCGTCTCGGCGGGGCCGGCCTCCGGTCGAAGTCGGCGCAGACTGATGAGGGCGGAGCGAGTCGACCGGTCCGCCTCACCAAAGATGAACGGCACCTCGGGTACGAAGAGGTCGGCCTCGGTCAGCCCGATCGCGGCTTCCCAGCGCGGGTCGCGGGAAGTTTCCACCCGTTTGAGAATCGCGCTCGAATGATACTGCTCTCGAGTCGGGTTGTACGCGTACTTCGGAACCGGAAGAGAGCTACCCACCTCGGTCCTACGCCGATAGATCTCTTCTAGAGGTTTGCGAATCACTTCGATCGTGGCGAGGTCGACTTGCCCGATCGGAAGAAGCATAATGGGAGCATCGGGGCCGGGGCCTCGCTCTTCCTCCGCGGCAGGTTCGGGCGGAAGCGGCTCGTCAGGTAGCGCGGGAAGAGGCGCCGAAGCGGCAGTCCCTGGGAAAGGCCGACGGCGGGCACGCGCAGTCGTCATCTTGGCGTCGTGGCCATCCCCCATTGGGGCGTCACGCTGTCACCCGGAGGCGTCGCTGGCAACAACAAACCTCTGGGTGTATTCTACGGAGCTGCCGGATGCTGCCGGGTTTCAACCACAACCTTCGCCACCGAGGCGTGCTGTTCCACGTCCAGACGGAGGACGGCGGCGCGCGTGATCCGAAGGTGATCACGCAGCTCTTCTTCGGGGGTCGACTCCTGGCCGTGGACCGTTGGGGGTACGGCGCACTTGCAGGAGGCGCAGGCCGCCGAGATGACATCGAGGGGGTGGTCCGTCAGCGGATGATGGACCAGCACAAGGCGATGCTGAAGCGCGTCGCGGCCGGAGAGTTCGACGCCGCCGTCGAGACCCGGCCAGCCCAAGTTCCGCCCGCCCGAAAGGACAGTGGTCGGGTTGTCGAAGCCCCCACCCTCGAAATTCCGGTCAAGGAACTCGAGGCGGTCTTGTTCGAGGCACCGACCCTCGACGGCCCTCGACCTCCGCGCGCCGACCCGACATCTCCCGAGCCCCCAAGTCCCCAGCCCTCCACCGGCGGGAGGTCCGCCTCCGCGCCGCCGGCCGCGGGGCCAGGGGCGCCATCCTCGCGCCCCACGTCCGAGCGCGGAGCTCCTCGCGCCCGACCTTCACCCCGGCCCTCGACCGGAGGCTCACCCCGGCCCTCGACCGGAGGCTCACCCCGGCCCTCGACCGGAGGCTCACCCCGGCCCTCGACCGGAGGCTCGCGTCCGGCTCGACCGTCGCAGGCGCCCACGAAGATCCCCGAGCCGGCCGCGGAGCCTCCGATCGGCGATCGCGCCCCGCGCGGATCCGAATCCCCGCCTCGGTCCGGTCGGCCACGGTCGGCGCCCGCGGCGCGCGCAGGCCGGCCTCCGGCCGCGGCCGGAGCCAAACGTGACGAGAGCGAGCGGGAGAGCGCGAGCAGCGGACCGGCGCCGCGACGGCGTCTTCCTCCCCGGCCCGCGGATCGAACGGCCGCGAGCGTACGGCGAGCGCCCTCGGGGCGCGCCCGCGTGCCCGCTCCCCCGGGCGGAGAGCCTGAGCTCATTCCGGCTCCGCGGATCACCGACGCCGATCCTCTCAGCGAAGACGAGATTTTAGCCGAAATCGATGCGGAGCTCCGGCGTCAGGACCGGCCGCCCGTGCCTCAGCCGAGCGCGCGACCGAAACGCGCCCCAGAGGCGAGCCTCACCGCGAACTGGGCGGATTTAGCGAGCGAGGGCCTCAAGGAGCCGGGATCGAAGGACGCCCGGAGTCTCGAAGACGTGATTCTCGACTACCTCGCTGGAGACTGAGAGCGCTCCGGGAGGAGCCCGACGTCTTCAGCTTCGGGAATGAAAACGGACGGCGTCGGGGTCGACGGCACGCACCGCGACCACCGCCTCGCTCACCACGATGATGTGGTCGAGCGGCTCGGCTCCGTTCTCGATGATAGCCAGCTCGCCGGATCCGAGGCGGACCGCCGTCTTCGGATTCACGAGGATCTTCCGAATCTTGGAGTCGCCCCGGGAGGTGAACTTGAAAGCGATATCGCCCGCGTAGTCCGCTTCGGAGAGGCGATGCTCGTCGATAGCTTTGATCATGGCCTGGCGCTTCGGGTCGTCCCCCGGCTTTCCACGACCGCGGCCACCGCGCTTGGAGCGGCGGCTCTTGCTCTTGGCGTTTTTCTCGTCGGCGCGCTCCGCTTGTTCGGCGGAGACCAAGCCTTGTTGGAGCAGCTGTTCTCGCAGCGTCGACATTAGTCGCGCGTGCTTCTGACACCTGAGATCACGAAGCGCAACCTCCGTCGCCGACCACGGCCGAGAAAAACGAGATCGACCCGGCTTGGCTCAGCGGAGAACGGCCTCGATGCCCTCCACCATCTCCCGGACTCGAGGGAAGCGGCGGCGGGGCTCCGGCTCGAGGGCACGGAGGATCACATCGTCCAGACGGGCGTCTAGGTGCGGATTCTTCTGGGTCGGCTTGGCAAAAGAGCCGAGGGGCAGCTCGCCCGTGAACATTTCGTAGAGCAGGACCCCGAAGGAGAAGACGTCGGCCCGCTGATCCACCCGCCCGGCGTCTTGGCGCTGCTCGGGGGCCATGTAATTGACCGTGCCCATCGAGATCCGGGAGCCGGTGAGATTCACGAAGGAGCGATCCGAGTAGAGGATGTCGGCGAGGCCGAAGTCGCAGATCTTGGCCACGTACCCGGCCGGACCTCGATCCGCGAGGAGGACGTTCTCGGGCTTGAGGTCACGGTGGACAACGCCCTTGCCGTGGGCGTAGTCCAGCCCTCGCCCCACCTGCACGGCGAGATCCAGAGCCTTGGACATCCGCAAGGTACGTTGCGCCATGACTTTACGCAGAGTAGGTCCATCGACGAACTCCATCACGAAGTACCAGTGACTGCCTTCGTGGCCCTGGTCGATGATGGAGACCACGTTCTCGTGGGACAAGCTCGCCAGCGCCGCCGCTTCGCGCCGAAAGCGGAGAACGAACTCCTGCTGCTCGACGAGGTCGGCGCTCATGACCTTGATGGCGACCGGCCGCTCGAGGCTGAGCTGGCGGCCGCGATACACGGTGCCCATGGCCCCGCGCCCCAGGATGGCGTCCGCGACATACCCGGCCAGCTGAGTGCCCGCGGGAAGCTCACCGGTAGCCCACCGTCCGTCCTTCTTCTTGGGAGACTTCGGGGGCGTAGGCGGGGGTGGGGTCTCCTTCGCCGCCCCCTCGGCGGCCGGAGGCATCGGGCCCGAGGGAGCATCGTCGCGGATGACCTCGAACTTGATCCCGCAGCGCCGGCATCGAACCTTCTGCCCGGAGACGTAGATGCCCACGTCGTACTTGGCCGAGCAGTTCGGGCAGCGCTGGACGACTTGACGTCTCCCCTTGTTGCCGCTCATGCCGGACTCCGTCAGTCTCGAACGCGAAGCGCCTCGTAGACGCCAACGTTCTGTTCGCGCCCCTTCACCTGCCGGGTGCCCAGCGAGCGCGACTCGATGCGCCCGTCCACGATACGCTGCGTGGCTTCGGACATCAGGACTTGATCTCCCTCTGCGATGCCGCAGATGCGGGAGGCCGTGTTGACGGTGTCTCCGATGACCGTGAACTCGAGACGCCGCTTGGCCCCCATGTATCCCGCCACCAGGTGTCCCGTGTTGACGCCCACCCCCATCTTGATGGGCGGAAGGCCGTTCTCCTCGCGCTCCGCGTTGAGCTTGCGAATGGCATCCCGGAAGTCGATGGCGGCAGCCACCGCGTTGAAGGTGGACTCGGCCACGTCCTCGCCCTCGAGGGTACCCCACGAAGCCATGAGGGCGTCGCCGATGAACTTATCGAGCACTCCGTGCCGCTTGAACACGACCTCGACCAGGCACTCGAAGTACTCGTTGAGAAGCTCCACGACCTCGGCCGGGCCGGAGGCTTCGGACATGCTCGTGAACCCTCTGATGTCGCAAAAGACCACCGAGGCTTCGACCTCGCGGCCCGTCTTCTTGATGGGGCGGCCCTTCCCTTGGACCATCTCGTCCACGACGTGGGGCGGCAAAAACCGCGAGAGCTGACCGCGGGTTTGAGCCTCTTGCTCGACCTGGCGAAGGAGCCTCACGTTTTCGATGGCAATGGCGGTTTGGGTGGCGATGGCCTTGAGGAGCTGAAGATCCTTCTCGGTAAACGCCCCGACCCGCTCGCGGCTGTCGAGGTGCATGATCCCCAGCACCTTATCGTGCGCGACGAGAGGCACGCACATCGCGGCTCGGATGCCCTGCGCAATGATCGACTGCGCACCCGAGAATCGCGGATCCAGGAAGGCGTCCGAGGACAGCACCGAAGCCCGCTCCCGGAGCGAGGCGTTGACGATGGTCGAGCTGAGCAGGATCTCGTGGACCTTTCCCGAGTCGCTCTGCTTTTGCCGGACGGTGTGGGGGACGAGGGTGTGGGTGTCCTCGTCCACGAGCATGATCACCCCATTGTCGGCGGGGAGCATACCGAACACCACATCGAGGGTCTTCGAGAGCAGTGACTTGATGTCGGTGGTGAGGCCGATGCGCGACAGCTCGTGGGTGAGACGGAGCTTTTCATAGTCGCGCCGCAGGAGCTCGACGTCGCTGACCTCGGCGGCCGGGCGGAAGTCGAGGTCCTCCCCTTCGATCTTCGCGTGGATATGGGTGGAACCGGCGGGGTCGACGGGGAGGATGGTGACCAGGTCGCGGGGCGAGCCCCGACTCTGCTCGGGGTTTTCGACGACGAAGGACAGGCGCATCGAGCCGAGCAGGAGCTCGTCCCCGTGGCGGAGGCGGACCTCCTGCACCCGGCGGTTGTTGACGTAGGTGCCGTTACTGCTCTGGAGGTCGCGGATGTACCACTCCCCCGCCCTCTCCTCGATCACCGCGTGCTGCTTGGAGATCTCGCGATCGTTGAGCCGAATCTCGTTGCTCGGGTGCCGTCCCACGGTGGTGGGGCCCTGGAGCGAGAAATCGGTCTCCATCCCATCCGGGCTGACGTAGACGATGCGGGCCGTGGCCCCCGACGTACCGCTGTCGTGCCGGCCCTCGGGCACGATGACCTGTGACGGCATAGGCACGGGCTTACCGGTAGCATACGACTCGGTGCCCTCTGTCCAAGCGGCATCGGAAGGCTCGGCCGGAGCCGGCGTGTTTCCGCCCATGAGCGTGGAGGGCCGGCGCCGCACCGGACGTCCCGCGCCCTCGCGGGGACGTGACCCCGAGCGACCGTCACGGGGCGGGTCACGACGGGTCACCTTATTGGCCTCGCCATCGTCGAGTGACGCGGCCCCAAACGGCTTGCGGCAGCTCTGGCAGTACACGATGGCCGTCGACGGAGGCCGCGCGAACTCGTTGAGAGCGCCGCAATGAGGACACCAAGCGCGCATAATCCGCCCCGGAGCGAGCGCGGGGACGCTAGCACGCGTGTCGCTGCCCTTCTACCCACATGGTCGCCCGACCCCTGGTCGGCAGGCTCGGACGGAAAAGTTCTGCATCGATGAAGGCTCCCCCGCATCTCACCCGCAGCTCGGCGGTCCGGGCCGCCCTGCCCCTAGTCTTGGCCAACGCCGCCGAGCCGCTCGCGGGCATGACGGATACGTTGGTCATTGGCGCCACCGGAGACGCGGCCGAGCTCGCCGGCGTCGCTCTAGGGGTCACCGCCACCAACCTGCTGGTCTACAGCATCTACTTCATCCGGCTCAGCACCACCGGGCTCGTCGCCCACGCGGTGGGGGCCGGGGACCGGCTCCAGGCTCAGCGAGTGCTGCTGAGGGCGGCTCTCCTGGCCTCGAGCCTCGGCGTTCTCGGACTGGTGCTCGGGCCGCTCCTCGCCAACGCCGCGCTCGAGGTGCTCGGGGCCTCGCCGAAGGGGGCGGTGCCCGCGCGCGCCTACTTTCTGGCCCGAACCCTGGGTCACCCCTTCGGCTTCAGCCTCTTCGCACTGAGCGGATGGCTCATCGCGCACGGGCGCACCCGGGCGGTGCTCGCTCAGCAGCTGGTGTTCAGCGGGACCAACATCGTCCTGGACCTCGTTTTCGTTTTGGGAGGGCACCAGGGCGCGGCCGGCGTCGCCACCGCTACGGCTCTCGCTCAGGGCGCCGCCACCGTCTTTGGGGCCGGGCTGGTGCTCCGAAGCCTCCGGGAGCAGGGGGGCTGGGACCCCCGAGTTTGGGACCGCCGGGCCCTCTTCGAGGCTAAGGCTTGGCGAAACCTGGCCGCCGTCAACTTTGATTTCGTGGTCCGCACGTGGGGTCTGCTCGCCGGCTTCACGTGGTTCACGCGGGTGGGAGCCCAGGCCGGCGACGTGACGGTCGCCGCCAACCACGTGCTGCTTCAGATCATCTCGTTTTGGGCCTTCGTTCTCGACGCCTACGCCAACGTCGTAGAGGCCGCGGTGGGGCGTGCCTTCGGAGCCCGCTCTCTCCCCCTCTTTCGGCGAGCGGTGCGGATCACCGGCGAGCTGAGCCTGGTCTCCGGCGCCGTCTTTGCCGCCCTCACCCTCTTGGGCGGTCCTCACTTCCTGGAGGCGGTCATCCGGGAGCCCGAGGTGGCGGCGGCCGCGCGGAGCTGGCTGCCCTGGTGCGCCGTAGTGCCGCTCCTCGGCGCGCCCGCCTGGCTCCTCGACGGGGTCTTCGTGGGAGCCACCGCGTCTCGGGCCATGCGCAACGCGTCGGTGGCCTCGGTCGTCATCTACATCGCGGTGGACACGGGCTTGCGAGGGGTCCTCGGCCCGGACGGCATATGGCCCGCGCTCCTCGGCTACTACATCGCCCGGGGGGCGACCCTCGCGGTGGCTTATCCGCGCCTCGAAGCCTCGGTCGGGGCGGTCGCAACCTGAACCTCGATGCGCTGCGTAGGGGCGATGAAGGCCCGAAGGAAGAGCCGCCCGAGGACCCAGGTCCCGCCGAAAACGGCCAGGGGTAGCAGGACCCCTTGCAGGAGAATCTGAGCGAGGTAAAGCCCGGTCAGCTCCACCAGGGCGGCAACGAGAGAGTCGAGGCGCGACCTCAGCCGCCCCAGTGACTCCCGAAAAGCGTCGATCCGGATCTTCACGTACTGACCCGCCCGGCGCACCGTGCCGAGGAACCCGCCGTCGTCCTCCGGGAGGTCCAAGGTCAGGAGCGCGTCCAGGTCGACGAGCCCTGCCCGCACTTCGGCGCGGGCGCGCTCGATGTCCGCCTCTAGATAGCGCTCATGGATGGCCTCACCGCCGAGGGCGGCCATCGGGGCGGCGACGCGGATGGCGAGGAGGAGCCCCGCCACCCCTACGAGGGCGCGGCGAAGGTCCCGTGAGCTCGGGGGACCCTGGGGCGAGGCGGGAAGGAACAGGCCGAGAAGCCCCAGCGCTACCAGCACCCCTCCGAGCAGCGTCGTTCCCACCTCGGCGGAGATCTCGTGCAGCACCCGTTCCACCGCGAGCACCGCGAGGGCAGTGACCACCACGCTCGAGAAACGCTCCGCCATGTCGTTCAGCGGGTCGAGCACCTGGCCGACCGCGATCGACGCGCCCACGCCGGCGGGCGACACGTTCAGCTCGGAGTCCTGAAGCACGGAGACGCTCCCGTTGAGCACCCGCACCGTGGCGTACACGGCCGCGCCGGTGACGATCGCCTCATCGAGCCAAGCTTCCGCGCGATCGTCGAAGACGCCGAGGGGGTCCACCGGCGAAAGGGCCAGGGCTACGCCCAGAGCCACGAGCACGGCGCTCCTCGTACGGCGCCAGGGAGTGGGACTCGGACGTGCGGCCTCCAGCATATCCGATCGGTAGCACCACGGGCCCGTCCCCGACAAACCGGGGGCGCCGTGCGGTCGGTCACGGAAACTTGGAGTCACCGCAATGTCGCTTTCGCGAGCAAAGAAGACGCGAGAAGGCCTCCGCGACGCAAGGCTGAGCCCGGCCGGAGCGCCACTTCGCGTCTGACGACCGACGGCCGAGATACCCTCTTCGAAGCGATTACAAAATCCGCGGGGCAGTACTAGGGTCCGTCGCCGTGCAGGGATCAGCGCCGTCGTCGTCACTCACGCCGGCTCAGGCCCGCGGGTGGCCGGAGAGGATCCTCAGCCCGTGGCTCGACCGCGTGGCCATGGCTCCTGAGAGCCTAGAGCTGCTGACCGCCGCCCATGAGGGTGCGGAGGTTGTGCACACTCTCCGCGCCAAACGCCTAGTGGATCCGGTCTACCTCCTCCACACCCTGCGCCGAGCGGGGCTCCCAAGACCCACCTGGCTCCACGATCACCCCCTCCAGCGCGGCTCCACATCGCAAGAGGCCCTGCTGGAGAATGTTCGATCTGAGCAATCTAGTCTGCTCTTCTTGCGACGCCCACGAACCTTGGGTACCCGAGGCCCCTACTCCGAGCGCCACGTCGAGGGGCTGGTTGCCCTCCAGAGAGATCGAGAGCGCCCCATCCGTTTGCTGCCGGTCACCCTGCAGTGGCACCGCAAGCCCGTGGGTCTCCGCCGCTCGCTGATCGACGCGGTGTTTGGGGACCTCGAGCAGCCGGGAGCCTTCCGAGAGCTCCTGGGATTTCTTTGGCGCTACGGAGACGCTCGCTTTCACGTCGGGGCGCCGGTGGACCTCAAAGAGGTCGTGGACAAGGAGCCCCATCTCGCGGATCGCGTGCTCGCCAAGAAGGTGCGTTGGACCATCCTCCACCATCTCGCCCGCGAGGAGCAGCTGCGCACGGGCCCGATCCATCGATCCGCGGCCCGCACCCGCGAGGCGGTGCGAAAAGATCCACAGGTTCGCCGACTCGTGGCTTCCCTGGCCCAAACCAGGGACCGAGAGGAGCTCGAGGCCGAAACGGATCGTCACCTCCAGAAGATCGCCGCGGACATGAACGTGACCTGGCTGCGGATCTTCGACGTGTTCATCGAGTTTCTGTGGAATCGCATCTACGACGGCATCCAGGTGGATCCCGAGGGTCTAGCCCTGGTGCGGCGCGCCGCCCGCCGAGGCCCGGTGGTGGTGGTGCCGAGCCACAAGAGCCACGTCGACTACTTGGTGCTGTCCCAGGTCTTCTTCAAGAACGACCTCATCCCGCCGCACATCGCCGCCGGCGAAAACCTGGACTTCTGGCCCATCGGGAGCGTCTTCCGGCGGGGCGGAGCGTTCTTTCTCCGGCGCAGCTTCCGAGGCGACAAGCTCTACGCGACCGTGTTCGCGGCCTACGTGCGGAGGCTCCTCAAGGAGGGCCACGCCGTCGAGTTCTTCATCGAGGGCGGCCGCAGCCGCACCGGCAGAGTCCTCCTCCCGAAGATGGGCATGCTCACGATGTGTGCGAGGCCGGTCCTGGAGGGGAGCATCCCCGACGTGAGCTTCATCCCCGTGTCCATCGGATACGAGAAGGTCATCGAGGCGGGGGCCTACGCAAAGGAACTTGCAGGAGGTCAGAAGAAGAAGGAGGACATGACGGCGCTGGTGAGCTCGGCCAAGGTCCTTCGCTCCCGATACGGGCGGGTCTACGTCGACTTCGATGAGCCCCTCTCGCTGAAGGAGATGGCTGCCGAGCGGGGGGTGGACATCCCCGTCGAGGACGACGTGCGGGTGGGTAAGCCGCTCATCAACTATCTCGGCCACCGCATCGTGTACGGCATCAACCGCGTCACTCGGGTGACCCCCACGAGCCTCGCGGCCATGGTGCTCCTCGCTTCCGAGCGCAAGGGGATGGGCGAGGATGAGCTGAGCGCCAAGACGGCCCGAGCCTTGGACTTTCTGGGCGGCGTGGGGGCTCGACGGAGCGCCGCCCTCCAAACGGACGACTACCTAGATGCCGTCAAGGAGGCGCTCGGTCGCCTCGCCCGCGACCGCCTGGTCATCACCAAGACGGCCCCCGGCGGCACCCTCGTGTATCAGCTCGACGAAAGCGGGCGGATCGCCCTCGACTACTACAAAAACAACATCCTCCACTTCTTCGTGCCGGCGGCCATCGTCGCCGCGGCCGTCCTCACCGCCGGCCGCGGAGCCGTCGCCTCCGAAGCCTCGGTGAAGAGGTGGGCCCTGCGTATCTCGCAGATCCTCAAGAACGAGATCTCGTTCCGCGTCGACTCGACCTTCGAGGACAACTACGAGGAGGCGAAGAGCTTCCTGCAGAGTCGAGGCACCATCACTCGAGAGGCGGAGGGCTGGAGAGCCACGGAGGCCGGTGAGGAGGAAGCGAGAGAGCTCGCAGGACTCCTTGCCTCGTTCTTCGACACTTATCGGCTCATGGGTGAGACCCTGGAGCTCCTCGAGAACGGGGCGGTCAAAGAGCGCAAGGTCCTCGAGGCCGCCCTGGCCGAAGCGCGGCGCCAGGCCCTCGACGGGCGGCTGGCGCGGGCCGAGTCCGCCTCACAGCCGGTCATACGTCAGGCGTTGTCCCTGTACCTCGGAGAGCAAGCGATTCGCCGGGGAGAATCGGGCGATTTGCTCCTCGGCGAGCCGGGTCGAAGGGAGCAGCTGCTTCAGGAGATCCGGACTCTATTGGACGCCCAGCCCGCCTAAGCGGGACACTCGTCCGGTCCATGAGACCCGCAGTGAGGTCGGGCCTCAGAGAGTCAGTAGTCGCTCTTGGGAACGAGAGGATGAAGCGCCACCCGAGCCCCCTCCACGATGTCGTGGTGCTTCGGGAAGAGATTGTCCCGGACGACGAACTCTCGGGTGAAGGCGCTGCCCGACATCTTCTGGGGAAGGGTGATGCCTCCGCGGCTGACGAAGACCCGGGCGCCGACCGGGGTGTGGGCGGTGACGTGGAGGGAGAGGGCCTGCACGGAGCCGGTGATGGTCATCCCGTGGCCAGCGCCGCTGATCCGGCGAGAGACGCCGTCCCAGTGCGCCCGCACGCCCCGCGCTTCGGCCGAGACTCGGACCACCCGAGGAAACAAGACGAGGTCGATGTCGTCTGGGTGACCCGCGTGCTCGAGGGCGTGCTCGAGCACGCGACCCAGTTTCTCGGCGTTCGGGAGGCCGGTGCTCGCGTCGAAGTAGCCTCCCACCGCCGTCTTGGCGATAGCCCAGTGGCGTTCGAAGCGAGGAATATCGACGACCTGGCTTCCGCTCTCCCGGACCACCTCCAGAAGAGCCGAACGCACCTTCTCGTGATCTTCGTCCGTGAGGTCGCGAAGCCCCCCGAAGAAATCCACCGGAGCGACGAACCAGCGTCCGGGAGGAGCCGGTCGATACGCCGACTCCGCCACGAAGGGGTAGTAGACCTTGGAGTTGCAGGCGGACAGCAACACGGCTGCAACGAGAGACGCTAGGAGCCCCCTGTAGACAGACATCTTCAGGCTAGGGCTCCTCCCACCGAGTGCGCCCGAGGGCAAGCTTCCTTCGCCGAAGGGGCGTGACCCCGCCCCCCGTCAAGGGAGCAGGGCGCGGGCCAAGCGGAAGAGCTCCGCGAAGTCCGCGCGCTGAAAGCCACCTTGCTGAGCCTCCGCCTCGCTCTGAGCGGCATCGAGCTGGGCCGTCGCCACGAAGGGGTCCCCGCGGAGACGGCCGGAGAGGCTCGACACGGACCACGCGAATCGGGACTCATCCCCGAGCTGGAACGTGAAGCTGCCGTCTTGGAGACTCCGCTGGACTTCGAAAGCAGGCTCCGTTGCGTCTGCCCCCGGCGTCTTGTAGCGCACCTTGACCAGGAGCCACGCGGAGGGATCGACCTCTCGGAGCCCTTCGACAGGTGGTCCGTCGACGAGGCTCGGAGCCCCCACCCCGCTCGGAACGGAGCCGGTGGGAAGAACCAGCTCGTAGAGCGCGGTCATCTGGTGGCCGGAGCCGATCTCGCCGGCATCCACCCGGTCGTTTCGGAAATCCGAGTCCTGCAGCTGCCGATTCTCGTAGCCGATCTGGCGGTACGCGAAGACATAGTCCGGGTTCATTTCGACCTGGATCTTCACGTCCTGGGCGATGTGCACCACATCCGACAAAAGCCGCTGCTCGACGTAGCGAAGCGCCGTCTTTCTCCCCGAGATCACTCGGTAGATTCCGTTACCGGCGTTCGAAAAGGCCTCCATCAGCTCGTCGTTGAGGTTGCCGAGACCGAAGCCGAGGGCGGTCAGCGTGACCCCCGAGGCTCGGCGTTGCTCCACCAGGTCCACGAGCTCCGGAGGGGAGCTGGGTCCGAGATTGAAGTCCCCGTCGGTGCACAGAATGATGTGATTGATGCCGCCCTCCACGAAGCCCGCCTGGGCCTGGTCGTAGGCGCGCTCGAGCGCGGGGCCGCCGGCGGTGCCGCCGTCGGCCCGCAGCCCTTCGAGGACGAAGGCGATCTGGGACCGCTCCCGCACCGGAGTAGGCGGCAATTCGACCTGCACCGTGGTGGAGTAGGTGACGATGGAGATCGTATCATCTTCACGAAGAACATCCAGTGCGTTCGTCAACATGGACTTCACGAGAGGGAGCTTGTCGACCGGTCGCATCGAGCAGGAGACGTCCACGAGGAAGATGAGGTTGGCCGGCGCGCGGTCGGCGAGGAGGTCCCGCCCCTGAATCCCAATGCGGAGGATGGCCGTCGACGAGGTCGGGGAAGGACCAATGTCGAGATCGATGGCGAAGGGCGTGGTGGAGGTCGCGCTCGGCTGCGGGTAGTCGTAGCTGAAGAAGTTCACGAACTCCTCGGTGCGGACCATCTGCGGGCTAGGGAGACGCTGCTCCTCCCGAATCGACTTCGCAAAGATATCGTAGGAGGCGCTGTCGACATCGGCGGCGAAGGTCGAGAAGGGGTCGTGGCTCACCCGGACGAAGGGGTTCACTTCCACCTCGGGGACCACCACCCCGGTGTCGGCCGGCCCCGCGTCGGGCGCCGACACCCCGGCGTCGCTGCCCGCCTGCCCTGCGTCGATCGCGGGTGGCCCGGCGTCGCTCGCGGGCATGCCCGCGGCGTCCGCGGGACCGGCGGCGCCGAGGTCCGCCGAGGAGCCGGCGCCGGGCTCGAAAGAGATGTCAGATGCGTCGTCGCCGCAGGCCGCGACGAGCGCGAGACCTATGGCCAGTGGGAGAAGATGGAGCAGCCTCATGCGACGGCTCTGCGCAAACCGCGAGCCAACCTCTTTGGCCCCCCGATTCCCCTCGGGAACCTGAGGCGGCCCGGATCTCGATGTCTCGGTATGACGGGCATGTCCGAGAGTCAGACCGCCGGGGCCGGGCCCGCCAGCCGACCCGACACGAGGTGGGCCAGGCCATAGATCGAGAGCTGCGGATTCACCCCGCAGCTCGTGGGGAAGACCGAACCATCCACGACGTGGAGGTTCTCGACCTGGTGGTGGCGGAGGTCGTGAGGCCGGACCACCCCGAGCTTGGGATCGTCGCTCATGGCCGAACCGCCCATTTGGTGGGCGGAGAACACCGCCACCTGGTTCGGCGCGTAGGGCGCGTCGTCGAGGAGCTTCAGATCGCGCTCGCTTCGAACTTCGAGGGGCTTCACGTGAGAGCTCAAGACCCGTTTCGCACCGGTGGCGAGCTGCAGACGAGCGAGGTTCTTCTGAGCCTCGCGGAAGGCAGCGTAGGTCTTCGGGGAGGGGGTGTAGTGGAGCTTGGGCCGACCGGACTCGAGCACCCGGACCTCTCCGCCCTCTTCGCCGTCTTGATGGCCGTCGATGGCGATGGCGAGGTGAGCCGCGAAGTTCGGCAGACGGAGCATGATCTCGCGGTGAGCCAACCCGAAGCCCGGAAAGCCCGTGGCGATGAGCAGCGGATACACCGGGGCGGCCTCGAGGAAGTACCCCACGCCATCCCCGCGATCCGCGAAGTGATGGCTCGCAACCCCTTGAGGCGCGCCGTAATAGCCTTCCACCGGCTCTTCGTACTCGGCTCCGGACGCGATCACAGGGTGAAGGAAGGTTCGCTTGCCGGCTCGGTCATGGGGATCCGGAAGGCCCGAGCGAATCATGAGCGCGGGCGTATTGATGGCCCCCGCCGAGAGCACGTAGCGGCGCGCCCGCACCGTCACCGAGGGCCCGGTCTCGGAGAGACCGAACGCGTCGAGGCATCGAGCCTTCACGGAGGTAATGTGCCTTCCGTCGTGCTCGAGTCGCTCCACGCGACACCGTGAGATCACCGTAGCCCCCGCCGTCATCGCGTCCGGAAGATAGGTAATGAGCATGGACTGCTTGAGGTCGACGGGACACCCCATCCCGCAGTAGCCGGTGAGCGCACAACCAATCACGTTGCGATGCAAGGTATCCTTCGACCACCCCATGGCCTCACAGCCGTCCCAGAGGAGCCGGTTGTTTCGGTTCACCTTCTCGATGGGAATCTGCTGGATGCTGAGTCGCTCTTCGACCGCCTCCCAGTGGGGGTCGAGGGTGGCCCGTTCCAACCCGGACACGGCGTGATGGAGCCGCCAGCGCTCGAGGGTGGACTCCGGGGTCCGAAAGCAGGTCGTCCAGTTGACCACGGTGGTGCCACCGACAGCTCGGCCCTGAAAGATGGAAACGGAGAGGTCCGCGGTCGCCCGCTGCGCGGCCTCCTGGTAGAGGTTGGGGTAGCAATCCTCTTCCTTCATCGTGAACCGCTCGGAGGTGAAGTATCCCCCTTCCTCCAACACGACGACCCGTAACCCGGACTGCGCAAGCCGAGCTGCAGCCACGGAGCCTCCCGCCCCCGAGCCGATGATGCACATGTCGGCGTCGACGGAGACGTCGCGCTCGAGGGTCTGACCTTCGAGTACACCCGGTCGGTCGGCGGCGGAGACGCTCACGGCTGATCTCCTTCCGTCGCGATCGCGGCCACTGCCCACGGGCGGGACAGAGGCGCCCGCGCCGCCATCGGAGACGGTTCGGGCTTGTCCAGAGGGGGACCCGCGTAGCCCGTCTCTCGAGCGTTTTCGAGGGTTGCGTAGTGGACGCCGAGACAAAGCTTGCGCAGAGCGTTGGTCGCCGCGCGGAGGGTTTCTACGGGCGAGTTTCCCCAGCGACGAATGGCCTCGTCCTGCGCCTCGGGCGACAGCTCGGAGAAGAGCGTGGCCTGGCCTCGGGTCAGGAGCCCCGAGAGACTGTTCTCCAGCAGCCCCAGAACCAGTCCCATATCGGATCTGGCCTCCGGGGTGGCGTAGCGGAGGCTCATATCGACGCCGTGGGCGATCTCGAGGGGGTCCGCCCCCTCGAACGGCAGGATTCGGCCCGCGAACACCGCCAGCACCCCGAACGAAACGGGGTCCAGCGAAGCGAGGGCGCGGCGGGGAACGGGAAGCTCGGTCGACGACTGGAGCCCGAGGTAGGTCGCTGCCGCCGAACCCGCGACGCCGACGCCCACCCCTGCCCGCAGAAAAGTGCGGCGATTCACGCGACGAAGATGCGTGAAGCTGCCGCTCGTGCCAATCCCGGGGTACCCAGGAGGGCTCGAGGGGCGACCGAGGAGCGACGAAGCCGGTCGGAGCGTTCACGGAAGGACCGGCCGACCGCGCCGTGCAGCTCCAGATCGACGGGCGGCTAGTCCCCTGTCAGGTTGATTAGTTGCATAAGTGGTGAGGCAGTTTTCGCCCCTGGCGTTCACGTGAGAAGGGCGCATATTGGCCATATGCAACCGACGAGAGGCGAAGCCGGCGGG
>JBCBRU010000139.1:0-16460 GCA_039819565.1 Myxococcota bacterium | reverse complement strand
GCGTGCTCGCTCGGCCGTCGCTTCGCGACTCTCATCGTCGCCTACCTCGGTAAGCTTCCTCTTCGCCGAATGACCACGCGGCGAGATCCATCACCCGGCGGGGCGGCTCACAATTCACGCCGGGCGCATCTAGGGGTCCGAGGGCCCCGGGACTGGGTTCTACATCCCCCAGGATTTTCACCCCTGAAGCTACGAATCCCAGCGCTTCTGGATGGTCCGGAGCCTGCTGATGTCAGCGGAGTGGAGTCGGCCGTCATTCGGACCGCATGGGCCTCGATGCTCACCCTGAGCCTCAACGCCTGCGGAGGTCTCATCGAGACGGACAGCCCGCTGATCGGAGGCCCGGACGGAGGCCCGGTGGCGCCTCCGAGCGGCGACGGCAGCGACGCGCCCGGCCCGGTCGATCTCGGGCTGGGGAGCATGAGCCCGGACGCCGGAGGCGGGCTCGACCTGGGTCCGCCCGCTCTCGGCAGCTGCGCTCGTCCCTTTGAGGCGGAGGTGATCGCCGCCGCCAACCTCGATCGTAGTGCCGCGGGTGCCCCGGCGCTGACCTGCGCGGACACCCTGGCGCTGGTGGCCCGCGCCCACAGCCAAGACATGTGCGATCGGACCTACTTCAGCCATGACAACTTGGACGGAGAGAGCCCCTTCGATCGGATGCGGGCGGCCGGCATCAGCTATCGCGCCGCCGGCGAAAACATCGCCCAAGGTCAAAGCTCTCCGGGACAGGTCCACCAAGCGTGGATGGACAGCTCCGGGCACAGAGCCAACATTCTCAACGGCACCTTCGGACGCATTGGAGTGGGCTACGTGGAGTGCGCCGGCGAAAACCGCCGCCACTATTGGACGCAGGTCTTCGCCGACTGACCTTCCCTTGGTCACGGCCGGTTGCCGACGGCGTCGCCGGGGTGGCGTTCTCGTGCCTCGAAGCCAAGTGGACTAGCATCGCGGGATGCTCCCCTTCGGGCCGCCCCTCGAGCCGATGCTGGCCAAGCTGACCCCGCAGCTTCCCCCCGAAGGGGATTTCTTGTTCGAGCCCAAGTGGGACGGCTTTCGCGCCCTCGTGTTCAAGGAAGGAGACGAGGTGTACCTACAGAGTCGAGTCAAGAAGCCGCTCGCTCGCTACTTCCCAGAGCTGCTGGAGCCTCTCCGCGCCCAGCTCCCCACGCACGCGGTGCTCGACGGCGAGATCGTGATGCCGAGGGGGGACCACCTCGACTTCGAGGCTCTCCAGCTGCGCCTTCACCCCGCCAAGTCCCGCATCGACAAGCTGGCCTTGGAGACCCCAGCAAGCTTCGTCGCCTTCGACCTCCTCGCCGAGGGCGACGCGGACCTACGCGCCCTCCCCACCCGGCAGCGGCGCGAACGACTCGAGACCATGCTGGCCGGCGCCGCGCCGCCTCTCTTCCTCACTCCCGCCACCACCGCCCTGGAGGTGGCCCGGGTCTGGTTCGAGCGCTTCGAAGGGGCAGGGATGGACGGCGTCATCGCCAAGCCCCTCGACCTCGACTACCAGCCCAAGAAGAGGGCCATGCTCAAGATTAAGCACCGCCACTCCGTAGACTGCGTGGTGGCCGGCTTTCGCTGGCACAAGGACGGTCGCGGCGAGCGCGTGGGCTCGCTCCTCCGGGGCCTCTACGACGGTGAGCGCCTCCAACACGTCGGGGTGACCTCGTCGTTTACCGCAAAGATGCGGATGGCTCTGGTCGAAGAGCTCGCGCCGCTCAGAGAGGGAGCGCAGGAGGGTCATCCTTGGGAGGAGTGGGCGTCCTTCGAAGGAGGCGACCGGCGCCCCGGAGCAGAGAGTCGATGGAGCCAGGGCAAGGACCTGTCGTGGGAGCCCGTACGCATCGAGCGAGTGGCCGAGGTCAGCTACGACCACCTCGAGGGCCGGCGCTTCCGACACGCCGCGACCTTTCACCGCTGGCGCCTCGATCGCACGCCGGACTCATGTACCTACGATCAGCTCGCGATGGCCCCTCCGGCCGAGCTCGCCAGCTTCTTCGCCACGGGTCAGCTCGCCCGCTGATCATGAGCGCTGCGGGCGCACGGCGTCGACGAAGGCGTCGGCGCCTTGGGCGTTGAGAACCTCGCCCTTTGTGAGCCCGGCTCGGCGCGCGACCGTCACCCCATAGGGGAGGACCTCCATCCCGGGAATGCTGTGGGCGTCCGCCGAAATCACGAAGGGAATCTTGCGCACCCGAGCCTCGCGAATAGGCTCCGGAGGAAGGTCGAGGCGGTGAGGATCTGCGTTGATCTCGATGGCTCCCGGGGCCTCTGCCAAAGCGTCGAGAACCGCTCCGAGGTCGATCTGAACCGGATCCCTGCGCAGCAGGAGGCGCCCGAGAGGATGCCCCCAAATCTTGAAGAGGGGCAGCTTCATGGTCCGCACGAGTCTCGCCGTCATGTCCTCCGCGGTGAGCTTGAAGCGGCTGTGTACGCTGGCGATGACCACATCGAGCCCTTCGAGGACGGCCGAAGGAAAGTCGAGAGCGCCGTCCACGAGGATGTCCGACTCCGTCCCCTTCAGGATGCGGATCGACACCTTCTCCTGCACCGCGTCGATCTCATCCCACTGGCGACGCAGCTCGTCGGCGGTGAGGCCGTTGGCATAGTACGCAGAGGACGAGTGGTCCGTGATGGTGAGGTAAGCAAAGCCCCGCGCCTCGGCGGCCCGGGCCATCTCTTCGATCGAGCTCTTCCCGTCGGACCACGTGGTGTGGCAGTGCACCATGCCCGCGAGGTCGCCCACTTCGACCAGGGACGCCACCTCGTCAGCCTCGAGGTCCAGCGTCTCCGCGGACTCCCGCAGCTCGGGAGGGATCCAAGCGATCTCCAGCTTCTCGGCCAACTCCTCTTCGCTGGCCACGACGATCGGATCCGACCCGCAGCTCAGGCCTGCGACCGAGAGGGTCAGCCCCCGGGTCTGGGCGCGAGCCACGAGCCCGTCCCGGTGCCCCTCGCCCGCCGTGGACCAGTGCCAGGCCACGGAAAAGGCCTCCGGGGCCACGCAGAGCACCTCGGCGGGTGGGCCATCGTGCAATTCCACCTGCACTCGCTGCGCGTCCCCCCCCGAGCCCGGCAGGATCTTCGTCGAGCGAGCCTCAGGAAGCTCAGCCAGGCACGCTCGAAGGGTCTCGGGAGGGGCTCCAGCCGCGAGGAGCTCCAGGCGATCGACCGTCTCTACCCCGCGGCGTAGAGCCCCCGTCACCTCCGCCCGGTCCGCGACGGAGCGAAGCGCGCCCAAGAGCCTCTCCGCCATGCGGCGCGCCTCGAAGCTGAGCCACCATCCCGCTCGCTCGCGCTGGCGCGAGATGGCCTCCAGAATGCTGGTTTCGGTCTTGGGCCCGAAGCCCTTCACGGTGCGGATGCGCCCATTCTGGGCGGCCTCCTCGAGCTCCTCGACGCTGGTAACTCCGAGCGCCTCATGGAGGGCTCGGGCCTTGGCCGGACCAAGACCGGGGAGCCGCGGAAGCTCCGGCCCCTCGCCCGCCCGGCCGGCCCACTCCGAGCCCGCATCGTAGTTGGGATCCAGCGGCTCCTGTGCGGGACGGAGCTCCGAGGGGACGTGCTGGAGGTTCACGCGAATGCGCGTCCACTCGGTGTGGCGCCCCCGCATGCGATCGACGAGGACGTCCGCGGGGAGCAAATGGGGGACGACCTCGGGGTGGCGAGCCTTCCAGCGCTCGAGGCCCGCGAGCGCGTCCTCGCGCGCCTTGGCTCGCCCGATCTCGACGAGGGGACGGGAGGGGCGGCGACGAGAGGGTTGGGCCCGCACTGGCTCGTCCGCCCCTTTGATGAAGTGGGGAGGCCACGCTGCGTCGCCGAGACCTTCGGCCTCGTGCGCAGCCACGAGGTCCAGAGCCTTACCGAGGTCTCCCACCGCCTCTCCCATGCCCTCATGAGGATCCCCACGCTCGACCAACCGCAGCGGCGCTGTCCGCAGGTTGAATTGCACAGGATCAACGTTCTCGAGCTCGGTCCAGTCGACGGGCATCGAGACCCGTGCATCCGGGGTGGGCCGCACCGACCACGCCGCGGCCATAGTTCGGTCCTTGGCGTTTTGGTTGTAGTCGAGAAAGACCCCTTGCCGCTCCTCCTTCCACCAGCGGCTCGTAGCCACGCCGGGCGGGGACCGACGCTCGACCTCGCGAGCGATGGCCAAAGCGGCTCGGCGGACTTCGGTAAAACTCCACCGAGGGTGGATCCGGCAGTAGATGTGGAGCCCGCGTGAACCGGAGGTCTTGGGCCAACCGATGAGGCCCAGCTCGTCCAAGACCTCCTTGGTGCGAAATCCCACCTCCCGGATCTGCCCCCACTCGATTCCGGGCACTGGGTCGAGGTCGATTCGGAGCTCGTCCGGGTGGTCGAGGTCGCCCGCGCGCACGGGATGGACGTGAAGCTCTAGACAACCCAAGTTGGCAGCCCACACGAGCTGAGCCTCGTTGTGGAGCACCACCTCGTCGGCTTTGCGGCCAGAGGGGAAACGCAGAGTCACGGTGTCCACCCAATCCGGGCGGGAAGGCGGGGCGCGCTTTTGGTAGAACGCCTCCGCCGCGGCACCGTTGACGTATCGCTTCAGCACCAAGGGGCGCCCCCCCGCGGCACGCAATGCAGCTGGCGCCACGCTTCGCCAGTACTCAATAACGTCCAGCTTTGTCAGGCCCGCCTCCGGGAAGTAGACCTTGCGAGGACTGGACACCGATACCTCGATGCCGCCGATCTCGAAGTGGACTCGTTCCTTTGCCATGGGCCCTCCGCGCGACCCGGACGATACTCGCTCAGGCGTAGTGCGTCATCGGGCTCCCCGCCAAGGCCGCAATGTTGAGGAGGCCGCGCGCGGTGATGGACGGCGTAACCACGTGGGCGCGGTTGCCCATGCCCATGAGAATCGGCCCGACCTCGAGCCCCCCCACCGCCGAGCGGAGGACGTTGCGGACACCGCTCGCGGCATCGCTGGACGCGAAGACGAGCACGTTGGCTGCCCCTTTGAGACGACCGCCGGGGAAGACCCGATCGCGGGTACTCTGATTGAGGGCCGCGTTGACCGTCATCTCTCCCTCGTAGGCAAAGTCCCGCGGCTCGGCATCGAGCAGGGCCAACGCTTCCCGCATCCGGCGTGCCACGGACGTATTGAGGCTCCCGAAGGTCGAGTGGCAGCAGAGGGCGACACGGGGCTCGATGCCAAAGCGCCGCACGTGACGCGCAGCCGCCGCCGCCGCCGCGATCTGCTCCGGGCTCGGCTCGGGATGAACGTGCGTGTCGGTGACGAACAGCGGGCCCTCTCCGAGAATGATGAGGGAGAGCGCTCCGGTGGGCTCGAAGCCATTTCCGCCCAGCACCTGATTTACATAGTTCAGGTGCCAGAGATACTGGCCGAAGGTTCCGCAGATGAGAGAGTCGGCGTGGCCTTGGTGCACCATAACGGCGGCGATGGCGGTGGTGTTGGTGCGGAGGATGGCTCGAGCCAGATCCGGAGTGACGCCGCGGCGGGACATCAGGCCGTGGTAGACCTCCCAGTACTCTCGGTAGCGCCCGTCGTTTTCTGGGTTCACGATCGTCGTCTCCTCGAGGTCGAGAGGGATGGCGTAGCGCTCGGTGCGGCTCTTGATGACGTCCGGCCGCCCGATGAGCACGGGGAGGTCGTGGGTCTCCTCGCACATGGCGTGGGCGGCTCGCAGCACCCGCTCGTCCTCGCCTTCGGCAAAGACGATGCGGCGCTTCGAGCCGCGGGCCGCCTCGAAGATGGGTCGCATCAGAAAGGCCGAACGGAACACCGAGTGGTCGAGGTCCGCCTTGTACTGCTCGAGATCGGGGACGGGCCGCGTGGCCACCCCGCTTCTCATGGCCGCGTCCGCAACCGCCCCGGCCACGATGGCCAAGAGTCTCGGGTCGAAGGGCTTCGGGATGAGATACTGCGGGCCGAAACGCAGCGTCTCTCCCTTGTAGGCCGCCGCGGCCTCGGCGCTGGACGACGCCCGCGCCAGCTCGGCGATGCCGGCTACGCAAGCGAGCTTCATTTCGTCGTTGACCTCCGTGGCGCCCACGTCGAGGGCGCCACGAAAGATGAAGGGGAAGCAGAGGACGTTATTGACCTGGTTGGGATAGTCGGAGCGACCGGTGGCAATGATGGCATCGGGCGCAGCGGCGCTAGCCACGTCCGGAACGATTTCGGGATTTGGGTTGGCGAGCGCGAAGACGATCGGAGGCTGGGCCATCCGGGCGACCTGCTCCCCCGAAAGCACGTTGGGCCCGGACAACCCCAGGAACAGGTCCGCGCCGTCGATGACGTCGTCCAGAGTGCCTGGCCCCCTCGGCTGAGCGTAGGCCGCCTTTTGGGGGGTCATCTCCTCGGTGCGGCCCTCGTGGACGAGCCCCACCCGATCCACCAGATGTACGTTCTCTCGCTTCACGCCCAGCTTGAGGAGCATGTCGAGACAGGCGATGCCGGCGGCGCCGCCGCCCGTGGAAGCCACCTTGATATCTTCGAAGCGCTTGCCGGCGAGCAAGAGCGCGTTGGTCGCCGCCGCCCCCACCACGATGGCGGTGCCGTGCTGGTCGTCGTGGAAGACGGGAATCTTCATGCGCTCCCGGCAGCGCTGCTCGACCTCGAAGCAGTCGGGGGCCTTGATGTCCTCGAGATTGACGGCGCCAAAGGTCGGCTCGAGGGCGCAGATGATGTCCGCCAAGCGGGCAGGGTCGGGCTCGTCCAGCTCGATGTCGAAGCAGTCGATATTGGCGAACTTTTTGAAGAGGACGGCCTTCCCCTCCATCACCGGCTTGGCCGCCAAGGGACCGATATCCCCCAGGCCCAAGACCGCCGTGCCGTTGGAGATCACCGCCACCAGATTGCCGCGAGAGGTGTATCTGGCCGCGGTGGAAGCGTCTTTGCTGATCTCGAGGCAGGCTTCGGCTACCCCGGGGCTATAGGCACGAGCCAGATCTCGACCGTTCGCGAGGGGCTTCGTGGCCCGAATCTCGAGTTTTCCGGGCCGAGGCTGCTCATGGTACTTGAGCGCGGCGTGGCGAAGGGAGTCGTTCGGGGCGTCGCTCATGGGCTTCGGACTGTCGTATAGCCCGACCTGGATTGTCGCGCAGGATCACCCTGGCTCAGAAGCGGAGAATCGCCTCCACGCCGAACGTGCGGGGATCGTTCACGAAGCCGGTGAGGTTATTGAAATCGATGCCTCCCGTGCGGCTGTCGTCATCGAGGAGGTTGGCGACAAAGGCGGACACCTCGAAGAAACCGTCGTCCCGCAGGTATCCCACCCGCAGATCCCCGAGCACCATGAACTCATCCGTGTACTCCTCTGACTGATACAGGAAGAAATGTACGCGGCTTCGGTACGACCAATTGGTGAAGAGATAGAGACCGTTCTTAGGATCAAAGTCGTAGCGGTAGCGGAGCGAGAAGTTCGCGATCCACTCCGGAGCATGGGGAAGAGGGTTGCCGTCGATCAAAGCAAGGACCGTGGCCATATCCCCCTCGCCCACCGTCACTTGTGGGTCGAGCACCGTGCACCCTGACCCGCAGGGAGCGATAGCCAAATCCCCATCGACGATAGCGGTGTTGTTGTAGCTGAGTCCGAGAGCGAGGTTGAGGCCACGCACCGGGGCGAGCTCCGCATCGAGCTCAGCCCCGTAACCGCGGGTGAGGTCCGCGTTGATGAGGCGATTGGCGTTTCCGCCGCCTCCGACCGCGGTCAGCTGCTGATCGTTGAGGAAGTAGCCATAGCCGGTGAGGTTGGCCCTGAACCGCCCTCCGAAGAGGAGCGCCTTGAGACCTCCCTCGAAGGAGAGGATGTCTTCGGCGTCCGCGATCGAGACCTCGTCGCCAAACAGGATGCGTCCCTGGATGCTCGGCGCTCGAAAGCTGCTGGACGCGCGAGCGAACAGCGAGACGTCGCCCACGACTTCGTAGATCGCGCTCAGGTCCCAGCTCAGGAAGTCCGCTCCGACGTCGGTGTCGAAGCTGAGATCGTTGGCGCCGCCGACCGGGGACTGGGTGCGGCGAGCGGTGAAGTCCTTGCTGTCGTTCGAGTAGCGAAGGCCCCCGGTGATCCGCAAACCATCGAGGAGGTCGACCCAGGCCGAGGCGAAGAGAGCCCAGGCCGTGGTCTCTTGGGTTTGGGTCGCGAAGCCGTTCTCGGGTGCTCCCTCGCCCAGGGTGTCGAAGCTGCGAGACTCAATGGTCTGCTCCTCTCGGAACACGAACACCCCCGCCTGAAAGTTGAACAGATCCCACTCGCTGCTCGCGATACGGAGCTCTTCGGTGATCTGAGAAAGGCTCGGGATGGCGTCCGCGGTCTCCGAGGGAAAAGGAATGAAGACCGGTCCCGATGGAGGCGCGAAGGACGCCCCGAACCCTCCATCGACGTCGCCCCGAGAGCGAATGTCGATGGACTGAAAGCCGGTGATGGAGATGAGCCGCACTGGCCCGACGTCGTACTCGAGGCTCAGTCGGGCTCCGTACTGGGTGAGATCCTGTGGGGTCTGCCCGTCGTGGGCCACTTGGTCGCGGCGGTATCCGTCGGCGAAGTCGTCCGTCCCGGGCTGGATGATGTTGGCTCGGAAGACCCGCGAGTTGCCCTCGAGGCGGTGCACGTAGCCGCTGAGAAGGGCTTCGAAGTTCGAGCCGGGCGTCAGGCGCACCTGCACCTTGGCGGCGAGGTCATCAAAACCATCGAGCCGATCGTTCGCGGGGTTCTCGAAGGTGTTCTCCACCCATCCGTCGCGTCGCTCGAAGAGCACCGAGACGCGGGCCGCGAGGAGGTCAGGCACGATCGGGGCGTTGGCGGCGGCCTCGAGTCCGAGGTAGTTGAAGCTTCCGTAAGTGGCTCGCCCGTAGCCTTCGAAGTCCTGAGTGGGCCGTCGGCTCTCGATCTTCACGATGCCCGCGGGAGTGTTGCGCCCAAAGAGCGTACCTTGCGGACCACGCAGCACTTCGACCCGGTCCACGTCAAAGATCGGAAAGCCCTTGAGGGTGGGGTTCTCGAGCACCACCCCATCGAGGAGCACGGAGACCGGTTGGGACGCGTTGAGGTCGAAGTCGGGGTTGCCCAAACCGCGGATGTAGAGTCGCGGAAAGGTCCGGCCAAACGACGACTCGATGCTGAGACTCGGTACGCGAAAGGCCAAGAAGCGGATGTCGGAGCCGCTCGTACGAAGCTTCGAGATCTGGGCTCCGGACACTGCCGCGACCGACACGGGCACGTCCTGCAGGTCCTCGACCCTCTTTTGAGCGGTGACCGTCACCACTTCGAGGCCCAGGAGCGCATCGAGGTCGAGGTCTTCCAGGGCTTCGAGCTCCTCCACGGGAGGAAGCTCCGTTTCGTCGAAAGGCTCTTGGGCCGAAGACCTCTCCGAGGAGAGAGCGACGACGGCGAAGAGAAGGAGAGAAAGGGTGCGGGGGGCAGCACGCATGGGACTATTCGACCAGTTCGTCGACGGCGCGGAGCTCGTCTTCAACAAGGGCTAGGTTTTCTCGGGCGAAGCCGACGTCGAGGACCTTGCGAACCGCAACCGGGTACTCGAACCCGCCCCGGGCGCCGAAGGTCCATCCGCGATCGGCGATGTTGGCCAGCATCTGGCCGGCCTGAGCTCCGAGGGCGAAGTGATCCGGCAGCACCGCGAAGGACCCAAAGTCGACTCGAGACGAGAGGAGCGAGCGTACGTTGACGATCACGGGGGTGGCGTTGTCGCGGAGCGCGGGGAGCCACGCATCCCGGACCAGCTCGCGCGTGAGGAGGCGGTTGTCGTTCAGGATCCAAATGGCGTCGACCCGCTGGTCGAGTCGAAGCCGGGCCAATCCCTCACGAATCTTGGTAGGCGTCGCGTTTTCGATCTCGACGGGGACGAGCTCGACCCCCTCGGGGGCAGCGAGGCGGCCCTGCTCATCCAGGAAGCGGCCGAAGATCCGGCGGTGCAAGACCCCGACCCGGCGCACCGGCTGATCCACCAGCGACCTTAGATTGACCACGCTGGTGAGCAGGGGGACCTCGTAGATGACCCCTCCGAGGTTTTGCACCCCGCGTCCCGACTCCCGAAGGAAAGAGGTGAGGATCCCCACCACGGGGATGTTCCGTCCCTCGTCCCCAGAAGCGGTCTGGTAGCGCCGATAAACGCGGAGCGTGGGGTTGTTCATCACCACCACCGCCCGAGGCCGGGCGGTCCGCACCCAGCGGGCGATGCGCTCGGGGGTCGTCGCCTCGTCCACGACGCGGTAGCGGAAGTTCACGTCTTCTCCGAGCTCCTCGACGAGCCCGCGGAAAGTCTCCCGGGCGGTGGGGGAGTTCGGCATGAGCGCCAGCACCGCCGGCGCGCCGGGGCGGCTGGGCACTTCGAAATCGGAGAGGCTGCGCGGGCCGCCCGCCGAGCCCCCGGGGGTCGCACACCCGGCAAGCCCGAGGGCCAGCGCCGCGGGCGGCGCCCAGCGCCGCAACTTTGCTGCTCGTGTCATTGGATCCAGGTGCGCATCCCGAGCGCACGACGGGTTTCTTCAGAAAGGGAACGAAGCGCCGACGCGATGGCCCCGTTGGTGGGTCCTTCATCGACGAAGGCCACCGCGAGCGAGCGTGGCACCGGCTCGAGGTCGAGGGTGTGAAGCTCCTGTTGCGTCCGCTCGGCGAGCCGAGGCAGCGAGTCCCGCTCGACGATCACGGTGTCCACCACCCCGAGCTGAATGAGCGACAAGAGATCCTCTAGCTTGCCCACCCGCCGGGTCGGAGGCGGGGTCTCGGTGCCCAGGAGATGGCCGACGTGCAGGGCCGTGCGTCGTATGCCCACCTCGTCGAGGACACCGACCGGAGTACTCGAGAGGCGAGATTTCACCGGTTGGCCGTCGAGTCGAACCGCAACATAGGGCCGAACCGGAGGAGCCGCCGCTCGCATCGTCGGCCGCAGATCGAGGCGGGCCAGAACGGCCGGCGCAGCCATCACGGCTCCGATTTTTGGGCTACTGCCCCGAAGGCCCTCCTTCGATACCGAGCCCACCACCTCGACGGAGATCCCAGACAGCTCGGAGCGGAGGGTGCGGGCCAGGTCGCGCTGAGTTGAGCCGGGCCAAACCACGACGAGTTTGGAACCGCCCTCGGCCCCCGGAGGCGGTGGCTCGACCCGGGCCGCTGCAGGCGAGACTTCCGCGGACCGCGTCGGGGCATCGCGGTCGACGAGGGCTACGAGGTCGAGATCTCGATCTGCTCCAAGTCCGGGCGACGGCGGAACCGCGGCCGGGGCGGGGGTGCCCGCCTCGGAGGCCTCGGTGAGCACGTCCCGAACGTCCGCCTCGAGGGTGAAAGGTCTGTCGAGGGAGAGGCTGACCGTCTTTTCGAGCAGGACCCGGGGGCCGCGACGCAGCCGGACCTGGTGCTCTCCGGGGGGAAGCTGAAGCTTGGCGGGAGAGATCGCGGCCGGGCGACCGTCCACCTCGATGAGAAGGTCGTTCGGCTCTGTGGTCACGAAGAGCTCGCCGAGCTTCGTGGCCTCCTCCGAAACTTCCGCGCGTCGAGCCGGCGCCGGGTCACGGCGTCGGCGACGGCTCGTGGATCGACGAGCAGAGGTGCGTCGGGGCTCCGGCGGCTCGACCTCCCCCTTCGGGGCGGGCGGCGGCTCGGCCTTCGCTACGACCGGGGGCGGCGCCTCCCTGGCCTCACGACCACCCATCTTCGTAGCCAGGTCGATGAGCGCTTCGACGTCGGGCGTCTCGGGGTCCAGACGCTGGGCCGCCTCGAACAGCACCAGGGCCCGATCGTAGAGCTCGGCACGAAGGGCAGTGATGCCCGCCTCCCGGCGATCGAGGGCCAGCTCCTGGGCGCTCGTCGACTTGGGGGCGTCCGGCGGGGCGGCTCCGGGAACATCGACCACGGCCGGAGACTGTCTCGCGCGGTACCAAACGTAGGCGGACAGATTGACGGCCACGATGGCGAGTGCGGCGGCCGCGCCGATGGCGAGCCACGGACGACGAGGGGTCGGGTCGACGGGGGATGTCATGGGCAATCCATCTGGCTAATCGAGCACGTAGACCCAGAAGGCCAGGCTCGCCACGACCGCGGACAGGATGACGACGGCGGCCCACCACGGCGAAGCCCAACGGCTCGCGACGTTATCGGACACGAGCGGACCTTCGTTGCTCGGATCCGAAGCGTACCCGGGCTGCGTCGTCGAGGTCATGAGGGCGGCGCTGGCGGGGAGGGTGCTCGAGCCGAGCGAGTGGTCGGCGTGGAGACTCAGGTTGGGGACGTCCCCGCCCAGCAGCACGAAGATCTGCTTCAGTTCGAAGAGCACATCCTCGATCCGTGAATGTCGATCGTTAGGATCCTTCTCGAGACAGCGATGGACCAGGCTCTCGAGCTGATGCGGAATGAGGACGTCCGGGGCCACGTCCTCGAAAGCCGGAGGGGGGTCACGAAGCTGCTGAGCGAGGATCTCGCTGGGGTGTCCGCCGTCGAAGGGAGGACGACCGGTCAGCATGTGGTAGAGAATGACGCCGAAGGAATAGATGTCCGAGCGGGGGTCGATGGACCGGTTGCGCACCTGCTCGGGAGACATGTAGCGCGGTGAGCCCAAGAGCATGTCGGCGCGCGTCAACCTCGCCATCGCCGCCTCCGCTCCTTCGAAGACTTTGGCCAGGCCGAAGTCCACGACCTTCACAAAGTCGAAGTCCGAGGCGCCCTCGGGGTCCTCGATGAGCATGACGTTGCTTGGTTTGAGGTCTCGATGCACGACCCCGGCGCGATGGGCGGCCCGCAGCGCTCGGCCGATCTGAAGGGCGACGCTGCAGGCCCGCAGCGGCGACAGGCAACGCTCGTGGCGGATGGTCCCGGCCAGAGAGCGTCGTCCGAGATACTCCATGACGGTGAAGAGATCCCCTTCGTCCGTCTCACCGTAGTCATAGATCACCACGATGTTTGCATGGGCGAGTCGGGCGCAGGTGGACGCCTCGAGAAAGAACCGTTCCCGAAAGGCGGCGTCGCCGGGCTGCTGCATGACGATCTTGATCGCCACCTTGCGCCCTAGAGGCATCTGGGTGGCCAGATAGACCTGCCCCATGCCGCCCCGCGCGATGGCCCCTTCGATCCGGTACTTTCCGGCGATGACCTTTCCGCGCAGGCTTCGACGTTGCGCGGGAGCGGGGGCCGAGCCGCCGTCGTCGGGAGCCACGAAGTCAGGGTCCGGTGGGGCCGAGGTGCCGAGCGAGGCTCGGGGCGGTTTCGACGCGGCCCGGGAAGGAGAAGCCCCCGAGGCTACGACCGGCACGTCCAGGTCGAGATCCACGATGGGCGCATCGAAGGGGCTGGAGACGTCCGAGAGCTCGGTCGCCTCCCCCAACTCGGGCCCAAGCTCGCCCAGACTGACCGGCGCCACCGTTCGGTCCTCCGGTGGAGCCTCGCTGGTCTCGGGCACGACGCCATTGGCTCGAGCTGGGCCCCCCTCGGAGCTATCCGACGGGGGCGCCGACTTGAGTTCCTCTTCCACGTCCTCGACGGCTCGCGGGGCATGAGGTGGTGGGCTGGCCATTCCCGTCCGTCCTTTTCAGAAGCTTCTACGCGGCCTTGCGCGCCACTTCTGCGGTCTTGGCCCTACCGCATTCGATTTTGAGATGGAAGATCCCGCGGGGAGACCACCTAGCCGAGCCGCGCCTCGTCCCCATGGATTAGGCTCCCGTCGGCTTTTTATGCCCTCCGGCCTCCCGCTAGGATTGCGTAGATGTGGGATTCCGGGCGCGCACTGACACCGACATCCCCCCTCGTTGACCTGGAGTCTCGAGGATCGCAAGCGAAACGCGCGACTCAACCTCGGCGACGTACCGCCCGGGGTGAGCTCGGAAGCTAGGTTGAACATGCTCTACCTCCTCGCCCAGATCTTTGTCCTCCTCGTCCTCGCGGTGATCCTGGGGGCTGGGTGCGCGTATCTCTATTTCCGAAGGGGTTTCGAAGATGTCACCGAACAGTTCGAAAGCTTCCAGTCGGTCGGGGCGCTTCGCACCCTCGTGGAGCAAGGACAAGACCGCCTGGAGCCGATCGAGAAGCGGCTCGGAAGGATGGAAGACACGCTTCGGAGTCTCACTTTTCCTATCCCCCCGGAAGCCTCTCCATCTCGCGATCAGCTCAACGAGATTCAGGTTCTCCTCAGGCGACAGCAGGACCTCCTGTCCCGGACGGCGGGCCGCACCGAGATCGCGGCGGCCCTGTCCCCGGTCGAAGCGCGCCTCGAAGACGTCGATCAGCACCTATCCCCGCTCGAGAAGCGTCTCGCCCGTATCGAGCAGCGGATGGAAGCCTGGAGGGTGGCGTCGGAAGCCCCGGACCTTTCCGGCGTCGAGGCACGCCTCGAACACCTCGAGCAGCGCCTCAGCACCCTCCCCGGCCCTCAAGGTTCCGAACTCTCGTCCGAGGCACGGGATCGCCTCCGCGCCCTGGAGACCGCGTTCGGGGGGCTGGCCGGGCGTATCGAGGCCCTCGACGCTCCCCCGGTTGCCCCCGCCGCGGAGGCCTTTCAAGCGGAGCGACGGGACGACGGCAGCCGTAACTTGTTGAAGCGACCCGCTTTTGGGCGACCCGACGACCTCAAGAAGATCTCCGGGGTGGGACCTGTCCTCGAGTCGATGCTGCACGGTCTGGGCGTCTACTACTTCTGGCAGATCGCGGACTGGACGGGGGAGGACGTCCGCTTCGTCGATGCCAAGTTGACCTCCTTTAAAGGCCGCATCGAGCGCGACCGTTGGGTGGGGCAGGCCGAGGCTTTCTCTTTGGAACCGCAGTCCAGCCTCCGCCCAAACCCCGCCTCGGCGCGAAACCAAGAAGCCGACATGGCCGTAACGGGGCTCGACAGACATGAAAGCTCTTCGTTGGATCCTTAGGATCGTGCCCGCCGTCATCCTTCTCCAGACGCTCTTCTTCAAGTTCACCGGGGCCCCGGAGTCCGTGCACATCTTCGAGACCATCGGCGCCGAGCCGGTGGGACGATACGTGTCGGGGCTGGTCGAGCTGGCAGCGGCCGTCCTGCTGCTCATCCCCGCCGCCTCCGCCCTAGGAGCTGCCGTCGCGGCAGGAGTGATGGTGGGCGCGATCGGATCCCACCTCACCTTGCTGGGCATCGAAGTTCAGGGAGACGGCGGGCTCCTGTTCGCCCTCGCGTGGACGGTGCTCCTCAGCTCTCTGGCCGTACTCTGGCTGGAGAGAGGGCGCCTAGGGACGCTTCTTCATGCCTCTCGCTGAGCCCTCTCAGGAAAAACCATCCGGGAGCATCAACATGTGGCTACCTTGCTCCGGAATGACCAAGGTCGCATGGACGGTCGTCCCCTCCCCGGGCGCCGACTGCACCTCGAGAGTGCCTCGAAACTTCTTGGCCCGCTCGACCATATTGGTCAGCCCGTAGTGCCCCCGGTCCGCCGACGTTGAGGCGTCAAAACCCACTCCATCATCGGCCACGGTCAGATTGACCATGTCCGTGTCATAGCGCAGGCGGACTTTCACGGTACGGGCCTGGGCGTGTTTTTGAATGTTGTTCAGCGCCTCCTGAAGAATGCGAAAGAGGGCGAGCTGCATGGCGCTCGGCAACCGACGCGGCCGCCCTCGAACCTTGAAGTCGGCATACACCTCACCCTTGCTTCGCTCCACCAGTCGAGACACGTGGTCCTCGAGGGTCTGGTGAAGATCGAAGTCTCGTCGCATCATGGTCAGGCTGCGCCGTAGCTCCTCCATCGCCTCCTCGGCCATCCCTTTGAGCTCCGTCACCTCCACCACGAGCTCCGGCTGCTTGCGCACCCGGCGCTGAATGAACTCCATCTGCATGATGAGGGAAGACAGGTTGCCCCCGAGTCCGTCGTGCATCTCCCGGGCGAGGCGTAGTCGCTCTTCGTTGATGATGGCGTCCTCCTGCGCCTTGGAGAGCGCGCTCAGCTGCTCGCTGCGAGCGGCGTCCCGAGTGTTGAGGTAGAGGAGCACGTAGACCGTGATAAGCGAGAGGGTGGTGTACCAAACCACGAGAAACATCCCTTGCGACAGGAGGGCCGCCTCTCCGAAAGCCACGTCGAGACGCGCCACCACAGGGAGGAACAAGAACGGCGGGACGAGCGCTAGCATCCGGGGGAAGAGGAGCACGAAGAACAGCGTGACCATGACGTGGGCCGCCATGACCGGCGACTGAAGCCCCCCACTCGCGAGCACCAAGAGGGTCAAGGCCACGAGATCCAGGACCAAGGTGGCGTAAGTGAGAGGGGGCCCCAGGACCGGGTGCTCGACCAGGAGGAAGTGAGCGATCGCGTAGACCAGCACTGAGAAGTACACCGCGAAAGCGAGCGTCGAGGTGGTCCCCAGGAAGGCACTCCAAGAGGGCACCGCGAGCACGCACAACGCGATCGCTCACTTCCTCCTGGTCGAGCACCCGGTCCTGGGGCCCCCTCTCACTTACGCCACCTTGGTCCTGGATCTCGTGGCCTTGACCCTCTTGGTGCTCGCGAG
>JBCBRU010000138.1:0-16468 GCA_039819565.1 Myxococcota bacterium | reverse complement strand
TCCAACGCCGCCGCGAGGTCCCTCGCTCGGCGGTGATCATCCGCGAGCCGTGAGACGTGCTGGTCGAGCGCGTAAATCCCTGCAGCCGCAAGGTAACCTTCCTGCCGCAGGCCTCCACCCAGCCGCTTCAGGACGCGACGGGCTTCACCAATGAAGCGCGCAGTTCCGAGCAGCACGGAACCCACCGGAGCTCCCAGCCCTTTCGAGAGACAGACGGATATAGAGTCGAAACGACGCCCGTAGACCGCCGGATCGTCATTTCGAGCCACGATACGATTCAAGACCCGGGCGCCATCGAGATGCAGCCCGAGGCTTCGAGACCTCGCGAGCGCAGCGAGGGCATCCAAGTCCTGGTCCTCCCACACCGCGCCCCCGCCCCGGTTGCACGTATCCTCGACCGCGATGAGCCGAGTTCTCGGGGCGTGCGGGTCATCGGGCTTGATGGCCGCCTCGGCGGCCTCAGCTTTGAAGCGACCTCGATCGCTGGCGACCAGGTGGGTCGTAGCCCCCGCGTTGGCAGCGATCCCTCCCCCCTCGTAGAGGTGAATATGGGCGGCGTCGGCGCAGATGACCTCCTCACCGGGACGAAGGTGCACGGCGAGGGCGGCTTGATTCGCCATCGTGCCAGAGGGGAAGAAGGCTCCGGCCTCCTGACCGAAGCGCCTCGAAGCGAGCTCCTCGAGAGCACGAACCGAGGGATCCTCACCCCACACGTCGTCGCCGACCTCGGCCCGCAGCATGGCCTCAAGCATCTCGGGCGTCGGCTTCGTAAAGGTATCGGAGCGGAGCTCCACGACCGCTGCGGACATGCACACCTCGATAGCACGCGCGCCGCATCATTGGACGCAGGCGTCCGTCGTTGCCGCGAAAGGTCCGCTTTTCGGGCTTGGGTCCTTCGGTACGCTGCCCTACGTTCCTCGAGGGAGGGGTACACCCTCGGAGGACATCATGGATCGCGATCACAAAGACCTTTTCGAGAATCCTATGGGCCTGTGCGGCTTCGAGTTTGTGGAGTTCGCCGCTCCGGACCCCGAGGTCTTGCGATCGGTCTTCGCGAGTCTCGGCTTCCGGCATGTGGCGGACCATCGGTCCAAGGCGGTCGAGCTCTGGCGCCAGGGGCACATCAACTTCGTCCTCAACCGCGATCCAAAGAGCCCCGCCGCGTTCTTCGCAGAGGAGCATGGACCCGCCGCCTGTGGCCTTGCCTTTCGGGTACGAAATGCTCCCTTCGCCTATCAACGGGCCCTCGACCTCGGCGCTCGCCCCTTCCCGTCGGAACCGGGCCCCATGGAGCTCCGCATCCCGGCGGTCACCGGCATTGGCGGAGCTCCTATCTATCTGGTGGATCGTTTCGGTGACGGTGAGAGCATCTACGACATCGACTTCGTGTGGAGGAAGGACGAGGAGCGGCATCCCTTTGGCTGCGGGCTCGAGCTGATCGACCACCTCACGCACAACGTCTACCGGGGCCGGATGAACCACTGGGCCCAGTTCTATGAGCGATTCTTCAACTTCCGTGAGATTCGCTATTTCGACATCAAAGGTGAGTACACCGGACTGCAGTCGCGGGCGATGACGGCGCCCGATGGATTGATCCGCATCCCTCTCAACGAAGAAGCCGAAAAAGGCGGGGGCCAGATCGAGGAGTTTCTTATGCAGTTCAACGGCGAGGGTATCCAACACATCGCCTTGTCCTGTTCGAACCTTCCGGAAACCGTGGATCGCCTTCGCGAGACCGGAATGAGCTTCATGACCGCTCCGCCGGATACCTACTACCGGATGCTCGAAGAGAGACTCCCGGGTCACGGGGAGCCCACCTCGGAGCTTCAGCGCCGGGGCATTCTCTTGGACGGTACGACCGAGGGCGGCGAGCCCAAGCTCCTCCTCCAGATCTTCTCTCAAACCCTCCTGGGTCCCGTATTCTTCGAGTTCATCCAGCGCAAGGCGGACGACGGCTTCGGTGAGGGTAACTTCAAGGCGTTGTTCGAATCGATCGAGCGAGACCAGGTCGAACGCGGGGTGGTGAAGGCATGAGCATCACGAAGATTCACCATGTGGCCTACCGGTGCCGTGACGCCCAAGAGACGGTGAAGTGGTACGAAGAGTACCTCGAGATGGGCTTCGTCCTAGCTATCGCCGAGGACGAAGTCCCCTCCACGAAAGAGCCCGACCCCTACATGCATGTTTTCCTCGACGCTGGACAAGGCAACGTCCTGGCCTTCTTCGAGCTCCCCAATAACCCTGAGATGGGCAAGGACCCCAACACGCCCGGCTGGGTGCAGCACATCGCTTTTCAGGTCGAGACCTTCGAGGAGCAAGACGCCATCCGAGCCCGCCTCGAAGCGGGAGGTATCGAGGTCGTAGGCCCCACGGACCATCGCCTCTTTCGTTCCATCTATTTTTTCGACCCCAACGGGCACCGGCTCGAAATCGCGGTGCCCACCAACACGCCCGCGATGGATGCCGCCGTCGAGCGCGTCAAGTGGCAGATGCTTGAGGATTGGGCCGCAACCAAGCAGGCCCCCAAGCACGCCGCCTGGCTTCATGACCGCACTCTGCCGATCGAGTAGACCTGTTGGCGATCAGCTCCATCTGGACGGTCACGCTGGGCCTCGTTGCCCTAGTGCTGTCCATCCGCGCCCTGGCCCGAGCGGGGAACGAGGCGCACGCTCGACCTCTTCGCGTCGTCGAGGCTTTCTTCAAGGCGGCCGCCTCCGCAACCTTTCTGCTCGTCGCCAGCCGCAGCGGCCTCGCTGAATCCCCCCACGGGCGGGCCCTCTTCGTCGGGCTGGGAGCCGCGGCGGCGGGAGATATCCTCCTCGTGTGGGGGAGCCGCCCCTCTTTCCTCGCCGGTCTCGTCGCCTTTCTTCTCGCCCACGTGGCCTACGGAGTCTCCTTTGCCCTGCGCGGAATCGATCTCGGAGTGGCGCTCGCGGCCGGCGCCGTCCTGGGAGGCATCGCCGTCGTCGCCGGACGGTGGCTCCTGCCCTACACCGGCCCCCTAAGGGAGCCGGTGTTGGCCTACATCCTCGTCATTTCGGCCATGATGACGCTGGCGGTGGCGAGCGCAGCTCAAGCTGGAAGCCCCTGGGTCGCGATCGGAGCGGGGCTCTTCTATCTCTCGGATCTGTTCGTAGCTCGCGAGCGCTTCGTCCGTCCGACCTTTACCAATCGCCTTATTGGGCTTCCCATCTACTATTTAGGGCAGCTGATTCTGGCTACCTTCGGCGGATAGAACCTGCGCAGATGATTCGGGATCTGGGGCGCTGATCTCTTTCGAGCGCGAACGGATTATCTTCACGGCTGCGAGCCTCAACCGTCGCCGCCCCCGCCTCCGCGTAAATTCCGCGGCGTCTTTCTCTCCGCGCCAGAGGCTTCTCTTCCCGAGGATCCCGAAGAAAGCTTCCTCTCCGCGGTTTTGGACCGACTCACCTGGTGGCGCGCACCACCGAGCTCGATCTTGCTCGTCATCGCGAGTTCGTCGCAGCGAAAGACGACGGCAATATTCGCATGCCCATCCGCCCGGTCAGACCGGGAGGATGGCTGGACAGGAAGGTGACTCCCGCACAATCTCAGACGGGTATGGTGCTTCCCTTCGAGACGCGTGAGATCGAAATCGTCGACGAGATGGGGGAGATGCGTATCCCGTGTCGCGTCACCCAAGTCGGACGCGATCTCTTCCGTCTCGAAGATCCGCCGGCTGGTCTCTATTTCGTCCTCGCCGAGGACTTCGCCGACGCTCCGGACGCCCTCCCATGTATCGGAGACATCATGCGGGTGGAGGCTCGCCAGGAGGGCGGCCACCGCTTTGTCGAGGTCGTGGAACGGGGAGCCCATCACAGCTTCGAAACGCTCATCACGCAGGGTTTTGCCAACTCCCCCGAGCTCCACGCCCTCATCGAGCGTCTCGAGGCCCAAGGGGGGCGAGCTGAACGCATCGCGGGCGGTTATCTAAGCCTGTCCGCGCCTCCCGGGTCCCGTCGAGATCCCAAGGAAGACTATAAACGAGCGATCCACCGATATCGGCTACGGACCCGCCCCACGCCGGGTCTCGGGATGTCGGAGCACACCGGCTAGGGGGTGCGCTCCTCCATGGGCGGGGCATCGGGCTGAGCGTCAGGATGTGCCGCCATGAAGGCGGGATGCTCGAGACAACCCACCTCCACCCGAACCAGGGTAGGAAAGTCCTCCAAAGGCACCTCGAAGCGACGCGCAGCATACATCTGAGGAATGAGACAAGCCTCCACGGCCCCGGGCGCGTCCCCGACCGCGAATCGTTTCGCGGTTTCGGCCATGCGTGCCTCGACCGCCGCGAGACCATTGTGAATGACCTCTCGACACCATTGTCGAGGGTTCGCCCCTAGAGCTTTCAGGCTCCGCAGCACCCGCAGATTCTGTAGGGGCTGAATCCCCGAGTTGATCATCTCGACCATCTCTCGGGCGCGCGCCCTCGGCCACGGCTCGCGGGGATAGAGAGGCGGATCCGGGTAGGTTTCTTCGAGCCACTCCATAATGGCCACGGACTGACTCAGGTAACGGGGTCCGCTCGAACCCTCCACTTCCAGCACCGGGACTTGGTGAAGGGGGCTCTTGGCCACGAACTCACCGCGGTGTTGCTCACCCCCGTCGTTCAAAAGGTGAACAGCCACCTGGTCGTACTCGAGGCCTTTGAGGTTCAAAGAGATTCTTGTCCGGTAGCTGGAGGAAGAGCGCCAATATCCGTACAACCTCATGGCTTCACGACCGCCTGTTCGATCACGCCGAAGATATCCCTACCGTCGACGTCCTTCATCTCAATCCGAATGGTGTCTCCAACCTTCATGAAGGGCGTCTTTGGACTCCCGCTCTCGATAGTCTCAATCATTCGCCGCTCGGCCAGACAGGAAATGCCTCGGGTCCGCTCTTCGTTCGAGATCGTCCCGCTCCCGAGGATGGTGCCGGCCGTAAATCGACGAGTCTTGGTGAGATGGGCGATGAGTTCAAAGAAGGAGAAGTGCATCTCAGGACCGGCATGCGCTGTCCCGACCCGCTCGCCGTTGTAGGTCACCAGCATGTCGAGGTGGAGGCGCCCATCCTGCCAAGCGGCCCCCAGCTCGTCGGGCGTGACCACGAAAGGCGCGAAGGCCGTGGCAGGCTTGCTCTGGAAGAAACCAAAGCCTTTCGCTAGCTCCGGAGGGATAAGCCCCCGAAGAGATACGTCGTTACAGATGGTCACGAGCCGGACATAGGGCGCGGCCTCCTCCGCCCGGGTGCCTTGGGGCGTATCACCCAGAATGACGCAAACCTCGGCTTCGAAGTCCAAACCCCAGGCAGGATCTCCGAGACGAATGTCCTGCCGAGGCGCCAGCATCTCGCTCGAGCCGCCCTGGTAGACGAGGGGATCGGTCTCGAGAGTGGCCGGTGGCTCGGCCCCCCGGGCCTTTCGGACGAGGCGAACGTGATTGAGAAACGCGGATCCGTCCACCCACTCGTACGCCCGCGGGAGCGGTGCGAGAAGACGCTCCGGATGAAGCTCGACCGCGTCCAAGTCGCCACTCTCGAGGGCCTTCGCCAGGCCTCGAAGCTGTGGCTCGGTTCGCTCCCAATCATCCAAGGCCGCCTGGAGGGTGGGCGCCACACTCTCGGCGGCCGCGATCCGGGTGCCTTCGCGGTTGACGAGCGCGAGCTGTCCGTCGCGGGTGCCGTCGTTGATGGTGGCGAGCTTCATGAGACGCCGCTAACACGGGATCCGGGGAGCCGCCCACCCTCGTGACCACTCCCGCGATGGTCTAGGCTCCCCCGCCATGAACGGGAAGACCGTCGTGGTCACCGGAGCCAACAGCGGCATCGGCGAGGCTACGGCCCGTGAGCTGGCTCGGGCGGGGTCACGCGTCGCACTCGTCTGTCGGTCGAGCGAGAAGGGTCAGGGGGCCGTGGAGCGGATCCGAGGGCAGGTTCCTCGAGCCGAGCTCGATCTGCACCTCTGCGACCTGTCGAGCTTTCGCTCGGTGCGGGAGGTGGCTTCGTCGATCCTCGCCCAACATCCGCGCCTCGATGTCTTGGTCAACAACGCAGGGCTCTATCTTCCCAGTCGGCAGCTCACCGAGGACGGGCTGGAGGCTACCGTTCAGATCAATCACTTCGGCCCCTTCCTGCTGACGAGTCTCTTGGCGCCGCGGCTCATCGAGAGTGGTCCCGCCCGGATCATTAACGTGAGCTCCGAGGCTCATCGTGGGGCACGGATGCGCTTCGAGGATCTCCAGTCGGAGAAGAGCTATCGGGGCTTCGAAGTGTACGGAATGTCGAAGCTGATGAACATCCTTCATGCTCGCGCTCTCGCCAAGCGCCTCGACCCCGCGAGGGTGACCGCTAACGCTCTTCACCCGGGCGTCGTAGCCACCGGCTTTGCTCAAGATGAAAAGAGTCTGTTCGGAACCTTGCTGAAGACGTTCGGGTTCTTGCTTCGCTCCCCCTCGAGCGGGGCCAAGACCACCCTACATCTGGTGACCCACTCGGACGGTGCGAAGGTCACCGGACGGTACTTCTCCGACGAAAAGGAGAAACGCCCGACCCGGGCTGCCCTCGACGATGAATCCGCGGAGCGCTTGTGGGCCGAGAGCGAGCGCCTTACCGGGGCTCCAGCCTTCCCGCACGCCTAGCATCCGCACCTTGTCTCCCCTGTGGGATCGTGCGAGGCCCCGAGCATGGCCCGGTCTCGAGGGTGCGCTGCCGCCACCGGTCTTCTTCTTCTTCTCGGTGCGTGCGCGACGCCCCAAGCCAAGATCAATGGCGGTATCGCCTCCGTCGTGGCGGGATCCGCAGCTTGGGCTGGGACCTCCGTGGGAGCGGTAGTGTGGGCGGAAGAAGAGTGCGAGTTTGGCTTTTGCGATACCTCGGGCCCCACGGCCCTGCTTACCGTGGGGACCATCGTCGGCGTGGCGCTGATCGCCACCGGAGTGGTGAACATCATCACCGGCAGCGTCCAGAAGGGGCGCGCGGAGAGGGAGGAGCAGCGCCAGACGCGCTACGATAGCTCACTTCCCCCGGCGCAACGTGCCGGTCCAAGCTCAGAGAGCATCGGCCGGGAGTGCGCTCGGGAGTGTACGAACGCTACGTCTTCGGCAGAGAAGCTCGCTTGCTACGAGCGCTGCCAAGAAAGAAAGCGGCGGGGCATCTATCGTCTGGTCCCCCCCGCGGCGACCTCGAGCGTTGCACCCGGTGCGCCCCGCACAGCTCCCCTTCCTGTCGAAGAGGCGCCGGTTCCGGCCACGCCCCTCGATTCACGAGAGGAGTGCAAACAGGCTTGCCGAGAGACCACGGAGGGCGAGGACACGCTGACGTGTTTTGAGCTGTGCCCTCAGTGAACCCAACCGCGGAGGCCTTCAGCGGATGCGCGTGATGGTGATCTGGACGGTGGGGTTTCGCCAGTCGTGGCGCGAGGGGACGAGGTCCGCCAAGCCGTGGATGCCAGCGTGGACGTGGACGTAGCCTTCCGCATCGACGGTTTGACGCACGCCGGGGTTCCCGCAGGGGGGCCCGGGGATGTCGTCGCAGTCCTCGGTGTTGGCTTCGCTGCCGGCGTCATAAGCCACGGCGCGGTAGGTCCGCGAACCCCAATTGGGCAGCTTTACGCCATTGAAGCCAAAGAAAGCGTCGTTGGTCACAACCAGCATGCCCACCGAAGAGAGCCGGGTGGCCCAGCGATCGGCGGTGATTTCGAGAGCGGCGGACTGACCGGGAGGAATCGGAGCGCCTCCCGTCTGACGATCGAAGACCCGAGAGCTTCCGTCGAGAAGCGTCTCTAGTCCGGCGTTGACGGCGTCCTCGGCGACCGCGGCCAGCTCAGGGCTAGCCGGCATGCCCACTTCGAAGATGCGAAACCCAGGTCGATGGGTGGCGACGATGGGTGGGGACAGAATCTGGCCGCGGGTGAGGTTGGTGATGACCACCTCGTAGACGCGGTGGCGTCGATGATAGCGGCTCGCCTCGGCGTCAGAAGGGACGGTGAGCGCAGCTCCAAGCGCGCTCAGGGTCAGAGCAGTGAAGATGGGGCGTGAAATCATGGGTGTGAGTCTCCGTTTAGAGCCGCTAGCGAGCGGCACGGAGGCAAGCTACCGGGTGAGGATCACGCCCCGGTCCCGAGGACCTCCCAATTCTCCAACATCTTTCTTCGAATATGCGCGTAACCGAGAGAGGTAGAGGACGTAGCTGAGGGTTTGGAGCCCTAGCTATCGTGAAGCGCATTCTCGTCGTCGAAGATAACCCAGACGTGGCCGATCTCGTGGCTCTTCATCTCCGCGACGCCGGGTACGGCGTAGATACCACGGGAGAGGGCCGCATCGGCCTCGCGCACGCATTGCGAGGGGAGCATGATCTGGTCGTCCTCGATCTGATGCTGCCCGACCTGGACGGCCTCGAGATCTGCCGCCAGCTCAGGGCTCGTGAACAATACATACCCATCCTGATGCTCACCGCGCGCTCGGCGGAGCTCGATCGCGTTCTGGGACTCGAGATCGGGGGCGACGACTACATGATCAAACCCTTCGGGATCCGCGAACTGCTCGCCCGCATCAAGGCCCTCCTGCGGCGGGTCGAAGCTCTGCGCACCCGTCCGTCGGACGAAGGGCAAGTCCAGGTTGGGCCCTTTCTTTTGGACCCCACGCGACGCAGCGCCGTTCTCGATGGCTCCCCGCTGGAGCTCACCGCCAAAGAGTTCGACCTGCTCCTCCACTTCGCCCGCCACCCCGGGCGCGTCTACGGACGCGCGGAGCTTTTGGACCGAGTATGGGGCTACGGCCACCGAGGCTATGCCCACACCGTGAACACCCACATCAATCGGCTGCGGTCGAAGATCGAGACCGACCCCTCGGCGCCGCGCTTCGTCCTCACGGTGTGGGGCGTCGGCTACCGATTCTTCGACCCGGCCCAGAGCGAAGCATGATTCGAACTCTTCACGGCCGCCTCGCCCTCGCCCTCGTGGTGTGGTTGGGCGCTACGAGCATCACCTTTGCCATTATCTCCGTAGCGGCGACCCGCCGTCACATGGCGGCGGTCAATCAAGAACTCCACGCTGACGTGGCCAGCCACCTGGTCGAGGAGCAAATCCTTCTCCAGGAGGGACGCATCAACGAGGCCGGACTCGAGCACATCTTTCACATGATGATGGTCGTGAACCCCGGCATCGAAATCTATCTCCTCACCCCCTCCGGAAGAATCCTGGCGTACTCCGCGCCCCCGGGAAAAGTGAAGGCCTCGCGAATCGACCTGACGCCTATCCGTAGGTTCCTCGACGGTCCTGGGCGACTTCCCTTGGAGGGGGACGACCCTCGAGCCCCCGGTCAGCGGCGACCCTTCTCTGCCGCCGTCATTGGCTCTCGCGAGGAGCCGGAGGGCTACCTCTACGTCGTCCTGGGTGGAGAACGGTACACCGCGGTTCTGGAGCGGGTCGCCATGAGCAGAATCCTCGAGCAAGGCTTCGGAGCTGGCTTCGGGGTGCTCATCCTCGGCGCCCTAGCGGGGGTCCTGACTTTCGGGCTCATGACGCGCCGACTTCGGCGTCTCCGCCGCGCCATGCTCAGCTTCGAAAGCTCCGGCTTCACGGCCCCGCCACCGCTCAAACCGTGGCCCCGGGGAGGCGACGAGCTCGACGACGTCCGCGCCACCTTCGAGCGCCTCGCCGGAGCTATGAGCGCGCGTCTCGGAGAAGCCCGCAGCGCCGACGATCTCCGACGAGAGTTGGTCGCCAACGTCTCCCACGATCTCCGCACGCCGCTGGCGACCCTCAACGCCTACCTCGAAACGCTCCTCCTCAAGGACGGGTCTTTCGGATCCGATGAACGGAAGCGCTACCTCGGGGCGGCTCATCGCCACGGCTTGTTCCTGGGAGACCTCGTGGGTCGCCTCTTTGAGCTGGCCGAGCTCGAGGCCAAGCAAATCACCCCCGAACCGGAGCCCTTCTCGCCGGGCGAGCTCCTTCAGGACGTCGCGCAGAAGTTCGAACCCGCCGCCCAGGCGCGAGAGGTCCTCATGGAGCTCGACATTGCCGCTTCGACCCCGTTCGTTGCAGGTGATCTTTCGTTGGTCGAGCGCGTCCTCGACAACCTCATCGACAACGCTCTGCGCCACACGCCGGCCGGCGGGCGGGTTATTTTGGCCGCCCGACCCGGACCATCTGGCGCCGAGCTCTCGGTCCGCGACACCGGATGCGGCATCCCGCAATCCAGCCTGCCGTTCATTTTCGACCGACACTACCGCGAATCGACGGGCACCCCTCAAGAGCGCCCCGGAGGGCTCGGCTTGGCGATCGCCAACCATATCGTCGAGCTTCACGGCTCCCAGCTCCTCGTGTCGAGCGAGCCCGGAACCGGATCTTCTTTCTTCTTCGAGCTCCCCTCCGCCTGATCGACGGAACCTCGCGAGCGCCGGTCGCGCCCTGACCATAGCTGTGAGACGCTCTCGTCGAGGTTCACTTTGGACACCGCACCCCCAGCCCCCGCCTCCTCTCCCCATATCGCCACGGTGGGTCGTGCTCGAGTGAGCATCCTGCACCCGGAGGCTGAGACCATCTTCGCTTTTTGCCATCCATCGGTCTCGTACCTGTCCACCTTCTTGACCGAGTCGTTGATCTGGCACGGAGCCGGCGTGGTCGGTGTCGACGGCCGCTACGTCGAAGAGGGCGACAAAGATCTCGACTATGCGACCGCTGCCGATGATATCGGCCTCGCGCTGCGGGAGGTCGTTCCCGCAGACAAAACGCTGGTCCTTGTCGGTCACTCCGGCGGCGCTCCCCTGGCAGGGCTCGTCCAGTCGCGCTTTCACATAGCCCAGGCCCTCATCTTCTTGGCCCCCCACCCCAGCCGAGCCGAGCTTCTCCGCTGCTGGATCGATCCCGCGGTGGGGCGCGACGGTTCACGAAACCCGGAGCTCGATCTCTACGCGTCCGAACGCACCTTCCCCCTCGGACGCGAATGGGTCGAACGGTACCGGACTGCTCAGCGCCAACGCCTCATGGCGGTGGCGGCGGAGGCCGCGCGCGCGCTCGGCGACGGCGCCCCCGAGCGGCGACTCGAGATCCCCTGTTGCTTTGCCGATCCTCGATTTAGGGACCGCCAGCTCGACCCGAACCAACGGCGAAGCCCGCCGCTCGGCGCCGATCCGGCCGAGGTCAATCAACGGTCGGGCTTTCTGGCCGACGGCTCGACCGCCCGAGGCTTCTTCGAGCAGTGGTTTCTTCCGACCACCCCCGGAAACCTGCTCAACCTCGCTCCGTGGTTCACGGTTCCCGTGCTCTCGGTGGCCTTCGGAGCCGACCCGCTCATCTTTCCGTCCCAAACTCTCCAGGTCGCCACCGCTCTCCCCCGCGGCAGCACGGTGTGGACGCTCGAGAACGCCATCCACAACCCGGAGGACCAGAAGGACCACCTGGACGCGCTCTCGCGGAAGATGCTCGCCTGGCTCTCCCACCTGGCCTGACCCTAAGGCGGGCCTAGGCTTTGCGGAGTTCGACCGACGTGTCGTGAAAGGCGGCTCCGCCGGCCGGAGGCACGGCCTCGGCGCTGGTGAGGACGTTGATGCCTTCGCCCGCCAGGAAGGCCCCGCGCGGCCACACGCTCTCGACCACCAGCACTCCGCGCGTCGCTTCCGATGAGACCTCGGCGTGCAGCCGAACCTGCCCCAGCTCGTTCTGCAGCCACACTTCGTCGCCGGTCTCTACCCCGCGCGCCTCTGCGTCGGAGGAGTGGACGACCACCGTGGGGCGATTTTGTTTCGCCTGGCTGGACGGGGTTTCGGTGAAGGTCGAGTTGAGAAAGTGACGGGCTGGCCCGGGAATGAGACGCAGCGGGAAGCGGGTGTCGTTGGTGGCCCAGTGCCCGAGAGTCGAGGGCATGGTGTCCGCTCCCGAACCTACCCACTGGGGCCGGAAACGAAATCGACCATCCGGAAAACCGAAACGCTCCCGAAGGTTCGTATTGCGTGGGTCTTGGGCCACGTCCACCCAGCGTTCGGCGTGGACCTCTTCCGCCGAGGGATAGCCCGATGCTCGAAGCGTCTCGTCGATGAGGGTCCAAGTGTCCATATCGAAAGCCGCATGCGAGGCCCCGAGTCGCGTCGCGAGGCCTTGCAGGACCTCATGGTTAGAGCGCGCCTCGAAGGCCGGGGGCAGGACCGGCTTCGCGACCTGAAGGAAGGTGTGACCGTAGGAAGTGTAGACGTCAGGGTGTTCCAGGAACGTCGTGGCGGGGAGCACGACATCGGCGAACTTCGCAGTGTCGGTCATGAACTGTTCGTGCACGCAGACGAAGAGATCCTCGCGGGCCAAGCCTTCCAGTACGAGGTTTTGCTCTGGGGCTACCACGGCTGGATTCGAGTTCTGCACGATCATGGCGGTGACCGGGGGCCCGCCGCGAAGAGCCGAGGCCTCTCCCGTGAGAACACGCCCGATCTGGGACATATCGAGACTGCGCGCGGTGGTGGGAACGTCCCGCCCCTCGATGAGCGTCTTGTCGACATGAAAAACGCCCCCTGAAGCCGCGAGGAACCCACCCCCCCGTTCGTTCCAAGCCCCTGTCAACGAAGGCAGGCAGCTCACCGCGTGAAGGCGGTGAGCGCCGTTTCGGGAGCGGGTGAACCCATAGCCTACTCGGATATAACTTTTCTTGGTGGAGGCATAGAGACGAGCAAACTCGCGAATCGTCTCGGCGGTCAGTCCCGTGATTTCGGCCGCCCACTCGGGGGTGCAGGCGCTGAGTTCGGCCTCGACATCGCCGGAGAAGTCGGTGCGGTCCGCCAGGAAGGCCCGGTCTGCGAGCCCTTCGGACAGGATGACTTGCATCACCGCGCAGGCCAGGGCGTCGTCCGTGCCCGGGGCCGGGGCCAGGTGCCAATCGGCTTTCTCGGCGGTGGCGGTCCGATGTGGATCGATGACGACGAGGCGCGCGCCTCGATCTCGGGCCTTCTTTATCCACGACCAGACGTTGACCTGGGTATAGATGGGATTCATGCCCCACACCACGATAAGCTCCGCTTCGGGGAGCTCGCGAGCGTCGGTACCAACGGCCGCCCCGAGCCCCGCAAGAAGACCTGCCTTCCCGATGCTCGAACAGATGGTGGTTTCTAGACCGGAGTAACCCAGGCATCGGGTGAGGCGAACGAGCCCATCCCGCTGCACCAAGCCCATGGTTCCGGCGTACCAGTACGGCCACACCGTTTCCGCTCCGTGGCGCTCGGTGGCCTGCCGAAAAGCCTCCGCGACCCGATCTAGAGCCTCCTCCCAGCCCGCGGCACGGAAACGACCTGAGCCCTTGGGCCCGTCGCGAAGGAGCGGGGTCTGAAGCCGGTCCGGGTGGTGAACCCGCTCTTCGTACCGACTGACCTTGGAGCAGATGGTCCCGTCCGTGTACGGCATGGACTTTGCGCCTCGGACCCGACGCACTCGGGACCCATCCTCCACCTCGACCTCGAGCGCGCAGGCGCCCGGACAATCGTGAGGACACACCGAACGAAGAATCGCCATGCCCGAAAGCTACACCGAGTGCTCCAAGGCGGGGACCGGGTCGAGGTGCAAAAGCCACACGGAGTTGAGGCAGGATCGCAACAGTGACTGGATGTCGATGGGAACTCTCATCCGTCGCTCGTGGCACCGTTCGTGCTCGACGGCAGGAGCTATGAGCGGTCGCACGACGTCTTCAACGCATCTCGCTGGCGTCGTCACGGAACGTCACCTCCCGCTCGCCGAGCTCGAGTTCCCAGGAATCTCGAAGTTCTTCCATAAGCTTCGTGAGGATCCGAATCGGCCACGGACTTTTTTGGATCTCCTCGCCGCCTTCGGTGCTTTTCCTCGGCCCGACCGGGACCCTTCCGGCCCGGAGGAGGGTGGCGTCAGTCGCCCGCCCGAACCTCCTCGATGATCTCTGCGGCGAGCTTCTCGATAAAGGTCTTCGCCGCCTCACCGTGAAGCACCGTCTGAACCCACGGCCACGTCACTTCGGCCCACACGGCCGGTTCAACCCCCACCTCAAGGTCGTGGGCGGCGAGAACCGCGCGCGCCGAACGCGGCCCGAATCGCTCGAGCATCCCCCGGTGCATCCGCTCCAGACGTGTACGCGCTTCGGCTCGACCCGCCTCCGAGCGGGCGAGCTGAACGAGCACCGCCTCCAGGTCCGCCCTTCCGGACGCGTCTAGGGGGCGCAGCCAGTTCTGCGTGGGTCGTGACAGGGCATGAGCGAGGAGGTTCTTACGGGCCCCTCCCGCCTGCTCTCCGTCCAGAGAGCCTTTGACGAAGCTTGCTGTTCCGTCGAGCAGGCGGCGGGTCGCCTTTTGTACGAAACGCCGGATCTCCGGCTCGACTCTCGACTTGAGCTCCTCCCGCATTCGATCCCGCACCCCGCCGGTGGCGCCCTGAAGTCGGCTCGCGATCTTGCCCAGAGCAGCGGGCGTAGTGGACTGAAGCAGATTCGGGATGGCCTCAGAGAAGTCCGCAAGGCCCCGAAACAGCGTATCTGCGAAGAGCTCCTCGGTCGCTCCCTGCGAAAACACGACATCCACCCACGTCTCATCGATGAGTCCTTCCCGCGTCACCATCGCTTCGAGCCGGGCCCGAGAGCCTTCGTCGAGATAGCGACCGACGGCTTCCTCGTCGGTCTTTAACTCCTCCTCGAGCGGAGCCAGCCCCAAACGGACGGCGGCTCGAGCCAGACTCTCCAGCCGCTCCGCGGTGAGGACGTCATCCAGGGCTCCGGCGAATACGGGCGCCGCAAGGAGCTGTTCGATCGGTCGGTCTAGGAGGCTCTCCCATCCCCCTCGAATCAGTGCCTCCCAGTCCGCGCGGGCTTCCTCGGAGGCGAGTCGAGCGGTGAGCCAGACCGCCAGGGCGTGCGCATCCATCGCGGGCGGGGTAGCGCGGTACGCACGCGCCGCCAACCGCAGGGCGCCGCCGCGGGACTGTGGTATGCGCCATTCGTGCAGAAGGGCACACTGCTCCTCACGGCCATGATCACCAGCGCCTCCATTCCCTCGCTCGCCGGCTCTCAGCCCCCCCAGCGTCCTCCCGAGGGCCGCTTGCGGGAGCTCACGAAGACGCATGGGTACACCCTCGGACGTCCTTTCCACGTGCGCATCACGCCGGACGGCACCAGGGTCCTGTTCCTTCGCGCGAGCTCGACGAGCCCCGTCTCGGATCTGTTCGTTCACGAACTCAGCTCCGGGGAGACGCGGCGGCTCCTCTCTGCCCACGCCCTCCTCGGCGATCGAAGCGAAAGCCTCTCGGCCGCGGAGAAAGCCGAGAGAGAGCGAAAACGCATTAAAACCGCGGGATTCACCGGCTTCGAAGTGTCCAAAGACGGGGATCGCCTCGTGCTCAAGCTCAACGGACAACTCTTCCTGCACGACTTCTCGGACGGTCGCTCGGTTCGCCTCGAGCTCCCCGACGGGGTCGTATTGCGCCCCAAGCTATCGCCCTCGGCTCGAAAACTTGCCTTCGTCCTGGACGAGGACCTCCACGTGGTGGACCTGCCGGTCGAGCTTCCCGCCCAGGAGGCTCTGCCTCTCGAGCCGCGCCAGCTCACTTTCGATGGATCCGTGACCCCCAACGGGGTGGCCGAATTCGTGGCGCAAGAGGAGATGAGTCGCTACGACGGATACTGGTGGAGCCCGAGCGGCGACCGCATCGCTTACCAGAAGAACGACGAGCGGGCCCTCGAGCAGTTCACCATTACCGACGCGGCGCGGCCCGAGTTGCCTGGGCACCGCTTCGCTTACCCACGCCCCGGGAAAGCCAACGTCGACGTTCGCGTCTTCATGGTCTCTGCCGACGGCGGTCAACACCGAGAGCTGACCTGGGATCGTGAAGCCTATCCCTATCTCGCCAAGGTGGCCTGGGGCGGGGAGCTCATCATGCTCGTCCAGTCCCGAGACCAAGGATCGCAAATCCTGCTTCGCGTGGACCCGCAGACCGGCCAGACCCGTACCCTCTTCGAAGAAAGAGATCCTGCCTGGCTCAATATCCATGACTCCACGCCTCGATTCTCGGAGGACGCGCGGAGCTTTTTCTGGGCGACCGAGGAAGGGGGCGCGTGGCGACTCGAACGGAAGCACCTCGCGGACGACGGCCTCTCCATCGTTCGTCGCCAGGTGCTCGTGGGAGAAAAGACGGGCTTTCACACCCTCGTTCACATCGACGAAGCTCGAGGCTGGCTCTGGTTCCTGGGCGGCCAGGACCCCGCTCAGCTCCACCTCTTCCGAGCGTCTCTCGATGGTTCCGGGAACGCGACGCAGGTGACCTCGGGCATCGCCTGGCACGAAGCCAGCTTCGCCCATGGGGGCGAGGTCATCGCCCTCACCACCACGAGCCTCGACCAGCTGCCCGAAACGACGGTCCATACGGTCGGTCCCAAGGGCGAGCTCACGGCGGGAGCGACGCTACCTATAGAAGCCGAGACGCCCTCCCGCGCGCCGGCCGTGGAGCTCCGTCACGCGGATGGCCTACGGGCTG
>JBCBRU010000137.1:0-16512 GCA_039819565.1 Myxococcota bacterium | reverse complement strand
CCAGAAGAGCACCGAGACCGACCCATAGATGCTCACCGCGAAGACGTCCCAAAGGAGGGGACTTCGGAACTGCGGCCACATCAGCATCTGGTTCGGAAGTGGGAACACCCAGTATAGAAGCCAGATACGGCCCACGTGAATGGTGGGGAAGCTGAGCGCGCAGACCACCGCGAAGATGGTCATGGCCTCTGCGAAGCGATTGATGCTCGTTCTCCACTTTTGGCGGAACAAGAACAGTACGGCGGAGATGAGGGTCCCGGCGTGGCCGATACCGACCCACCATACGAAGTTTACGATGGCCCAACCCCAGGCCACCGGGTTGTTGATGCCCCAGATGCCGGTGCCTTCCCAGACCAGGTAGGCGGTGCTCACCGCGTAGCTCATGGCGAAGACGGCAGAGACGAGGAAGAAGATCCACCAGCCGAGCGGAGCCTTCCACTCGATAGGGGCCGCAACCGCACTCGTAATCCCCCCCAAATTGGCGGGGGGATTGACGAGCGGGACACGGCGATCGACAGGGTCTATTTCAGCGCGAATATCCATCCGTGATCACCCGTTGGTCAGCTTGGGGTTGGGGTTGGTGAGCTTGGCCAAGTACGTCGTCCTCGGTCGCGTGTTGAGCTCGGCGACCACAGCGTAGTTCCGTGGGTCGTTGGCCTTCTTCGTGACCATGGCGTCCTCATCCTTGAGGTTGCCGAAACGAATGGCATCCCCGGGGCAGGCTTGCTGGCAAGCGGTGACGATCTCACCATCCTCCACAACCCTGGAGTTCCGGTGAACCTTCGCCTCGATGCGGGCGCGCTGCACGCGCTGCACGCAGTACGAGCACTTCTCCATCACCCCTCTGTATCGGACAGTCACGTCTGGGTTGCGCTGCATAGCAATCCCCAGCCCGTAGTCTTGGTCGTTTCGATAAGCGTAATGGAAGAAGTTGAAGCGGCGCACCTTGTAGGGGCAGTTGTTGGCGCAGTAGCGCGTCCCGATGCAGCGGTTGTAGACCATGTCGTTCATGCCCTCGGGACTGTGAACGGTGGCGGCAACCGGACAGACGTTCTCACAGGGCGCCGTCTCACACTGCTGGCAGTTCATCGGCTGATACTTCACCTGGAGCGGCTCATCCTCGGCCTCGAAGTACCGGTCGACGCGAATCCAATGCATCTCGCGACCCTTGAGGACCTCGGCCTTACCCACCCAAGGAATGTTGTTCTCAGCCTGGCAGGCGACGGTGCAGGTCCCACAACCGGTGCATTGGTTGAGATCGATCGTCATGCCCCACATGTGGTCGACCGGCCCGAAAGGCTCGTCCCAGAGGAAGGTCTTGACCTCCTCCGCGGGCATCACCTCGAACTTCTCAACGAAGTTTTGGTCCTCGGTGAAGTCCGTCTGCGTCGTGGTCCGCACATGGGACCGACCGTGCAGGCTCTCCTCCACCTGGGCGCAGGCGAGCGTGTAGCTCCGGTAGGTCTTCGCGACCTTGGCTCCCGTCAGAATCCACGGAGCGGCGTCCAGCCGCAGCTTGGAGACATCGAATCCCCCCGCGGCGAACCGACCGCCCGCCTTCTGGCCGTAGCCGAGAGGCAGCACGATGACGCCGTCCGCCGTGCCCGCTTGTATCCAAACCGGCATGTCGAGGGTCACGCCGTGGTGCGTGATGCGAATGACCGTCTCGTTCTCGACGCGGAGCTTCTTCGCAGTGGCCGGCGAGACGATGGCGGCGTTGTCCCAGGTGAGCTTGGTCAGGGGGTCGGGGAGCTCCTGCAGCCAGGGGCTGTTGCCAAAGCGACCGTCCAGAACGGCGTTGTCTCTAACGAAGTCCAGCTCGAAGCCATCTTCGTCGGCTGCGCGGGTCCAGGTTGTGGAGAGGGCCCGAGCGTCGGCGCGAGGAGTTTTGGAAGGCATCCGGGCCGCGACTCCGTCGTGCAACCACGTCTGCCAAGTGGTCTCGAAGTCGGCGCCCGCCATGGGCTCGAGAGTGGCCCGAACGATGTCGTACCCGCTGGGGCCGTCCTCGCCGAGCATGCGAGCCAACGCCTCGAGGGAGGACATCGAGTCATGGAGCGGCGCGACCAGCGGCTGCTGGACGCTGACGGTTCCGTCCCGCGACACCAAATCGCCCCACGCCTCGAGATAGTGAGACATCGGTATGTGACACTTGGCCACGCCTCCCGTCTCGTCACGGCGCAGCCCCAAGTGCACTGAGCTGTCCGCCTTCTCGAGCGCCTCGGCGAGGGGAACGTCGCCGGCCGCGGCATAGACGGGATTGGCCCCCAGGACGAGAACCTGGCTTGCCTCCCCGTCCGCGATGGCCTTCGCCAAAGCCCCGAGGGAGGCGCGGGGACGCCAAGTCCGCTCCGTGAAGGTGACGGTGCTGCCAAAGTTCCCAAGAGCCTGGTTGATGAGCAACCCGAGCGCATGGACCTGCGGCGCCTGACGCTCCCCCACCATGACGAGAGTCGTGCCCCGAGGACGAGACGCTAGGTCTGCGGCGAGGGCTTGGGCCCACGGCTCCGCCATGGCCTCCGCCGAGGCTTGAATCGCCGGAACCTCGAAGCCCTTCTTGCCGAGATGGGCCGCAACCGCGGCGAGAAGGTCACCGATGCGTGCGGAGCGATAGGGAAGTCGATGGTCGGCGTTCGAGCCCGTCACCGTCAGGGATGACTCGGCCGCGTAGAGGCGATTGAGCTGGTCGTCCGGGAGACTTGGATCCCGTCCCCGAGCGAACGCACGAGTAAACGAGGCCGTATCGCCCTCGGTCGACATCGGGTCGGCATCGAAAGTGGCGATGATTCGCGGCTGCCCGGCGGACGTCCACGTCAGATCGGACAGGCCGACGAGCGCGGCGCCCGCTCGTGCGTGCGTGTCCCCCGCGCCGTCGCTCCCATACAGAGTGGCCCCCGGGAAAGCTTCCATCATGCGTCCGAGGAGCCGTTCCAGAGAGGGCGAAGGGGTCTCGTCGATAACGACCGCCAGGCTCTTTCCTCCATCTCCCTTCGCGGTGGACGCGAAGGCCGTGAGCGCCTCGATGGCCTCCTCCATGGTTGCAGCCTCGCCATCGACGAACGGGGTGCGGCTGCGATCTGGGTCGTAAAGCTCGAGCACCGAAGCTTGCGCCCAGGCGTTCGTGGCTCCGAGACTCTGAGGGTGCTTCGGGTTACCTTCGACCTTGGTGGGGCGACCGTCGGTCGACTTCGCCAGCAAGCCCTGCACTGACCCCCCGAAGTTTATCGCGGTCGAGAAGTATTGGGGCTCGCCGGGGACCAAGTCCTCGGGTCGACGACCAAACGGAAGAATGCGTTCGTACGGCTTACGAATGCATGCGGCCGTGTTGATCGACGCCACCGTCGCGCCGACGGCGGCGAGGAAGTTGCGGCGGCTCGGGCTGTTGGGGCTCTCCAGGCCCGTGGGCATTTTCGTCATCGGTGGCATCCTGAGCAGTTCTGGGGGGGGTTGATGCCCCGCGTGTTGTAGGGATGGGTCTTGTCCTGGGTGACGTCGTAGCCCTCTTCCTCGGCGGACCACGCCATGTTTGTCACCTCCGACGGGGGTCGCAGATTGACCTCGGCGTTGCGGTGGCAGCGCATGCACCAGCCCATGCTGAGCGGCTCCTGAAGGTAGACCTCCTCCATGTGGTCCACCCTCCCGTGGCAGGACACGCAGCCCACGCCCGCGCTCACATGCACGCTGTGGTTGAAGTAGGCATAGTCCGGCAGCTGATGAATCTTCATCCAAGGGATGGACTCTCCGCTGTCCCAAGACTCCCGGACCGCGGCCAGGGACTCCCGCTCCGTGCCGACGTACTTGTGGCAGTTCATGCAGGTCCCGGTCGCTGGCACCGCTGCGTACCCCGCGTACTCGATCGTGTTGTGGCAGTATCGGCAGTCGATACCCATCTCACCCGCGTGCAGCTCGTGGCTATACGCCACCGGCTGCTCGGGGCTGTAGCCGACGTCCGTGTAGTACGGGGAGAAGAAGTAAGTGACGCCAACCGCCACGCCAAGCCCCAGAACTGGGACCGCGGCCGCCGCTGCCGTTGGCAGATGATTGGTCCATCGAGGGAAAATCGAGCTCACGGTGCCGGGACCTTCGACACGCGTTTGTTTTTAATCAAGGCGGATTAGACCTTGATACACGTACGCTCGAACGAAGCCGCACACTCGGCCGGGAGGGACCTCGAGAACGCGTACAAACGGCTAAGATGACAGGAAAAGGAGCCCCCCTCGACGGCGGGCCAGGTCTCTCTCTGGAGGACAAAGGACCGCAGTCCGGAGGGCCGTGTTGCGAGGATCGCGGATCCGTCCGCGACGGGTTGGACCCGCCCCATATTCATCTCAACCGTTCGTTCAAGAAAAAAGCGGACTTAGGCTAGGAAGGAAGCGGCGAACGAACGAGTGAGCCCCGGATGTCTCGACGGAGCTCAGGGCGAAGCGAGGGAGACTTCGTCCTTCGGGGGGAGTTCCTTCAGGGAAGGATAGTCGTTGAGCATCGGCGCGCCGAGAAGCGGCTTATATACACCTTGATGACAGGTCATACAGTTGGCCTTGGGGAGCTCGTCATCCGGATAGGTATCCGCAGGATAGATCTCGTTCTCTTGCAGGTACCCAATATATTTATTGTTCACCTCTCGCACCATCCGAATGCCGTACCAAGCGGTGGCCCGCGGGGGCGGGCTTTGGTTCCACATCTTGAAAGCGCGGCTTTGGTGGCAATACGTGCAATTGACCCCAAGGGCGTTCGAGAAGTGCATCATCAGGCCATAGGTCCACTCCGTCTGCTTGATCGACGACCGGTTCCCGTGGGGTAGAGCCTCACTTCCCGCGACGCCGATGTTGCGGTCTCCCATGAGGAACGAGCTAAAGGGATCTCCCGGCAGAGAGGCGAGACCCACGCTCTCGGCCGGCGCATTCTGCTGAGCGTTCGAGCCCAGCCCGTACGTATATTCATTTGGTCCCGGTCGCCCGGACCACCAAACGTACTCGGGAATCCCATTCCCTCGATGACAGGTGTAGCAAGTCACACCGGTTGCCCCAACATGAGATGTCCAGTTCTGGTTAATGTTCTGGGTCATCTGGGTCATCTTTCGCGCGACGACCTTCGTGTAGACCTCATCCGAGGCCATATTGTTGACGTTGTGGCAGTAGGCGCAGTTGTTCGCGTTGCCCGCGACCCATAGAGAGTAGGCGTTCATCATCCGCCCGAACTGGGCGACCGACAAATTCCCTAGAACCTGGACATTCTGATAGATATCCCCCGCCCGAGGCCCCTCGAGGGGCACCGCCGGGAGCGGCTCGGGCATCTGGTTCTTCTCGGCCTGCATCTTGGCCGTCGCCCGGTTGACGTTGAGCTCCATGCCGATGCCCTTGAAGCCTCGCTGCACGGTCGTGACATCGGGACGGAAGAAGGCCGCGTATAGAACCACCAACCCGATGGCCAGAGAGCCCCCGAGCACGATGTAGGTCATCGATAGGCGTCTCACTGAGAACCTCCCATCTGCGCGGGGTCGGGAACCACGGGGTAGGCCGCTGGGTACTCCGCCGCCACGCCGTGCTTCACTGCCCAGAGGTACCAGTTATCCACCACGGTGCCCGTGAGGAGGATACCGATACCGCCCGTCAGGGTGGTGAGGACCGCGAACCACCACGCCCAGCGATGGATGGATTCATAGGTAGCGTTGAACCCCATGCACCACCGCCAAAAGAGCGCGCTTCGCTCGGCCGCGGTGCCGCGATCTACGACCTGGCCCACCTCGTGCTCGGCTCCGTAACGCCCACACGCCAACACCGTCGCCCCGTGCATCGCGAAGAGCAGGGTCGACCCGTAGAGGAACGCGATGGAGAGCGCGTGGAAGGGGTTGTAGAAGAGGTTGCCGTAGCGCATCGAGAAGGCGGCCGTCCAATCGAGGTGAGGGAAGATCCCGTAGGGGACGGCCTCGCCCCAGCTCCCCATCGCGATAGGCCGAAAGAAGCCGAGCACCATATAAAGCCAGATTGCGGAAAGAAAAGCCCACGAAACATGGGTGCCGAGACCCAGGGCGCGGGCGCGAAGATAGCAGCGCCCCCACCACAAGAAGATCGAGGCGCTCAGGAACATCCCGGTGATCAAAAACCATCCGCCCTGATTCAGGGGCGGCCAGCTCAGACCGAGGCTGGGCGGAGGTGGATCGAGGGCCAGCCAAGGGAGCTGGCGAATGAACTGCACTGGGCTGAAACCAACGGAGGCCCACATGTTCATTCCGATGATCAGGAAGGCGACAGAGAAGAAGACAACGGACAGCACCCCGAGCCAACCCAGATAGACAGGGCCAAACTGGGCGTTCCCGATACGACCCACGAGGTGGCTGAAGAAGCCGTCGTTGACTCGAGGGAAGATGCCTTCCTTGATGGGCACTCCCGGATCCAGCTCTCCTCGGACCTGAATCTGGGTAAAGATGTTTTGGTAGTCCGGTTTTAGCTCGAACACGTTCTCTAACCCTTTCTCAGCTCCAGATCGGGAGGTTGAGCCACCATCCCCACCACTCTGGCCACCCTCGCGTCCAGACAGGACCGCTGATCACGATACAGATGGCGCTCCAGACCCCGGCCGAAAGCGCGAGCAACAGACCCAATCGGTGAATACCAACCGCTCCGATCGAATAGCCGATGAAGTCACGGAAGTACGTATCCTCATGCTCCGAGAACTTCACCTCTTCGCCGCGTTTTGGATTCAGCGCCGAGAGGATCAACGACCCGTGCAGACCGAGAGCAAAGGTTGTCGTGAAGAACAAGGAGACCGCGATCATGTGGGCCGGGTTGTAGTGGAAATGAAGGTATTGGTAGCCGACGTTGGATACCCAGTCCAAGTGACTGAAGATTCCGTAGGGGAAGCCGTGGCCCCAAGCCCCGAGCAAGACAGGACGGATCACCACCAGCGTGAAGTACGCGAAGACCGCGGTGCCGTAGGCCACGGGGATGTGGTACGCCATCCCCAGCTTTCGGCTGATCTCCACCTGACGGAGCGCCCACGAACCGAAAGCGCCTAGAGCGCATGCGGTGATGATCTGCCAAAGGCCGCCATCGTTCAGGGGAGCGAGCCCGAGTCCGTAGCTCAACGGCGGCGGCTCGATATTGATACGCCAAATATTAAAGGTTTGCTCTGCGACCCCGGTCCCGCTCGCAGCGCCCCATACGATGAGCGCTGTTCCCAGAATCACGCAGAAGATCGTCGTAACGCCGAAGAAGCCGACGTAGAACGGACCGACCCAGAAGTCGAACAGGTCGCCGCCCACGAGGGTCCCGCCTCGGACTCGGTATTTTCTTTCAAAGCTGAGCAAGGCCATTCATCAACCTCCGATCGAGAGGGCCTGGGCGGGGATTGGCGGACCTAGCGAAGGACCCCGAGGAGATCCGTCACCAGCTCCGCCAACCCTCTCAGTTCGACGGGAGCGCCGACTGCTGCTCCGCAGCTGCCGGCTTCGGGTCGTCGAGCCAGTTGTACCGCTCGGTGCTGAGCAGGGTGAAGTGAATCATCAGAGCCAGGACGCCGAGCCAGGTAAAGAGTCCGAGCATGGCCTGACGAGGGTCGACCATCATCCAAATCTTGTGCACGTTTCGCTCCTCTTTAAACCACGAAGGTCGAGATGGCCTGGGCGACCGGAGTCACCATGGCGCCCATCTCGTCCCCGCTGAACCACGGCTTGTAGATCCACATGAGCATGTGGGCGACGATTGCGAATGCTAGGAAGAGCATGAAGTACTGCATCATGTACCCCTGAACCTCCTTGGCCTCGGCCTCGCTCAGCCCGGATTGGGAGAAAATTCCTCCGTTTTCATCTGCCATTGACTGTACCCTTTCGGCACTCGTCCCGCCGAGCGGCACGAGGTTCATTCGTCTCCCGTAGAAGACGAACTCGCTGTCGAACCCGCAGGCTCAACAAATCTTGGATCGGCTCAGGCCATGAACGCGAAACCCAGCATGTCGCCGACTCGCGCGCTGGTCTCGGCGATGGCCGACCCGTCGTTCTCACCCATCCTCCCGCGGAGGAGGTTGAGGGCGCGCCCCCCACATACAAGCGGGAGGAACACTACAAATCCGAGATAGTAATAGACGAGGAGCTCCCGCCGCTCGAGCCGCCGCTTGCGCTCGATTCCAGCGCCGTGTGCGTCGGTTCCGACCTCGCGACTGCGCGCCGTGACGCCACTCCCCCTGATCTCTCCCGTGGTAAAATCTGACATCGTCATCGCACTGCCTCCACTCTTGCCTTCGTCACGCGGTTCTCCCCCCGCGCTCGTGCTGCCGCCTCCGCTTCGTCGCGAAACCGCTTAGCCGCCGAGATCCGAGCAATCACGGGCAGTTGCTCGACGAACGCGTCGAGAGCAGCCTTGGCCTCAGGATCCCAGGGCAGCTCGGAATGAACTCTCGACGGGGTTGCATCAACCTCATCGAGCTGCGTACCGAGCGGCAGGATGTTAAATAGTGTATCGAAGAGACTGTTACAGACTTCCTGAAGGACGTAGGAGGCGCCGGAGTAACCCATGAAAGGGGTGCCCGTATGACGCCGTATCGCAGTCCCCGGGAAGGATGCCGGGATGTAGCTCGCTTTCGAGCCCATCTCGGCGAGGTACATGCGCTCGTTGTAGCTGCCGAAGACGACCAGAGGGGTCTTCTCCCGTATCTCGGACCGCACCTTTGCGTTATCGGGCTTTCTGCCGGCCGTTCTCGAGAACGCGAAATGGCAGGGGAGCCCCAACTCATTCTCCAGGTAATTCTTGAGCCCTCGAGTATAGGTCTCGTTGGCCACCACCCCGAAGCTCGCGGTGGCGAAGAAGTCCTGAGTCACGGAACGCCACAGATCCCAGATGGGCTTAAGGGTGGTGTGCCGCTCCTTTTCGATGAAAGGCTCCGGATCCAAACCTAAAAGCTCCCCGAGCTTCCGGAGAAACGCGGTCGTGCTGTGCATGCCGATCGGGGCCTGCAGATAGGGCTTCTCGAGGCTCTCACACAGGAGTCGTCCGAACTCGCGATACATGCAGATATTCACATCTGCATCTACGAGTCGCGAGACATCCGCCAAATGGCTCCCGAGAGGGAACACCATGTTGATCTCAGCGCCCACCCCCTCCACCAGGCGTCGGATCTCCGCAAGATCCGACCAGGTATTGAAGTATCCGTACGTGGGCCCAATGAGGTTGACTCGAGGCTTGGCGCCTTCAGGCCGCTTCGTGGCGCGAGGCATCTTGCCCCGCTTGGCCCCGTATGTGTTCCAAAGCCACGAGATGGCGCGATCGGCGCTCTGCCACTGATCCTCGTCGATGGTTCGCGGCAGGAAGCGCTGAATGCCCGTGCCCTCGGGGGTCACGCCTCCCCCGATCATCTCCGCGATCGAGCCCGTGACGACAACCGTGGGCAGGCCCGGGTCGAGAGTTTCGTGGGCACGACGCATAGCGCCCTCGGTGCCCTCCTTCCCCAACTCTTCCTCCGATAGGCCCGTAACCACGACCGGCAGCTCGTGAGGGGGAAGCCCATCAGTGTAGTGGAGGACCGAGGTCACCGGGAGGTTCTCGCAACCCACCGGCCCGTCGATGACGACCTGGAGTCCCTTCACGGCGGTGAAGACATAAACCGCCCCCCAGTATCCACCGGCGCGGTCGTGGTCGAGAACTAGCATCCGGTGGGCTCCTCTCGATTTTTGGCCGCCTTCGCCCGTCCCAGCTTGACGAGGTTTTGACGACGGAAGTCCGGCCGCGGCTCCGGGGTCCGCTCCCAGATTCCGGCCGCGTCGCCCTCCCCCACTCCTTGAAAGAAAGCCTTCATCGCATCGAATCGAGGCTTGCTGGCCAGAGCGGCGTTGATCACCGCCGCCAGCGACCCCGCTCCTGCCGGACCCATCAGGGGTCGCGCGGAAATGAGGTTCGTGAAGTAGAGACTCGGGATTCCGCGCTGCTTGGCTTCCTGCACGACGGGCGTGGTGCCCACCGTTAGCTGGGGCTCATGCTCTCGCATGGCGGCCAGGTCCTCCTCCAGAGAGGCTCGGAAACGTACTTGAACCCCGTGCGACTCCAACCACTCACGGTCAGCGTCGGACCATGGCGTTCGAGGACAGGCCGTGCCCACGTAGCGGAGGTCCGCCCCGCTCTCTACGAGGAGACGTCCGACGAGAAGCTCGGAGCCCTCATAGCCCGAGAGAGTCATACGACCGCGAATGGGGTTAGCGGCCAGGGCCCCACGAATCGCGGGGAGGATGGCGTTCTTGGCCGCTTCGACTCTCGCGGTCGGCACTTCAGCTCGGGCCCCAATGGCGTCAAGCCATGCTGCGGTGCCCTCGACCCCGATCGGAGCCGACCCGACGATCTCCCGCCCGGCCCTGGAGAACTCCCGCAAGGTAGCCGTATAGAACGGATGAATGGCCGCGACGACGCGGGAGTCCAAGGCAGCGTACTGCTCTCGCCACTCACGGGTGGGCACCACAGGGCCTGCGGCGAGCCCCAGGGGACTCAGGAGCTGGCTGATCACCACCGGATCAGCGGGGAACATCTCGCCCACCAGGGCCACGGTGGGTTCCGCCTTTTTTCCGCCGCGCGGCGTGGCCACGGGCCCCGCTTCCGCTTCCGTGCGGGCGTAAGCGAGCATGGCGCCCGCCAGGACGTCCTTCGCCTCGGCATGGGTAGGCACGCCAAAGCCAGGAACATCGATGCCAATGATCCGAACCCCGTTGATCTCTTTCGGAAGAAGTCGAAGGGGAACGCCGGAGGCGGTGGGTACACAGAGGTTCGTAACCACGACGGCGTCGTAGTTCTCCGGGTCGGCGATTTCGAAGACCGCGTCGCGAATATCTTCGAAGAGTTTTCCGGTGACGAGAGTTTCAGAGTCGAAAGGAACGTAGCCGACCGTCCGCCGAGCCCCGTAGAAATGGGAGGTGAAGGTCAGCCCATATACGCAGCAAGCGGACCCCGAAAGGATGGTTGCGGTACGCCGCATGCGCAGCCCGACTCGAAGCGAGCCGAAGGCGGGGCACATGCTCTGGGGCTGGTCATGCGGCCCCTTTGGATAGTCCTTCTCCAGCTGGGCCAGAAGCTCACCGGACCCTGCCGCCTCGGCGGCCGAGCGAAGGGTATCCCCATTTTGACAGCTACCCTCGCGGGCGGCGGCGCTGACCGACTTCTGCTCCTCCATGACTACCCCTAGACCTCGTCGTAGATGACCTCGAGCGACTTCCGTCGCGAGGCTGGGTTCCCCCCCATGTCTTCGAGCGTGGCCGGCTCTAGGACCACGTTGCGCCCCACGGACTCACCCTTGAAGAGCCCGAGCAACTCATCCTGGGTGAGAGGTTGGGGATGGAGCGGCGGAGCCTCTGCCACGTTGGTAGCGAGAGTCTCAAAGAGGCCACCCCACTTAGAGTCGGGACGACCAACAATCTCATAGCTCCCACTCTTTCGACGGATGTCCTCGTCCTGCGGGATAGCTGCGAGGACCGGTATCCCCACCTTCTCCGCGAAGGCTTTGGCCTCACCGGTGCCGTCATCCTTATTTACGACGATACCCGCGACGCCCACGTGACCTCCAAGCTTCTGGAAGTATTGCGTAGCCGAGCAGACGTTATTGGCAACGTACAGAGACTGCAGGTCGTTGCTGCCTACGACGATGACCTTCTGGCACATATCCCTGGCGATCGGGAGGCCGAAGCCGCCGCAAACGACGTCGCCTAGGAAGTCTAGTAGTACGTAGTCAAAGCCCCAGTCGTTGAACCCCAGCTTCTCCAGGGTCTCGAAGCCGTGGATAATTCCGCGACCGCCGCAGCCCCGGCCCACCTCGGGTCCCCCGAGCTCCATCGCAAAGACGCCATCCCTCTTAAAACAGACATCTCCGATGCTGACCGGCTCGCCTGCCTCCTTCTTTCGCGCAGAGGTCTCGATAATCGTAGGGGTCGCACGGCCCCCGAACAGAAGCGAGGTCGTATCGCTCTTGGGGTCGCAGCCAATCAGCAGGACCTTTCGACCCTGCTGGGCCATCATGTAGGACAGATTGGCCAGGGTGAAGGACTTTCCAATCCCTCCCTTGCCATAGATCGCGATGATTTGAGTCGCCTTGGCAGGAGCCTCAGCGGAGGGATGGGCCGGCTCAACCGCGGCTTCCTCCCGGAGCGCCTCGCCGGCGGCACGAATGGGATCGGACTTGGTCGGCGTAGGGTGGATGGCGGTCATGAGAGGCTCCTCCAGTCGATGATCATTTTAAGGCAGTCCGGGTCTTCGAATGCGGTTCGATAGGCTTTCCCAGGAGACCCGCGCTCCGCATCGATGACATGACGATGAGTGATGAGTCCTTCGAGAGACAGCTGACCCCGCATGACGCGTTGCCTCACCGCCTCCAGATCCGCGGGCTTCCACTCGGCTGAAATCTTAAGCTCGAGCTCGCGCATGAAGGCAGGAGGAAAGTCGAAGGACGGTCGTTGTGAATAGAAGCCGGCGAGGATGAGGCGAGCTGCGGGCGCGCTGCGAGCGATGATTCCGTCGAGAGCTGAAGCGTCGCCGCTGACGTCGACGATGCACTCATAGTTGCGTTGCGGGTCGTCGCCAGGATCCGTCACGGAGTACCCGACTGAACCCTCGCGACGGCTGGCGTTCGTCTCCCAGACGGTGGGCGCTCCTCCGAGTCCCACGACGATGCGAGCCACGAGGCGCCCGAGGACCCCGTGACCCACAACGAGCCCAGGAAGACGGTCCCCCGCCGCCGCTACCGCGCGCCAGGCCGTAGCCGCGAGCGCAAGCAGGCTAGCCTGCTCGCCCAGAGACGCATCGACGCGAATCAACTTTTGGGCATCGACCACCAACCGGGCCGCAGCCCCCCCAAACAGGCCCCGGACATCGACGAACGCCCGAGCGCCGGGAACGAAGACCCAGTCCCCCGGCTCGAAGCCGCCGCCGGACGGGGCCCTTTCGATCTGCGCGACCGTCTCGTATCCGGGCACCAGGGGGTAGCCGAGGCCGGGAAAGGGGGGCATCCGACCGGAAAACAGAAGGCGCTCGGTTCCGGTGCTGATGCCGCTGAACACGGTCCGCACGACGGCATCTCCGTCGCCGGGCGGCTCGAGAGTAACCGAGCGCAGACCCACGGATTCGGGCTCCTCAAACACCACGGCCAGGGTTTCCATCGCCCCCTGTAAAGTCGAATGGACGCTATCTTGTGTCAACACGGGAACACACTCGTTTACCCCATGCGGAGCTCAGGCTGCCGTTTCCTGCAGCGCCTTAGGGGTTAAGCGCTTCACCTGAAGCTCCACGAGACGACGCAACCCGTGCGCACCACGACATTCCGGGATGGACTCGACAGCCTCATTGACGAGCTGCTGAAGACGAGCAACTGCGCCGGCCACTCCGAGGTCGGCCACCGCGTTCGGACGCAGATGCTCTGCGTCCTGTCCGACGGGCTTTCCGATCTCGGACTCCTCGGCCACGGCGTCTCGAAGATCGTCCGCCACCTGGTAGGCCTCCCCGAGTCGATCTCCCAGAGTGCGCCACGGTGCGGGATCCGCCCCAGCCGCCAGCGCGCCCCCCACCGTAGCCGCGGTGAACAGCGACCCGGTCTTGGCGCGGTGGTACTCCTCGCGGCACGAGCTCGGCTCGCTCTCCCAAGCCTGACCGGCCACCAGCCCGAGCGGCGATCCGGAGGCTCGAGTCAGCAGCCCGAGCAGAGGAGCACTCCGCGTCGGTGCCCTTTCGAGGGCTCTCGAGAGCACATCGAAGGCAGAGACAATAAGCGCGTCTCCGGCCAGCACCGCGATCGCCTCTCCGAACAAGGCATGGACGCTGGGTCGGCCGCGTCGGAGTTCAGCGTCGTCGAAACATGGAAGGTCGTCATGCACGAGCGAGGCACAGTGGAGCAGCTCGATCCCAGCGGCTGCGCAGTCTGCAACGAGCGGTTCGTCGTCCCCGCAGGCGGCCGCCACCGCCAAACAAACGCGCGGTCGGACCCGCGCCCCACCGGGGAAGACGGCATGTCGAATGGCGCGGCCCAGCGTCGGAGGCGCGCCCGGACGCTCGGCCTTGATCACGGCCCATTCGAGGGCTTCTTCGATTCTGTGCGTGGTATTCATGGGGCCCCCACAGCGAACTGTCACGATGGCTTGACACTCGCGCTGTCCAATCCACCTAACACGGGGAAAACCTGGATGAAACCCCGGAGGTGTCGCGATCGCGACGACTTCGGTGGGCACTGCGACGGCTATCTAGGCCAGGAAGTCCAAGATGAGAGGGGCGACCCTTCGAGGTGCTTCCTCGTGCACGAGGTGACCGAGCCCGGGGACCGTCTCCACGCCCGCGCCCAAACGCCGCGCCAAAGAGAGGACCGTATGCGGTCGCACCGCAAGGTCACCTTCGCCCACGATGAAGAGCATGGGAGCGGAGATGCGGGTGAGCTCCCGCGCTAGGGACTCGAGATCCCACTCAGCCATCATTCGCACGGTGCCTTCTACGTGGCCGGAGCAACCCACGAGGCGCGCATAGAGCTCCAGCCCCCGGTCATCCAACCTCGAGCCAGTGCCTTCAATCGTTCGCCGCACCCGGTCCTTTCTTCGGGAGCTCCACGATAGAAATCGGGGCAGCCACGGAGAGGAAGCGACGGCGCGCGCTGCGGGAGCGAAGAACACGCCAGCCCAGCCGTCTAGAGGAAGGAGGGCCGGGTTGATCCCAAGCCAACCGGTGACTCCCACTCGGCCCTCGAGGGCCATGCGGGCTCCGATCGCTGCACCTGCGCTATGCCCGACCACAGCGCAGGAGTCGATGTCCAGAGCCTTCATCAGGGACGCCAACGCTCCCGCCATGGAGCAAAGATCGAGCGGGGCGCCCTGGGGGACCCTTGTGAAGCCGTGACCCGGAAGGTCCGGAATTACGAGACGATGATGAGGAGCCAAGAAAGGTACGAGGTCTCGGAAGGAGTGGCTCGCAGCCCCCGCGCCGTGGAGCAGCAAGACCGTCGAGCCTCTCCCCGTGACTTGCACATGCCAGCGAGTGCCATTGAGCTCTATGAACTGACTATGCTCCCGGTGGGGCCAGTCTCGCCCCTCCCGATCCCAGCGGGGCGCCGCCCCACGGGTGCCCACTCCGAACATCACCGGGCGTCCGAAGGCTCCCGGATGGTCCGCGTGAGGGTGTCGGCCTCCGTCCTGGGAAGCGCAAGGTATCTGGCGTCCATCGCCTCGGCCAAGGCGCGCGCCACCGGACGCGGCCTCGGTGCGGTATCCACGAAGAGCGCGCGAACGCCCTCAGCCTGAACCTGGCGAGCGGCCTGCAGGGCGTCCTCCGCCGCTCCCGCTCGATCTGCGGTCCCGTCCCGGCGAACGTTGGCGCGACCGTCCGTCATGACGACAATGACCGGGGTCTGACCTCGGCGCACGCCGTCTCTGGCGACTGCGAGCGCGGCGTCGATTCCGGACGCAAGTGGCGTTGTACCCCCGCCTGGAAGATCCGCGAGACAGCGCTTGGCGCGGACGAGAGACCTCGTTGGGGGAAGCAAAAGGGAAGCATCTACTCCCCTGAATCCAATCAAGGCCACCGTATCCCGCCGCGAATAGCACTCCGCAAGCACCCTCTCCACCGCTCCCTTGGCTTCTCCCAAGCGTTGAAGCGCGGAGGATCCAGAGGCGTCGACGCAGAAAACAGTCAGAGACTCCGCTCGTTGCTGGTGCTTTCGGATGCGAAAGTCCTCAGTTCGAATCGCTACCTTGGCTCCGCTGGGCGCCTTGCGCACCCGCTGCCAGGGCGCCGCCGCACGAAGCGTCTCGATGACGTTTAGCTTTCCCTCTCGCAGTTCTCCGCGACGACTCCCGATCGGGCGCCCGCGAAGCAGAGCGCGACGCAAGGCTCCGGACGGCCCGGAGGTCCCGGGCCCTTGGGCTTGCTCTCGCCGGACGGCCAATGAGGCCAGTAGGCCCGGGGGCAGCGCGCTGACGGCCGCGGCCACCAAGAGATCATCGATCGGCACGACTTCTTCCGAACTGTTCTCCCCGTCCTGCTCCGCGTCTTGATGCTCTGGCTCCGGTGGAGGAGGGGTTTCGTCCTGCGGAGGCGCGGCATCCTCGGCAGGAACCTGGGTGGCCCGGGGCGCGAGTACCCAACGTACCGCCCACTCGGCGTCCTCAGCAGAGACGACTTCTCGACCTTCGAGGGCCGCGCAGCTTCTCGCCACCGCCAAGGCGAGGATTGGTGCTCTCAGCGAGTCGACCCCAAGAACACAAGCCACCTTGCAAAGCGCGACAAGAGTCTCATCAGAGACCGTGACTTGTTCACGCCGCCCTCTCGCTTCTGCAATCTCGACTGCATCATAGGGAGGATCGAAGAAGTCCTCGGCCCAACGCGGCGGTACCGTATCGACATCGACCATCAAGGCCAGACGCTCCGCGAGGGACGCCGGGATTCGTTCGTCGTCGATGCCTTCGTCGAGCGCGAGCACTCCGAACCGGGCCTCTTCCCATCTCCATATCTGTCTCGATCAGCACGAGTTTCGGATCGAACGGGAAGGTATAGGGCGACGGGAAGAGGCCCGGTT
>JBCBRU010000136.1:0-16540 GCA_039819565.1 Myxococcota bacterium | reverse complement strand
GTCTTCGTTCTCCTCCTCGGCGCGCGCTCGGCGGAGCTGCCAGCGGTCCACGCTTCGGTCGCCGTACCCGTAGGTGAGGCCCTTCTCCGCGGCCGCGTCGTCCTCAGCCCCCCAAGGGGTGACGGGGAGAGTTCGAGGGCCCGGGGGGCCCGCGAAGGGGGGAACCTCCGTGGGGCCGACGGCCAGGGAGGTGGCGGCGGCGCGCATGAAGGCTTCCCGCACCTTCGGGTCGTCGATGTCCGCCCCCCAACTGTCGACGCTCTCTTGCTGACGAGGAGAGAGGCGCGGAGCCTTGGGCGAGCGCGCCGGTCTCGGCCGCGGAGAGCCGAGCACGAACCGGACCTCGCGCACCCAGCGCCCCGAGAGGCGCGCGTTGAGTTGGTCGAGGAGAACCGTCTTCATCATCCCCAGCTCGGTCAGCCAAGCGCTGCTGCGCACTTGGAGAGTGAGCCGGCCCTGCCGGAAGCTGGACGGCTCGGCGTGGTCCGTGACGGGGGGCCCCAGGGACTCGAAGGCTCGGAAGACCTCGAACGTGCGACGACCCGAACGTCGAGGGCTGGCGTCCACGCTGCGCTCGAGAAAGCGGGCCACGAGCTCACGTAGGGGAAGTGGGGCCTTCACGAGGCCCAAGGTAGTGGGGGCGCCGTCGGAGGGGGAGCGAGAACTTCTCGAAAATCATTCCTTTTTGCACACCTCCGAACGTCCGATGCGCGTGACGCTGCGCACGTCGGGCGCCTGGGGGATGACTCGCTTCGAGTCACTTGCTCTGAATAAGATTAGTCCTCACCGTGGGGGACGTTCACCGCCCTCCGGGGCCACGACGCGCGGCGGCTGCGGCCGCTTGCGGTACCTCGAGCCCTGGGTTCGAGGGGGGAGCCCGAGTTCATGACCAGCACCACCTTTCGGAACGCCGCCACGCTCGGCCTGGCCCTCGCCCTCCTCGGAGGATGCGGCGGCGACGATACCGGCGGCTCCGGTGGAGGGAACGCCTGCGGGCTCGACGAGCCGGATTGCCTCGAGTGTGTAGCGATCGGCGAGTGCTGCCTCGAGACCAACAACTGTCCTCTCACCACCATCTGCAACCTGCCCTCCGAGCCGCTTTTCGACATGTCCTCCCCCATGGGGACCTGCCTCAAGGTGACCTGTGAAAGCGACGCTGACTGTATGGCGCCGCGGGTGTGCAGCCTGGAGCGGATCTGTAAGGTCCCGGTGTGTCAGGTCGACGGTGACTGCCTCGCCAGCGAGATTTGCATGGCGGGCTCCTGCGAAGCCCGGCCCCCCCCGGACGCCGCGGCTTCCTGTGCGGTGACCTCAGACGACGCCACCCTGTCCCCAGGCGCAACCTTGGCGCTCGCAGCGGTGGCGCGTGATGCGGGAGGCAACGTGCTCCCGGGCATCGAGTTCGCGTGGGCTTCGAGCAACGAAGCGGCGGTGAGCGTGTCGGGTCCCGTGGCCACCGGCGGAGCCAGCGACGGTACGGCCGAGCTCACGGCCCGCGTCGGCGCTGACCTCGAATGTACCGGACGGGTGACGGTCACCAATGTGGCGCCCGTGTCCACCGGAGAGGCTCGGGTGGTCGTGGTCATCGATGGGGCCGGCACCCCGGTTTCGGGCGCTACGGTGACGATCGAAGCGGGCGGGACGCAGTCCGCCGCGACCGACGCCACCGGTTCGGCGCGATTCCAGGGCCTGACCGCTGCCTTGGCGTCGGTGACGGTGGCCGCGGACGGCTTTCAGGTGGTCTCGGTCCTCGAGCCGGGGACTACGGACGTCTTCCTTCCCCTCCCGCGCATCCCGGACGACTCCCGAGCGGGCGGGTTCCGGGGCGTTCTCGACATCTCGACGACCCCTCGAGGACAGCTTCAGCTCGGCTTCGTTGGGCCTGCGCTTCCCTCCAACCTGCTCGACTTTGGTCTCGAAGCTCTCGTCGGAGACCTGATCACCACCGAGATCGTCTCGGAGGAGCTGTCGCTCGACCTCACGGGCGAAAACGCGGCGGACCTTCCGGGGGGCTTCCTCTTTGGCATCAACAACAGCCGCTTCACCGCCGATGGGACCGGGCCTCGTTGTCAGGGGGCGTCGGTGACGGCGGGCCAGCTGGGTTGCTACCTCACCCGCGCGCCCGAAGGTCGGACGGCAGGTTGGGGCTTCGCAGGGCAGCTCGAGATCGCCGAGGCGGCTCCGATCGCTTCGGTGATCAGTGATGCCATTGGCGGGAGCGGCATGACCGAGGTCCCGATCGGCGATCTGCTCTTCGCGGTCCTTCCGCTGGTTCAAAACCTGAGTCACTCCATCGCCGCGTCCTTGGACATCACCTATGCCCCGAAGATCGGCGACACAGCCGACTTCGCGCAGTACCAGCGTCGGGACCTCGCCGCGGATCAGCCTCTGGACGTGCTGACGGTCGTGGGCATCCCGGATCTTCCGCCGAGCGGGACCGGATGTGCAGATGCGGCGGTCTTGCTGGGCGGCGCCGTGCTCGAGGGGCGGGGCATCGTCCCCCTCGGTGTCTCGGCGGGACTCGACGCGCCGGCCGCGACCGATACGCCCGACTGTCGGGTGGCCGGCGTGACCGAGGCCTTCGGGCCGGGAACCGTGGATGCCGCGGACGGTCAAATCCCCTTGGCCATGGCTCCTCTTCACTCGGGGGCGGAGGGCAGCGAGACCTTCCTGGTCCTGGCCGCGGCCAACATCGACGAGCTCACCTCCGGAGACGGGCTGCGGGCCACCGCGCTGGTGAAGCGGACCCCCGAGGGTCTGCCCGCGGTCACCGACATCAACGGGTCGTTCCTGGCCCTGCCGGAAGGCACGGTGAGCGGCGCCGACGCGCGGATCACGTTGGGGGCTCCGATAGCTGGGGCGGTGCTCAACCGCTACGAGCTCAACGGGGCAGGGCGGAACTGGATCGTGTACGCACCCTCGAGCGTGGCGAACCTGAGACTCCCAGATGTTCCGGAGGGGCGCGCTATCGCGGGAGGGCTGACCGCCGCCTACCTTCTCGCCCTCAGACTCGACGCGACCTTCGCCGAAGCTTTCCGGATCGGGTCCGGAAAGACCCTCGATCGCTTGATCCAGAACGTGAACGCTTTCTCGATTCAGCAGTGCGCCCGAGGGACGAGCGCCCCTTGCCGTTTAGAATGAAACGTTCGACTCCTCGGGAGTGACCGCGGGCAAGGACCGCAAGCCGAGCCCCCTTTGGAAGCTCATGCCGGCGCGGGCCTACGTGCCCCCGACCGGCCCGCGTCCCGCGGAGGTCGGGTTCGTTCGACCGTCTCGGGACGTCGGCGAACCCGAGCTTCGACCTCTGAGGGTGGATGACGACTGGAGGGTTGTCCGCATCCTCGACCTCCTCCCGGCTGCGGAGACTCCGCAGGATGCGCTGCCGCTCCTCCTGGTTGCGGCGAGCGTGACCCAGGGACCGGGTCGCGTCTATGAGCTCGCCGACAAGGCCCGAGGCACCCACTTAAGGAGCCTCGGCCGGGTCGAGGGGCTGCTCGCTGAGCCGGCGGCCCACCGCCACGGTGACTTTTTAGCTCGGCTGGTCGAGGGAGGGCGTCTCGCCCTGACGGAGCTGGGGGAGGTGCGGACCCGCGCCGACAATGACCGCGACCCCGATGTGAGTCGGCCCTACGGGCTGCGGCTCTTGGATCTTCTGGTTCTCGTCGACCACGTAGGCTCGGCGATCGGGGCCCACGAGGTGGCCCGTCGAGCCCATCCCGCCGGCGTGAGCTTCGCGCGGGCCCTGGTGGAGGCCGCCCCCGAACCGGATTTCGCGGAAACATGGGTGGAGCGCCTCATGGGCTCGCCGTTGCGCGGCGTGCGCCTCTTCTGGCCCCGCGAGTACGACCGTCTCCTTCTCGTGTTCGACGATGGACGCCTGGCCTATGACCCGGCTGGGGGCATCCACTCGCCGGACCTCTGAAGGTTCTGGTAGGTTCCGACCGCTTGGAACAGCTGGGCAGCTACCGCCTGCGCAAGCGCCTCGCCGTCGGCGGCATGGGGGAGGTCTACCTCGGCGAGAAAATTGGACCGGAAGGCTTCGTCAAGCCCGTCGTCCTCAAGTGCGTGCTGCCGCAGCTCGCCAAGGATCGGGCCTTCGTCAATCTGTTCCTGGACGAGGCCCGTCTCGCCGCTCTGCTGAACCACCCCAACATCGCCCAGGTCTACGACTTCGGTCTGGTCGACGAGGTCTACTACATCGCCATGGAGTACGTCCCGGGCTACACCGTGGACGACCTCCGCCGGAAGCTGAAGTCCATCGACCAGCACATGCCGCTGCAGCACGTGGCCTGCATCGCAAGCCAGGTTTGTCAGGGGCTCCACTATGCGCACACCTTGACCGACGCCAGCGGCGACGGGCTCGGGCTCGTCCATCGGGATGTGTCTCCCCACAATCTGATCGTCTCCGTCGACGGGAGCGTGAAGATCGTCGACTTCGGCATCGCCAAGGCTCGGGCCGGGCTGACCCGGGTGCAGGCCAAAGGGGCGGTCGGCAAGTTCGGCTACATGAGCCCCGAGCAGTCCCGGGGGGCCCCGGTCGACGGTCGATCCGACGTGTTCTCCCTCGGGGTGTGCCTCTGGGAATTGAGCACCAACGAGCGGCTCCACCCCGCGGACCTCGACGCCCCTCCCGAGTACACCGCGGCCCGACCGGTTCGTTCCATCGAGAGCCTCCGTGCCGAGGTCCCTCGCCAGATGATCCACATCCTGGAGACGGCGCTGGCGATCGAGGCCGAAGATCGCTACCCGACCGCCCGCGACATGCACCTCGCCCTAGAGCGCTTCCAGGCGGCGATGACGCACTACGCCGGTCAGGCCGCCCTCGCTCAGTACATCAAGGATCTCGTAGAGGGGCGCATCGAACACCCGCATCGCGCCGGCGGGGTCGTGGAGCCGGCCACGACGTCGGCGGGCATAGGGCATCGCTCGCCGACGGAGTCCCTCGATGGGGCGCGGGTCTACGAAGAAGTCTTCGGCGTGGGTTTAGAGAGCGAGCGCCCCCGTCCGACGCACCGCGCGGTGCCGGCGAGCTGGGAGCCTCGCCCGCGTACCCCATCGGTGGCCGAGATCGAGGGCCAGCAGCGGCTCTTCGATCTGCGCGACGATGACCTCCTCGACTCGGGTGTCGAGCTCATGGAGGTCTCTCCGCCTCGACGCACCCCGAGCCAAAGCTCTCCGATCCCGACCCCTCGCGCCGTCTTGGCCCCTCGCACGGGGCCGAGTCCCACGCTCATCTTCCTGGGGCTGGTCGTGGCGGCGCTGCTGGGCCTGGGGGTCTTCGTGCTTCAAAATCTCGACGCGGTGACCACGCTCCTCCCCCGCGAGACCCCCGATCGACCGGAGCGAACGAGCGTGTACCGCATCGAATCCGACCCTCCCGGGGCCAGCGTGTTCCTCGATGGGCAGCCCGTTCCGGGAGTGACGCCCGTCGAGACCGAGCTGCTCCCAGACTCGGTCTACGTGGTCACGGTGCGCCGCCCGGGCTACGCCACCGCCACCGCTGAGGTTCGGGCGGCCATCGGCACCGAAATCCGCCCTTTGCCCTTTCGTTTGGAGCCTGCGGCGACGTTGATCGTGCAGAGCGAGCCGCCTGGAGCTTCGGTGTCCGTGGCGGGGCGAAACATTCCCAATCGAGTCACCCCCCTCACCCTGGATGACGTCCCTGCCGGGCGGGAGCTCACCGTCACGCTGCGGCTCTCCGGCTACCCGACCCGGAAACGTCAGGTTCGATTGCGCGCGGGCCGATCTCGCCGCATCAACGTCCGCTTCGAGGAGGGGTGATGAAGCCAGGGTTGACACCTCGTCAGGGCGCTCCTAGCGTTTTTGGGCGGAGCGAGGCTCCGGAGCTGTAGATGAGCCGGCGCGATTCCGACCCCGAGGACCTCCCGGCCCAACCCCCAGCCACGGATGGACGTCCCTCCGGCTCGGAGTGGGCGGCGGACTCCTCCCTTCCCGTCGCCAGCCATCTCACCGAGCTTCCCACCCAGTCTCCGGGGGAAGAGGCCCCCCTCCCCGACGACGAGGCCGCCACCGACCTGCCCCTCCCGGTGCCGGCTCCCGCCGACGATGAGCTCGCGGGAGAGGACGACGCCGACGATCGCCGAAGAAGTATGACGATCGCGCGCAAGCAGATGCTTCGGGAGCGGCGCCGGCTCATCGCCCAGGGCGGGCTCCCGCAGATCATCGGCTACGATCGGCCGCAGGCTCGCTCGGAGTGCCGTCAGGGCAAGCGGCCCTGCCTGTACGTTGCCTGTCGCTACCATCTCTACCTCGACGTCAATCCCCGCACCGGCTCCATCAAGATCAACTTCCCGGATCTCGAGGTGCACCAGCTCGACGAGACCTGCGCTCTCGACGTCGCCGAGCGGGGCGGCGTGACCTTGGAAGAGGTCGGGGCCATCATGAACCTCACGCGTGAGCGCATCCGTCAGGTCGAGGCGACCGGCCTGGAGAAACTCCGCGATGGCGGAGACGAGCTCGACACTTTCCTGGGCGACTGACGCCCTCCCGGAGCCTCAGCTCAGCCGAGCGTCGACGGTCGGGATAGAGTTTGCTAGAGGGCCCCGGTGACCACGCCGACGCGCGCGCTGTTCAGCGTGACCGACAAGACCGGCATCGTCGACTTCGCCCGCGGGCTCGCCGAACTCGGCGTCGAGATCGTCTCGACCGGGGGTACGGCTCGAGCTCTGCGCGAGGGCGGTGTTGACGTGCGGCCTCTCGATGACTTCACGGGCTGGCCGGAGATGCTGGACGGTCGCGTGAAGACCCTCCATCCGAAGGTGCATGCGGGGATCCTCGCTCGAAGAGATCTCGAGACCCATCGCTCCGAGATGGCAGCCCATGACCTCGGGTACATCGACGTCGTGGTGGTGAACCTCTACGACTTTCACGGCGCCGTGGCCCGCCCGGAGGCCGGTCACGAGGAGATCGTAGAGGCGATCGATATCGGTGGCCCCACTTTGCTGCGCGCGGCCGCGAAGAACCACGCCGCGGTTCTTCCCGTCGTGGACGCCGCCGACTACGAGCGGGTCCTCTCGGCCCTACGCCAAGGCGAGGTGGACTCGGATCTCCGGCGCCGTTTGGCGGCGAAGGTCTTCTTGCATACGGCTCGCTACGACGCGGCCGTGGCCGAATACATGGCTCGTCACCCTGAAGAGGGGGAGGGGGGAGCTCCCCCGGTTGAGACGCGGAGCATCGAAAAGGTCTACGACCTTCGCTACGGCGAAAACGCTCATCAAAGGGCCGCCTTCTACAAGCGGCCGGGGGCCCCGGCTGGCCTCGCGCGCGCTGAGGTGACGCAGGGTAAGGCTCTGTCCTACAATAATATTCTCGATCTGGACGCGGCCCTCGCGGTCAGCCTCGACGTCGCCTCTATCCGAGGCGAGGCCAACGCCGTCTTCATCAAACACAACAACCCCTGTGGAGTGGCCGTGGCCGCGGCCCTTCCGGAGGCGATCCGAACGGCCCGAGCCTGCGACTCGGTGTCCGCGTTCGGGGCGGTGGTGGCGGTCTCCCAACCGCTGGACGGAGCGGCCGCGGAGGCGCTCACGGAGTCTTTCGTCGAGGCGGTGATCGCGCCGGGCCTCGACGACGACGCGCGCGCGGTTTTGGCCCGAAAGAAGAACCTGCGGGTGTTGACGCTGGACGAGCCCTGGCGACCCAAGCCCAGCGTGCCCATCTGGAGAGAGGTCGCGGGCGGGGTCCTCCGCCAGGATCAAGATGCTCGGGAGGATCCCCTGCTCGAAGTGGCAGAGGCTCGATTGGTCACCGAGGCCAAGCCGGACGACGCTCAGGTTCGGGCCCTGGGCTTCGCTTGGACCAGCGCCAAGCACGTCAAGAGCAACGCGATTGTCTTTGCCCGCGAAGATCGACTGGTGGGGGTGGGGGCGGGGCAAATGAGCCGCGTCGACAGCGTGAAGATCTGTCAGCTCAAGGCCGGAGAGGCCCTTCGAGGCACGGTGGTAGCGTCCGATGCATTCTTTCCCTTCCGGGATGGCGTCGATGTTCTCGCCGAGGCGGGCGCCACGGCCATCATTCAGCCGGGCGGGAGCATTCGGGATGAAGAGGTCATCGCGGCGGCCAACGAGCATGGCCTAGCGATGCTGTTCACCGGCGTGCGACATTTCCGCCACTAGCCTCCGAGAGCGCCATGAAGATCGTGTGTGAGAACTGCCGGCGGTCGTACACCATCGACGACGCCCAGCTGTCGGATCAGCCCATCGGGGCGCAGTGTCCCTTCTGCACGCACGTCGAAATGGTGACTCGGCCGGCGCCGGCGCCCACCTCCACGGCGGACCAGCTCGGCTTTCGCTCTTCGGGCGACGCCGACGCGCAGCCGTCCAGCAGCCTCGATCTCGGCCTCGGGCCAGAGTCGTCGCGGGCGGCGCCCTCCGCGCCTCAGTGGACGGGCGAGCGAGGCGGGCCGAGCTCGAGCTTGGACCTGGGCTCCAGCTTTGATTTGGAGGCGCCCCCTTCGGCCCCTCGTGATCCGGGGGCCGATCTCGGCTTTGGCGGCGCCTCTCATGCCCTCGACCCCTTCGGCTTTGGTGGTCCGCCCCCCAGCACCGATTTTCCCCCTCCCAGCGCGGACTTCCCCGCTCCGAGCTTGGACTTTCCGTCCACGACGGCGGACCCCTCGTCAGCGGGCGCCTTCCCTCCTCCCGGCGGCAGCGACAGCCGGGATTTTCTGGGAGACGGGCCCAGCTTCGGCGGCGGCGAGAGTCTTCCGCGCGGCTCGTCCCTGGAGGGACTGACCAGCAATTCGGCGGACATCGACTTCTCGGTGGGACCCTCTTCCGCACCTTCCGCGGCCGGGAGCGCGACCTGTCAGGAGTGCGGAACCCCCCTCCACGACGAGTTCGATAAGGTGATTGGGCTCTGCGAGGTGCACCAGCGGGACCGTCGCGGGCAGGACGCCTCCTTCGTGGGGGACTCGCCCGCGGGGCCTCCGTCCGGGGCGGTGTGGCATGCCCGGCTTCCGGATGGGGCCCAGCTCGGACCGCTGGCCCTCGAGGACGTGCGGGCCCGCGTACGGTCGGGGGAGATTCCGCTGGAGTCGCGCTTTTCGACGGACGGCCAGCGCTTTCAACCCATCTCGACCTTCAAGGACATCGCCTATCTCGCCAGCCTGGGCGCCCCCGCGGGCTTAGGCGCCTCGAACTTCGCTCCCACCCGACGGCGCTTCGACCTCTGGGGCTTTCTGAGCCCCCTCCTGGCTTTCGGCCTTCTCGTGGGGCTGGGCTATCTGGCCTGGATGCAGCGGGCCGATCTGGTGCGCCTCTACCGCGGCCTCGTCGCCGAGGAAGCGCCGACCCGACCTCGGCGGCCCAATCCCTTGCGGCGGTATCTGGCCAGCTGGCGGCTCGCCCATCCCGACGTGAGCGGCACCGTTCGCGAGCACATCTCGGCCGCCGAAGAGCATCATCTCGAAGACACCGAAAAGGGCTATGAGCGCGCCGAGAGGGCCTATCAACGGGCCCTGCTTCTCGACGAAAGCGATCCGGAAGCCATCGCGGGCTACATCGAGAACTTCGCCCTGTGGCGATATCGCACCGCGAGCCCGGCCGAGATCGAGGTCATCAACCAAACCCTCGAGCATGTCCTGGATCCCCCTCCGCCTTCCGACGTGGAGGTGGCGGCGGTTCGCCGCGCCGCGGGCGCTCTGGCCTGGGTCGCGGGGGACCTGAACAACTGTCGGGCGGGCGCGGACGCCGCCTTGCGCATCAATCCCCGAGACGCGCGGGCGCGTCTGATCCTCGCCAGCTGCTTCCTCGAGGGCAACGTTCAGTTGGCCATGCAAGAGGCCCAGACGGTACGCCGGTCGCAGCCTTCCTTGCGCCGAGCCGACCGCATCCTTGCCCATGCCTACCGCCGAGGCGGTTTCTATAGGCGCGCCTACGCGGTCCTCGACGAGCGGCTCAAGTCTGATCCCAAGAACGGCGCGGTTCACCTCGCTTACGGCCAGATCGACGCGGATCTCGCCCGGAACGATCGGGCCGAGGGTCGCTTTCGCCGGGCTGCGGCCCTTCCTGGGGACCGGCAGGCGGCTCTGGTCGCCCTCGGGGAGCTCGGCCTGGTGCGGGGGCAGATCACCAAGGCTGCGCAGGCCTTCCGTCGGGCCGCGGCGGTGTCCACGCCGTTTGGGAGGCGAGGGGCGGCGCTGTACTCGAGCTGGGGCCGGGGTGAGCTTCTCGCCCGAGCTCCCAAGCGCGCGCGTCAGCTCGCCCGGCAAGCGCTGCGTCTGCGAGCGAAGTTCGTGCCGGCGCTGCTGGTCGAGGCGGAGGCAGCCCTCGAAACGGGATCCGCCACCACCGCCGCGGTGCTCGCGCGTCGGGCCCTCAAGGAGCGCGGGGACGAACCCGCCGTCTTGGTGCTCGCCGCGCACGTCGAGAGCGAAGCGGACCGTACGGACAAGGCCCTCGAGCATCTGCGGCAGTCGGTGGCCAACGATCCCAAGGACGCTCGTCTTCACGTGCTCCTCGCGGCTGGCTACCTCGCCGCGGGCCGGACTCCGCAGGCTTACGCGACGCTGAGAAAGACCACGGAGCTCGACCCCATTCGCGCCGACCGGATCGAGGCGGCAGCGGACTTGCCGCTGAGCCGAGCCGCTCTCGCCAGCGCTCGGGCCGAGTTCGAGCGGTCGGCGCGCGAGCCTCGGAACGCGTCCGTCGCCTACGCGGCCATCGCGGTGTTGGAGCGGCACTCGGGCAACCCAGCGGGCGCGCGTCGTGCCCTCTCTCGCGCCTTGGCTATCGACGACGCGAACGTCTTGGCCCTGATCTACGATGCCCAGATGTCGCTCGAGACGGGGGGCCTTTCCCGGGCCCAAACCGCCGCGAATCGCCTCCTCGACGTCGAGCGCGGAAGCGCCCTCGGTCACCTCCTCAGGGCGCGAGCGCACGTCGCGGTCAGCGAGTACGAGGAGGCCCGCGAGGACTTTCAGGCCGCCCTGCGGACGAACCCCGGTCTGCTGTCGGCTGAGTTCGAGCTCGCCACCCTCGATCTCGAGGAGGGTACGGACACCCCCGCCGAGGCGCGTCGCGTCCTCGAACGAGCTTTCAGCATCGAGCCGAACCTCCTTCGGCTGCGCCAGATGCTGTTCGATCACGAAGAGGTCAGCGGATGACGACGCGGGTGGTGGTCGTAGGATCGGGAGGCCGTGAACACGCTCTGGTCCGGGCCCTGTTGCGGCTGCGGCCCGATCTCCAGGTCGTGGCCGTTCCCGGAAATCCGGGCTTCGGGTCCGCAGTGCCCCGCCGAGCCGCCGCTGTCAGCGATCTCGATGCCCTGGTGAAAGCCTGCCGAGGCGCAGAGCTGGTCATCGTGGGGCCCGAGGCCCCGCTGGTCGCAGGGCTCGCGGATCGCTTGCGCGCCGACGGTCAGGCTGTCCTCGGCCCTTCCCAGGCGGCCGCTCGCCTCGAGGGCAGCAAGGCCTTCGCGAAGGAGATCATGGACCGCGCCGGCGTACCTACGGCGCGATGGGCTCGCTTCGATGACGTCGAACCAGCCCAGCGATTCGCCTCCGAGCTCGGGGGCGGGGCGGTCGTGAAGGCCGACGGACTGGCCGCAGGGAAGGGCGTTGTGGTCGCGACGGAGCAAGCCGAGGCCGAAGCGGCCATCGAGGTCATGCTCGCGGGGGCGCACGGCGAAGCCAGCCGCACCCTGGTGGTCGAGGAGAGGCTCGTCGGCGAGGAACTGTCGGTCTTGGCTCTGTGCGACGGTGAGCGCCTGCGCCTCTTTCCTCCGGCCCAGGATCACAAACGTCTTCTGGAGGGCGATCGCGGCCCCAACACCGGGGGCATGGGGGCCTACGCACCGGCGCCGCTCGGCACGACGGAGCTCGTCGAGCACATCCGGCGGACTTGCATGCAGCCGGTGGTGGACCTCTTGAGGTCCGATGGCTCCCCCTTGGTGGGCGTCCTCTACGCGGGCATCATGGTGACCGCGGACGGGCCCCGGGTCCTGGAGTACAACGTTCGCTTCGGGGATCCTGAGACGCAATCTGTATTGCCCTTAGTTCATGAGGATTTGTATGCCCAGTGCTTCGCGGCCGCCGAAGGGAGGCTCGAGGCCGGCAATATGGCTTGTCGGGGTGGAGCCGCCGTTACGGTGGTGATGGCCTCGGCGGGATATCCGACCGCCCCGCGGAGGGGCGATGCAATCACGGGATTGGACGCCGCTGAGGCCGAAGAAGGCGTACACGTCGATCACGCCGGCACGGCTCAGACGGGAGGCGGGTTCGTGACCCACGGCGGTCGGGTTCTCGGGGTGACGGGGGTAAGCGACGACCTTCGGACCGCCGCCGCCCGGGCCTACGCGGGCGTCTCGAAGATTCGCTTCGAAGGTGCGCAGTACCGACGCGACATCGCCGCCCGAGGGTTAGCTCCCGAAGCGCCGGGCTAATGCTCTTTCTGGATCTGGATGGGACGCTGCTTCGCGACGAGCGACGCCACTACGCGGCCTACGCCTCAGTTCTCGAGACGCCGGAGATGCGAGGGGTCCCCATCCCATCCAAGGAGTATTGGGCGCTGCGGCGTAAAGGGGAGCCCTGGGAGGGCTTGCTGCGTCGGTCGCGGCTTTTGCCCATGAAGTTCGGGGGTTTTAGGGAAGCTTTCGAGGCCAAGCGAGAGGCCCCAGAGCTTCTCTCCTTAGACACGCTGGCGGAGGGGGCGAAGACCTTTTTGGGGAAGCTCTACACGAAGACCCCGATCGTCCTCGTCACCCAGCGCTGGGACGGAGGCGCGCTCGAGGCCCAGCTGGAGGGCCTCGGCGTCCGTTCCTTTTTCGCGGAGACGCTCCATGGCGCGCCTCGGCCCGAGCGGCGCCCCAGCCCCGACCGCCGCGGGCGGCACAAGGCGGCGCTGGTGCGAGCGAGGTATCGGCTCCTTCCGAACGATGCCGTCTACCTCGGAGACACCGAAACGGACGTACAAGCAGCCCGTATCTTGGGCTTTGCAGCTTGGCTTGTCGAAGGGGGACACCGGGACAAAGCCCGGCAGGTCAAATCCGACCCGGATCGGATTGTGGCGAATCTTGGCGCTTCCCTCGCGCACCTCCTGCCGGGAGGCCGCTGGCAGCGCTGAATCGGGTCAGGAAGCCTTCTTGTTGGCCTGAACGACGCGCGACACGTAGCGGCTGGCGGTGTTCTTGTGGATCAGATTCTTGGACGCCATGCGCTGCACGATCTGGACGGCGCGGTCCACGAGAGCTTGGCGATCGTCGGCGCCGGACTCGATGGCCGCTCGAGCGGCGCGGACCGCGTTGCGCATACGGGAACGCAGGGCCGTGTTTCGAGTGTTGCGCTTAATGTTCTGGCGGTTCCGCTTGGCCGCCGAGGGGTGATTCGCCATGGGCCGGCCGTGGTACGCGGCAGCCCTAGCGATGTCAAGCGGTGGAGAGGTCAAGAGGAGCCCTGAGATGACAGAGCGGAGCGAAGGCGCGTCCGAGGCGCAAACGCTGGCTCGGCGTACCGGTACGGTGGCCAGCTTTACGTTGGCCAGTCGCGTCCTCGGCTACGTGCGGGACGCCGTCATGGCGAACCTGTTTGGCGCCGGTGCGGCCCATGACGCCTACGTGGCTGCCCACACCATTCCCAATGTCCTGCGCCGGCTCGTCGCCGAAGGCACCCTGATGATCGCCTACGTCCCTCTCCTCGCTGAGGAGCGAGAGAAGGGGGGCCTCGCCGCCATGCAGCGGTTCACGGCGGCCGTGCTGGGAGCGCTCATCCCCGTGCTCGTGCTGCTCGTCAGCCTGGGGATGCTATTTCCGGAGGTGGCGGTCACGCTCTTCGCTCCGGGGTTCGACGCCGACACCGCCGACCTCGCCGCGCAGCTCACTCGGGTGATGATGCCGTTTCTGTTCTTCATCTCCCTGGTGGCGGTGGCGGGCGGGGCGCTCAACACGATGGGGATCTTCGCCCCCCACGCCGCGGCCCCGATCTTTCTGAATCTCTCCATCATCGGCTGCGTGACCGCCGCTTCCGGCGCCTTCGATGCCCCGATTACCGCGGCGGCGTGGGGAGTGACTTTCGGAGGCCTCGCGCAGCTCATCTTGCAGCTACCGTTTCTCCGACGCACGGGGATGTGGGTTCGGCCGCGCCTGGAGCTTCAGCATCCCGGCCTCAGAACCCTCGGCCGCCGGATGCTGCCGGCCCTCTTCGCGATGGGGGTCTACCAGCTCAATATGGTGATCATCCGTCAGATCGCCTCCTACATGCCGAGCGGACAGCTCACTTGCTACTTCGTGGCGAGCCGGCTCCAGGAGTTTGCGATCGGCGTCTTTGCCGTGAGTATCTCCGTGGCCGCCCTGCCCACGTTGTCCGAGCACGCGGCGCGCAAAGACGCCGAGAAAGTCTTCGGCACCTTCGAGCGCGCCTTCCGGGCCACGACCTTCATTACGGTGCCCGCGATGGCCACCCTGTTCGTGTTGGCCGATGCGATCGTGGGGACCCTGTTCCGTCACGGTCGCTTCGATGCGGGAAACGGAGCCCTGACGGCCGAACTGGTCCGCATCCTCGCCTTCGCGCTCGTACCGGTGGGCACGGTGCGGGTGCTCGTCCCGACCTACTACGCCATCGGCGATACCCGAACCCCGGTAAAGGCCGCCACGGCCTCGATGCTCACCACGGCGGGGCTGGGCCTGGCGCTCGCTCCGAGACTCGAGATCGCGGGGCTCACCTTCGCGATTCTGGCGGCCTCTGCGGTGCAGGCGGTGCTCTTGGCGCTGTGGCTCGGGCCCGAACTTCGCGCTCGAGTCGGCAGCGCCCCCCGGCGCGCCCTCAAGGGACTGGTCGGACATGCGATCCGTTGCCTGGCCGCAGCCCTAGTAGGGACCCTAGTGACCGGACATCTGGCCTCCGGACGGGCTTGGTTCGAGGGCGACAACGTCGAGAACGCCCTGATTCTAGGGGCCTTGGTGACCTTTCAAGGGGTGGCCTATCTCGCGCTCGCGCACGGGCTGGGGCTGACCGAAGGGGCTCTGATCCTTTCGGCGTTGACGCGGCGTTTGCGCCGAAGGCGATAGGGCGAGATCGAGTCGGAGCGCATTTCAAGAGCCCCGCGGCGAGATACGTCCGCGCTTCCGCGAACTCGCTTGGACTGTGAAAAGGGTGTGGAGAGGTCTGGGTATGAACCGTCCAAGTCCAGTCGACGGGGGTCATTCATCGTCGGCGCACAATAAATGTGCACGCCTCGAGGCCAGGAACATGGTGGCTCGGAGCACATGTTTGCGTCCCAATAGAGCGAAGAAGTGCTCAGCCGGAAGGGGTTGCGCACCAACCTCTGGGTCTCCCGAGACGTCGGAGGAGGTTGAGCCCCAACGGTTTCCCAGGGTCGCCGGCTTCGAATGCTTGCGCATCAGCATCTAGGGCGCACGTTGGAGCCCGATATGTCTTTTTCTTTTCGTATTTCGGCTACTTAATGACTGTAGTGAAAGAGGGGTTGAGGTCGTGCCGAGTGTCAGGACGATGACGAAGAGGGATCGTGGCGGCTGCGGGGGGAGGAGCCGAGGATCGGCACGAGCCCTCGATCCCGCGCCTCCGGGGGGTGCAGGGTGACGTCGCCCTCAGACCTGGACCCCTTCGCTGCCGCCTGGGTAGCGGGAGCCCAGGCGAGCCTTCGCGGTTTCGACTGGCCGGACGCTTCCGGGCCGAGGGCCAAGGTCGATGAGGAGCTCCGGGAGCTCGACGAAGCGATGGCCGAAGGCCCCTCCGAGGCCGTGGCCTCGGAACTCGGCGACGTGCTCTTCGCCCTCGTGAACTTGGCTCGACACCTCGGGATCTCGCCCGGGGCGGCGGTCGAAGGCACTCGGCGTCGATTCGAGCAGCGCCTCGCGTGGGTCGAGGACGGGCTTCGGAGCGAAGGTCGAAGGCTCAGCGATGCCGACCCCTCGGAGCTGGAGGCGCGGTGGCAGGCGGCCAAGCGCGCCCTCTCGAAAAAGGCATGAGCGGCGCTCAGCAACGCATGTTGTCGGCCCCAGCTCCGAAAATCTCCGGGAAGCTCTCGACAAAAATCCTGAGCCTCTCCATTCTCCGGCGCCGTCGGACCAAGGTTCGCCCAGCGCGTCATCGCGCCAGACGAACGCGGTTGATTTCGAGGGGGCCCGTTGATCAGGGTCCGCCCGGGACCGGGAAAGACGCCAGCGTCGGAGGACAGCGATGACGACCATCAACTTTCAGTGTGCTGCGTGTGACGGAGACTTCGACCTCGATGCCGTTCATCTCCTCGAGCGTCCAGGGGCCCTGAAGTGCCCTCACTGCGGCAACCGACCCCAGGCGCACCGAGCCCAGCAGTTTGCGCAGGCTCTCGAGGACGTCCTCACCGCGATGGCGGCGCTGCGGCCCAAGGTGCGCTTCGAGCTGCAGCTCGATACCGACGCGCTCCCTCCTCCCTATGGCGGTGAAGGGGACGGCGACGCCGGGCTTGGAAGTTCTCCTCGCGGTCGTCCTCTTCTTCCTCATCGTCGTCGAAGTCATCGCCGTCTTCTTCGTCGTAGTCGTCGTCGTCGAAGGAGAGCTCGCCGATGTCGTCGTCGTCATCGTCGT
>JBCBRU010000135.1:0-16564 GCA_039819565.1 Myxococcota bacterium | reverse complement strand
CGCGCATACCTACCGCGGCGACGGCTACGGCTCCGAGGGGAGTCATCGCCAGCTCGTCGAGCTCTCGCAGCTCGGCGCGGACTGGATAAGCATCACCCCCTTTGGCTTTGTGCCCAGCGCCGCCGAGGGCGAGGTCCTCCACGTCGACGCGTTGATGGCGCGGGCCGAAGCGAAGGCTTCGTTCGAAAAGAACCAAGCTTCCCCCGAGACCGACGATCTCGTGCGGGCGGAGATCCGAAAGCACAAGGCCCTCGGCCTCAAGACGCAGCTCAAACCCCACCTGTGGATGCTCGACAACTCCTGGCGCGGGAAGATCGCGCGGGACGACGCGGGGTGGAAGCAGTTCTTCGCGAGCTATCGGGGTTGGATCCTCCACTACGCGGAGATGGCGGAGCGCGAGGGCGTACAGATGCTGGTGGTAGGGGTGGAACTCGACCAGACGGTGGAGCGATTCGAAGAGACTTGGCGCGCCCTCATCGCCGAAGTTCGGGAGCGTTTTTCGGGCACCCTCACCTACGCCGCGAACTGGGATGCGTACACTCGCGTGCCTTTTTGGGACGCTGTCGACTATGTGGGGGTTCAGTTCTATCCCCCTTTGGCCCAGTCCCCGGAAGACTCGGAGTCGGAGATGAAGCTTCGGCTGGCTCGAGCTCTGGACGGCCTCGACCGCGTCCACCTTGCCACCAAGAAAATCGTCCTCCTGACCGAAGTGGGCTATCGAGCCGTCGCGGGGACCGCCGTCTCCCCCCATACCTGGCCCGACCCCAACGCGCGGACGGTGGACGAGGCGGCTCAGGCCCAAGCCTATCGGGTCCTGTTCGCCGGCTTGCGGGGGCGCGCCTCGGTGGGCGGGGTCTTCCTGTGGAAGTGGTACACCGATCCGGCGGGGGACGAGGGGCCCGCGGGTTTCGCGCCTCGGGGTTATGCAGCGGAGAAGCTATGGGCGAAGGCTTTTGGCGGGGCCGTACCTTCGCGATAGCCGGGTAGGCGGACTTGGTCTCAGCCCACCACTGTCGCCCGGACCTCGGGGGCGAGGTGGCTCCCGCAGAGCACCGTGGCCACCCGCTGACCCCGAAATGAATGGTCCCCTACCAAGGCCGCCACGCCGGCCGCGCCGGCCGGCTCTATGAGGAGCCCGGCCTCTCGAAACAGGAGTTGCATCGCGGTACCCAGCTCCTCGTCGCTCACGAGCAGCACGTCGTCGACCAGGCCCTTCATGTCTTCCACCGCGGCTGGAACCGGGACACGGACGGCGATCCCATCCGCGATGGTGGCCACGTGCTCGCCCTCGACGGGCACCCCAGCTCGCCAAGACCGGGCCATCGCGTCCGCACCGGAGCTGCAGACCCCAACAACGCGGGTCGAGGGGGACGCGGCCTTGAACCAGCGGGCGATCCCGGTGAGGAGCGCGCCGTTGCCGAGGGGCACGAGCACCGCGTCGTAAGCCTCGTCCCCCGCGAGAAGCTCAACCGCAATGGAGCCTGCGCCTTCGCTGATCTCCGGGAGAGCTCCGTCCTCCACCATGAGGCTCCCCGATTGCTCCGCACGCTCTCGGGCGGCCGCCTTGGCGGCGTCGAAGTCGGCACCCACGAGCTCGACCTTGGCTCCGAAGGCCCGCATCTGTCCGACTTTTAAAGGGTTGGCCGACTCCGCGGCAAAGACGGTCACGGGCACCCCTCGACGGCGCCCCACGTAGGCCATCGCCTGGCCGAAGTTGCCGGCGCTGGCGCACACCATGGCCGGAACCTTCCCCCGCTGAGAGGCTTTCTCGAGATAGTAGTCGACCCCACGTCCCTTGAAGCTCCGAATGGGATTGAGGGATTCCACCTTAACCGTGAGCGTGCAGCCGAGAGCTCGCGAAAGCGACTCGCACTCGTACTGCGGTGAACTCCGAAACACCGGGTCGATCACGTCGGCGGCTTCGGCGATCGCGGTCAGCGAGAGGCGATGCTCAGGCGGCCGGTGGGTCAGGAGCGCGTCCCGCTCGCTGATCGGACGCATGCTCTCGGCGTCGACGGCGCGCTCGGTCATGAGCACCCCATCAAGGTGATCCATCTCGTGCTGGAGCAGCTCGCTGAGGTCCGGGGGAAGCTCTCGCCACACGCGGCGGCGACCCGCCGGGTCGTCGTATTCGAGGGAGATGGAGCGATGGCGGCGCACCCGCACGAGAGCGTCCGGCACGCTCAGGCAGTCGTCCCAAACGTCGAAGGTCTCCTCGCTGCGCCAAGTCACATGAGGGTTCAAGACCGCGAAGGGTTGGGCCCCCAAGTGAAAACAGATGAGGCGCTTCGGAAGGCCGATCTGGGGAGCGGAGATGGCCCGCCCGAAGCCCTTGGCGTGCCGGAACTCGGTCAACACCTCAGTGAGACTTTGAATATCTCGGCCGAGCTCCGGATCTGGAAAGGAGACTTCCGCGGCTGGGCTCCGCAGCACCGGATGGTCGAGCTCCACGAGCGCGTCGAGAGACATGCGCCGAGTCTAAACCGAGAGCTGGCGTGGAGGGAGCTGGGAGGGCGCGACAGAACGCGCCCCCCCGGGGGCGTCAGTTGGCGGCGAGCTTCTTCTTGCGCTCGGTATCTGCCATGAACTGAACGAAGCCCATGATGTCTTCGATCTGCTCGGCGGTGAGCTTGCCTTTGAAGGACGGCATGCCCTTCGCGGCGGCGGCATCCTCGAGGATCCACTTGCTCGCGTTCTCGATCACGGCCTTCTCGGAGTAGGCGAGGTTCGGGATGTTGCCGCCGTTATGGACAGCCGGGACACCGTGGCAGAACAGGCAGTTGGCCACGTACAGGCCAGCTCCGGCCTGCACGTCCTCGGGCTTGTAGGCCACGATCCCTTCGTCGATCAGCTTGAGCTCGCCCGCCGCCACCAGGTCCGGGAGCTTGGCGGTTCCGCCGACTTTGAAGGTGAGGAGCTTACCGGGGGTGACGTTCGGAGCGGCGCGGATAGTCTCGCCGAACACGCCGCCCCAGCCCACGGCGAGGCTGACGTACTGAACGCCGTCCTTCTCGAAGGTCATGGGCGCGGCCACGACACCCGAGGTGACGGGAGTCTCCCAGACCTTGTCGCCGGTCTTGGCGTGATAGGCGGCGAAGGTCCCATGCGCGGTGCCCTGGAAGACCAGGTTTCCGGCGGTGGTGAGGGTGCCGGCGTTCCACGGCGCCGGGTGAGCCACCGACCACACCTCTTTTTGCTGGGCGGGATCCCAAGCAATGAGCTTGCCCATGGGCGCCGCCTTGGGAGGCTCGACGTTGAAGTTGAAGCCAAAGTTCCAGCCCACCCCGGACATGGCGGCGCCGGCGCGGGCCTCGTTGTGCTTCCACTCCGCGTCGTCGGTGACGGTGAGCGGCACGTGCTGAGCGGGGAGGTACACCAGGCCCGTCTGCGGGTTGTAGCTCATGGGGTGCCAGTTGTGAGCGCCGTACGCAGAGGGGATGGTCTCAAAGACCTTACCATCGCCGGTGTCGCGCGCCTCGGGCGTCTCGATGGGACGACCCTTGTCGTCATAGCCCGTGGCCCACGAGGTGGGGACGAAGTTCTTGGCCGAGATGAACTCACCGGTGGCGGCATCGAGAACGTAGAAGAAGCCATTCTTCGGGGCCTGCATGACCACCTTGCGGGGCTTCCCGTCGATGGTCACCTTGTCGACGATGATGTGCTGAGTGTGGGTGAAGTCCCAGTTGTCGCCCGGCGTGCCCTGGTAGTGCCAGACGTATTCACCGGTGTCCGGGTTGAGGGCCACGATCGATGAGAGGAAGAGGTTGTCGCCGCCGGAGGGCGAGCGCATCTTCGCGTTCCACGGGGAGCCGTTGCCGACGCCGATATAGAACAGGTTGAGCTCGGGGTCGTAAGCCATGGCATCCCAAACGGTGCCGCCGCCGCCGACTTCCTTCCAGGAGCCCTTCGGGTCCCAGGTCTTCGCGGCCATCTCGAGAGCTGCGTTCTCCTGCTTCTCGCCGGGGTTGGGCACCGTGAAGAAGCGCCAGGCCTGCTTGCCCGTGTTGACGTCGTAGGCGGTGACGTAGCCGCGTACGCCGTACTCCGCGCCGCCGTTTCCGATGATGACCTTGCCGTTCACGGCACGGGGCGCCCCGGTGATGGTGTAGGAGCGGCCGTCGGCGCGACCCTCGGAGATCGTGTCGACCTTCCAAACCCGCTCACCGCTCTTGGCGTCGATGGCGTGGAGGTAGCCGTCGTAGGCGCCGACGAAGACCTTGCCGTTGTAGACGGCCACGCCACGGTTCACGACGTCGCAGCAGCCCTTGTAGCCCCAGCCCCGGTCCACGCCCGGGTCGTAGACCCACAGCTTCTTGCCGCTGACCGCGTCGACCGCGTGGACGATGGACCACGAGCCGGTCACGTACATGACCCCGTCGACCACGAGCGGGGTGGCCTCTACGCCGCGGATCGACTCGAGGTCGTAGGACCAGGCGAGACCAAGCTTGCCGACGTTGTCGGTGTTGATGTCGGCGAGCTCGCTGAAGCGCGTCTCGCCGTAGTTGAGGCCGTAGGATGGCCACTCCGCGTCACCATCGTCATTGGCGATGATGGCCTTGGTGTCGAGAGCCTCGATGCCGGCCTTGGGCGGCGGAGGTGGTTCGGCCTGCATGGCCGAGGTGCAGGCTCCGCACACGCCACCCACGAGAGCGGCACCGATGGCGGTGCCCAGCAGATTTTTATTGCTCATCAAATTGTCTCCCCCTCGTAGAAGAAAAAATCCCCCACGGACTCTACGGGTTCTAGATGGACCCTCCGGTCGATTCAAGTCCCCGACCTCCACCCATTTTCCTCCCCTGGAGGCCTACCCCACGAACCAAGGGCAATATGCACTTTATCTCTGGCTGGGGCGCGGGGTTCGCCCTAGCGATCGAGGGGGCGAGCGTTGACGATGCGCTGGAGCTGGCCGCTTGGGCGCCCCGTAAACTCGAGACGTCCCTCGGCCACCCGAAAGAGCGTGTCCGTGAGGACGTAGACCGCGCCGGCGGGACTGACCGCCACGTTGCGGGTGCGGATCCGATCGTGAACGAGGAGCTCTTCGACGCCGACGATGACGTCGTCCTCGAAGTTGACCCGCCAGAGGCTCCCCCGCGAAAGCCCGCCCACGAGAAGGTCGCCCTGCCAGGAAGGAAACTCCGCGCCGTCGTAGAAAGCGAGGCCAGTGGGGGCGACGGTCTGAAGCCAAGCCCAGCGGGGGGGTATGAAGGTCCGGTCGGAAAGGGAAGGGGGCTTATAGTCCGGGGAGCGGTAGCCTCCGGTGGTGCGCACCGGCCAGCCGTAGTTCGCCCCCCGAAGGAGTCGATTGAGCTCGTCCCCCTGCCGGGTCCCGTGCTCGGAAAACCAAATCTCTCCCTTGCCAGGTCGGACCGTCAGGCCCTGCGCGGCGCGAATGCCCACCGCCCAGAGGCCGGGTACAGCAGATGGTCCGAAATCAGGGTTGTCGTTGGGGATAGTGCCGTCGGCCTTGAGCCGATAGATCTTCCCCCGCCGGTCCGTGAGGTCCTGGGCGATCGGGAGAGGGGGCTCGTCTTGCTCGTCAAAGAGGCGCTCACCCACTGTGAAGTAGAGATGGCCATCTGGGCCGAAGGTCATCCCGCCCCCAAAGTGATGAAACTGACCTTGGGTGTAGGGTTTGGCGACGAAGAGGGTCTCCACCTCAACCAGGCTCTCCCCGAGGAGCTTTCCCCGCACGACCTTCGTGGTTCGGCCCTCGCCGTGGGCCGCGGCGTACGAGAGGTACACGTAGGGGTCACGGGGAAAGTCCGGGGCGAGGAGGACCTCGAAAAGGCCGGAGTTGTCGCTCCGGACGCTGTCGAGGGCGCTGGGCGCCCGATCCTCCGGAAGGCCGCGGACGGGGCGCCGGACGCCGGAGCGGAGATCGACCCTGAGCAGCTCGCCCTCCTTCTCCGTGATGAGCACCGTCTCCTCGTTGATGAAGGCGAGACTCCAGGGGCTCCGCAGCCCATCGAGCACCACCACCCGCTCGAGGCGGGGCCCGTACGGAGACCGCGGCGTAGCCGCGGCGCACGAGAAGGAAAGCAGGGTAGGGATCCAGATCCAGGCACGGAGGCAGCCCGCAACGCTCACGCGCGACAGCTAGTGCACTGGCCGACCGTACGGTCAATGAGGTCGCGATGCTTCGGAGAAGCCGGAGAGCTTCCTGGGTCGAGCACGTGCGCAGGATCACTTGCTCGAAGGGAGGGCTTCGCGGGATGATGGTGGAGTGGGGCTGTCGCGGCGTCGTTTGCTCGAAGGTCTCCCGGTGGCCCTGCTGCTCGTCCGCCCGAAGCGGGCCTGGGCAAGCGCGGAGAGCCTCGCCGAGTACATCGCCAGCCGCGAAGACCTCGACACCGCCACCCAGCTGAGCTGGGCTCGGGCGGTGCGCCGACGCTTCGGCGGCGTTTCCCTTGACCGAGAGACGGAAGCCTCGCCGGAGATCGGCGTCGCGAAGGCTATCCTGTCCGCCGCTATCTTTATGGACAGCGACCCGCGGGTAGCCGTCGACAGCGCCTGGGAGGGATGGCGGTCGGCTATGAATCAGGTGCCCCCTCCGATTGCGATTCATTACCAGGTGCTGGTGCTCGAGGGACGCCCGCCTAAGGGGCGTCCGATCGATCTCGCGCTCAACTTTCCCGATTACTATGTCGAGGAGATCGCGCCGGATCTGGTGGAGTGGTGGGAGGAGGCCCTCGCAGAGGGCCGAATTCCGGAGGCCCTGGTGCCCGAGACCGAAGCGGCGCTCGCGGCCACCCGCCGAAAGATGCGGCCCCTGCTCATCGATCGGCTGCGACTGCTGGTGCGGCTTCACCGAGAGCGACGTCGGGCCCGGGGCGCCCGCCGCGCGGAGCTGCGCCGAAACCTTCAGTCCCTCAACGCCGATCTACGAGCGAGCTTCACCGGAGTGGCCGGTCCCGAGATCCTCAACCCCGACCGCTCTCCCCTCGAACGCCTCCGCATCGCGCTGAAGGACTTCCGCCTCCGCCCGACCAAAGAGGATCGTGAGCTTCTGCGACCGCTGCCCAAAGACGAGGCCCCGGCCCGAGATGAGCCGGATGAGGGGCCGGTGCGGAGGTGGCTGCGGAGGCGCCGGGACGAGGCGCGCGAGCGACGGGAGACGCCCCCTCCCCCTCCACCCGGTCCTCCTCCTCCGCCTCCCCGCCCTCGGCGGGGGGATAACGGTGACCGCGGGGAAGACCGTGGCCGCTCCGACCGAGGTCGCCGCGACCCTCCGCCTCCGGGCGGAGACAATGGAGATCGCCGTGACCGGCCCTCGCGACCGTCTGGGGGCGGCGGTGAGCGTCGCTCGACTCCGCCGCCAGAGCGGGAAGATCGACCCCGCCAGGGCCGAGATCCCTCGCCGTCTAGGAAGGACCAGGACCGCTCCTCAGCCTCGAGCCGAGAGGGCCGCCGTCGCGGAGCCCCTCCGAAGAGCCACGCCGAAGCTCGTCGGCGATTGGAGGCAGGCCTTCAGGTGTGGATGGGCACGCCCTATCGCTGGGGAGGAGAGACGCCCGGCGTGGGAACCGACTGCTCGGGCTTCACCCAGGGGCTGTTTGATCAGAGCTTCGGTGTGCGCCTCCCTCGAGTCAGCCGCGATCAGTATTTATGCGGAAGCTCCGTTCGAAGGTCCTCGCTGCGGCCCGGCGATCTCGTTTTCTTCGACACCGAGGATCGGGGGCGAGTGAACCACGTGGGGGTGTATCTCGGCGCAGGACGCTTTGCCCACGCGAGCTACTCCAAGGGCGTGATCCGCTCCGAGCTCGACAACCCCTACTATCGTCGAGCTTACCGGGGGGCGCGCCGCATTCTCAGCGTCTCCTGACCGGGCCGAGGACCGAGCCCAGCGCAGCCTCGAGGTAGGGCGCTAAGCCGCGTCGTGGAAAATGATCCCGAGGGTGTAGCGCTCGCCGCTGCGGATCGCGCTGACCCCGTGCCGCATGAAGCTGCGCGACCAGCCCCGGGCGCTGGGACGAGGGCGTTCGCTGACGGGAATGATGGCCGCCGCGCCGCGTGGGATTTGGACCACCGCAGGTCGGGACTGAAGCCTCGGGCGCTGCTCCACCAGGACCAGCTCTCCCCCCTCGAAGTCTCGATCCGGATCGCTGAGCATCACTATGGCCTGAAGGGGGAAGTGGACCTCGCCGTAGAGGTCTCGATGCAGACAGTTGAAGTCTCCCGGGCGGTAGCGAAGGAGGAGCGGCGTGGGCCGAGTTTGCCCGGCGTCTCGGCATCGGGCCGTGAGACCCTCGAGCTCGGGCGGCCAGTCTTCTCCGGTCTCGCCCAGGCGCTGCCTCCATACGTTGGCAATGGGGGCGAGGGCGGCGTAGAGCTCGCGCCGGAGCTGCCCAACGTGGTCCGGGAGCGGTCGGTCGAAGTAGCGGTAGCGCCCTCGGCCGAACTGGACCCGGGCCATGTCCACGGTGTTGCGAAAGAGGCTGTCGTCTTCGAACATCGACTGCATTCGCGCCGCCGCGGAGGGGAGCAAGACGGGCGGGGTGACCGCGTAGCCCTCCCGATCGAGGGCCTCCGCCAGGGCTTCGGGGTCGAGGTCCAGCGGGTTCATCCCCTCCGCCGCTCCGCATCGATGAGCGCGCGCTTGCGGTCCAGGCCCCATCGGTAGCCGCCCAGGCCTCCATCCGAGCGGAGGACGCGGTGACAGGGCACCAGGACTGCAACTCGATTTGCGCCGCACGCGGAGGCCGCGGCTCTCACCGCGCGAGGCTTGCCGACCCCGCGCGCGACCTCCGCGTAGCTGACCACCGTGCCCTCGTCGAGCCCGAGCAAAAATCGCCACACCAGGACTTGAAAGGCGGTGCCGCGGAGGTCGAGCGGGAGCTCCGGGCGAGGGCCCGTTTCACGCAGATGTTGGTCCAGAGCATCTATCCACGCGTCGAGCTCCGCCCCCGCCGTGGAGGGTTCGATCTCGGCCCGGGCGAACTCGGAGCGCAGCTGCTCGAGGAGCTCCTCCTCGCTCTCCCCAAACTGTACGAAGCACACCCCTCGGTCGGTCGCGGCCATCATGAGAGGGCCGAGGACGGTGTCCCGGCAGGCCCAAGTGACGGTCTCGCCCGCCCCTTGCGCTCGATAGGCGGACGGGGTCATGCCGATGTTCCGGGACGCGGCTCCGTGGACTCGGCTCGGAGATCCGTAGCCCGCCTCGAGAATCGCGTCCGTCACCCTTTCTCCCTCCCGGAGAGCTTGCTTGAGCTCCTCGCGGCGGAGCCCGTCCTGGTAAGCCTTGGGGCTCACGCCGAGCACCGACTTGAAGACCCGCTGGAGCCGGGACGCGGACAGTTGGGCGCGCTCCGCGAGGTGGGCGAGGGTGAGCTTTTCGTCGGCGTGGGACTCGATGTAGCGCGCCAGCTCCGTCATCCGCTCCACCTCCGGAGCTCGCTGGTCCGGCCGGCAGCGGCGGCAGGCGCGGAAGCCCGCGGCCCGTGCCGCCTCTGGGTTGGAGTAGAAGCGGAGGTTTTCCGGCCGGGCGGGGCGGGCTCCGCAGGAGGGGCGGCAGTACACGCCCGTGGTGATGACCGCGTAGACGAATCGATCGTCGTAGCGCGGGTCTCGGGCGCTGAGGGCGGCCCTCATCTCCGTCTCGGTGAGTTCGTTCACGGGCGTGTCCATGGCTGGAGGATTCCGGAAGCGACAGGGACCCCGCGATCCGGACCTTGTCGCCGAATCCAAAGATGGGGCCGAGGGTGGCTCGGGCCCGCCGATGATGGGACCTTCCCGCCATCATGACCGATGCTGCCCGTGAGCTCCGTGATTTCGAAGGGACCGCGATCGACACGGTGTCGGCCCTCTCCGCCCACGTGGGGCGCATGAGTGATGGAGAGGGGCCCGCCAGCGGCTTCGCCCCGCTGCGGGAGATCTACGACGCGCTCGAGATCGAGCGTTGGCTGGATGGCGGAGGCATGACCCGGGAGAGCTTCCGGAGCTTTCTCGCCTCCTACCTCGAGCACAGCGCCATGCTGCACCATCCAAGGTATCTCGCGCACCAGGTGGGGGCGCCGGACCTCGCTGGCGGACTGGCGGGGCTTCTCAACGGGGTGACCAACAACCCCATGGGTATCTACGAGATGGGACCTTCCGCGGCGACCTTGGAGTTCGCGGTGGTCAACTGGATGCTGAAGAAAGTCGGCTGGGCGCCGCAGCCTTTTCCGGGAGCCTCCCCGCCGTCGACCGGCGCGAAGCTTGGCCACGCGGGGGGCGTCCTCACCCACGGAGGCTCCCTCGGCAACCTGACCGCGCTCCTCGCCGCCCGGGCTCGGGCCGCCCCGGACGCGTGGCAGGACGGGACCCCCCCCGACCTCGCAGTCATGGTTCCGGCCGTCTCCCACTACTCCTGCGCTCGTGCCGTCTCGATGATTGGGGTGGGTGCGAGGGGTATCTATGCCATTCCGACCACTCGCTTTGGTATCATCGAACCCTCTTCGCTGGAGGGGGTGCTGCGCCAAGTTCGGGCCGACGGGCGCCGTCCCATGGCTCTCATTGCCAACGCCTGCTCCACCGCGACGGGGCTTTACGATCCGCTTCGGCCTATTGGGGAGTTCTGCCGGGCCCACGATATCTGGTTTCACGCGGACGCCTGCCACGGGGCCTCGTCACTCCTCGCCCCCCGCGCCCGCAAGTATCTCGACGGCCTGGAGCTCGCTGACTCCATCGTCTGGGATACCCACAAAATGATGCAGGTGCCGGCGCTGTGCGCGGCGGTGCTGCTTCGCGAGGCGGGCGACTTCGCCCGCGCCTTTCAGCAGGACGCGAGCTATCTCGCCTGGGACGACGACGGCGAGAGCTACAGCGCTATGCGGCGCGCCGTGGAGTGCACGAAGGCGGGGCTCGGGGTGAAGGTCTTCCTGACCTTGGCCTTTCAAGGGGAACGCGCGCTGGGCGAGTTCATCGACGACCGCAGCGAAGAGGTGGCTCGCTTCGCCCAGATCATCGCCGCGCGACCCGGTTTCGAGGTGCCCTACGCTCCCGAGAGCAACATCCTCTGCTTCCGCTACGGGGACGACGACGACCTTCAGCAGCATATCCGGGATCGCCTCCTCCGGACCGGTGAGTTTCATCTGAGCTCGGCGGTCGTGGACGGGCGGCGTCACCTCCGGATCACGTCGATGGGTAAGTATACTCGGGACGAGGATATTCACGCCATGTTGAGCGCGATCGAACGGGAGGCCGCCTCCTGATCGCCCGAGCCTGATCCAACGCAACCCAACCCGGCTAGCGACGCGGCGGAGCTACCAGGTGCCGGTCTTTAAGGTGCGGGGGGACATCTCGAGGAGGGGCCCCCGCAGGGGACTGGCGCCGGGGAGATGCCGGCCGTGATCGAGGTGGAAGCGCCAGGACCGCTCCGCTCCCGCGAAAGCACGGGCGGCAGACTCGGGCTCCCACTGAAGCTCCACCCTTCCTGTGAGCTGCCAGAGGTCGCCGCTGTCAAAGTCGGCGAAGAGCAGGCCGGCTCGGGGGGTGACGAGAAAGTTGCCCAGGGTGTTGAAAGCATTATTGCCGGGGAAATCCGGCACGGTCAGCGTCCGACCTTCGATCTTGACGAACCCAGGGCGACCGCCGCGGTGGCTCAGGTCCACGCCTCCGGTATCTCGGATATCCTCGCGATCGTTGTAGCTAGCCACGAAGAAGGTATCGGCGCGCCGAATGACCTCCACCAGCGCTCCATCCATGACGCGGAAACTCCGAACCAGGCCGGGTCCGGGGCCGATGGGGGCCAGATCACGGGTTTGGATGTACTGCGGACAGTTTCCATAGGATTGTACCACTTCGACGACAATGCGCCTGGCTCCGTGCTCTCGGATCACGCCGTTGGCTCGATTCCGCCGGCGCGTGGAGAGCTCGATGCCGAGGAGCCCTAACGGCCTCCGTTCGGCCAGATTCGAGGCGAGCGGGTCTCCCACCACAGGTTCACTTTCGATGACCAAGGTGCGGTCGTCGGGGCTCGAGACGAAGCCGGGGTTTCCAAACAGGAACGAGGCCCAGGGCCACCCGTGATCGTCCACGCTCCCCGCCGCGACGAAGGGGAGTTGGGCGAAGAACGACCGGTGCTGCTCCAAGAGATAGGGGCGATGAAGGCGTCTCCCCAGGTCCTCCTGACGCTGTCGGCGGTTGAGGCGGGCCTGCAGCTCTTGCTCCCCAGAGTGATAGGGCGAGGTCTCCCGGTCCCAGCCGGGCGGGGCGGTCATAGATCCGCCGCCTTGGGCATGGCGGGGAAGTTGTCGATGGCCTCCACGCGTCCGAGCCAGGCTCGAAGATGGGGATAGGCTTCGAGGCTGAAGTCGCCCTCGTGGGCCCGCGCGATGTACCCATAGCAAGCGAGGTCAGCGACCGTCGGTCGATCCCCCACGAGCCAGCGCGAACTCTCGAGGTGGGGCTCGAAGAGGGTGTTGAAGAGGCTCTCGGTTCGGCGCCACGCCTTTCCGTAGTCCAGCTCGGCCCCGAACAGTCTGTGAAGTCGGAGCGCGAAGGGGCCCTCCCGGATCTCCAGCACTGCAGCCGATAGCCACTGCTGGATCGCCGCCGATGCGGCCGGCTCCTCCGGGAGCCATTCGCCGCTCTCGTCGAAGGTCCGGGCAAGGTACACGAGGATGGCGGTGGAGTCTCGGAGCACCCGCCCGTCGTGTTCGAGCACCGGCACCTGGCCGAGCGGGTTGAGAGCTAGGAAGGCGGGACGCTTGTGCTCGCCGCTTTTGAGGTCCACCACGACCTCCTCGAAGGGCACCCCGAGAATGCGGAGAAGCGCGCGGGGACGGTGAGCGTGGCCTGACAGGGGATGTCCGTAGAGCTTCATGCGCTCGGAACATGCCCTCGCGGTTCCGTTCGAGAAACCCGATAGACTCGAAGTCCCCTATCGAAGAATCTGATAGCCATGACCATGAAGGGGCCCGGCGAAGCCTCGGACTACCTGGATATCGACGGCCGGCAGCTGCGCATTCTGCTCACCATTCACGAGGTGGGCTCCCTGACCGCTGCAGCCAAGGTCCTCGACATGAACCAGTCCACGGTCAGCTACTGGCTAGAGGCCTTGCGCCGGCGCCTTGATGATCCCCTCTTCGTGCGTGCCGGCCAGGGGGTCGAGCCCACGGAGCGGGCCACGGCTTTGGTCCCCGCGGCCCGCGAGGCGCTCCGGCAGCTCGAAGCGCTCTGCGAGCCCGACGTCTACGATCCGAGCTCGGACCGAGGAACGCTCAGAATTTCCACCAACGCGGTGGTGCGGGACCTCATCATGGCGCCGCTGCTGCGCCTCGCTATGGCCGAGGCGCCGCATCTTAACTTCGAGATCCAGTCGCGGGGGTCCAACTTCGAGATCTTTGAGCACCTCCAGCAAGGCTCGCTGGATCTGGCCCTCGCCCCCGCGAGTACCGACCTCAACGCGGGAATCATGGCCCGTCTGGCCCTCAAGTTCGAGGACGCCGTATATTTCGATCCGCAGTACCCGCTGGCCGCCGGCGACCTCGATGCGTTTTGCGCACGTCCCCAGGCGAGGGTGGTTTTTGGCGCTGAGGCCGGGTTCCGCCTCGACCGGAAGCTCGCCGAGCTGGGGCGGACGCGGCGGGTCGCCCTCCAGGTGGGCGACTTCGACACCGCCCTCACACTCATCGTGGGCACTCCGATGATCGCGACCCTTCCGAGCGTCCTCGCGGAGACCTACGGCCACGATCTTTCTCTCATCGAGCCTCCGTGGCCGCAGCCTCCCCGCAAGATCATGATGTACTGGCACGAACGGCATCAGACGTCGGCGAGGAGTCTCTTCTGGAGGCGCCGTATCGCGGACCTGGGGGGTGGGCGGCTTCGACGCCCTGGGTGCAAAGGTGGGAGGTAGAGCGCCTCACTTTTGCTCACGGGATCCAGTAGCGTTCGGAAACGATGACGGTCCTCGAATGGCCCCTCGATGCCGCGACCTGGAGCGAGGCACGCCAGGGCGTGATCGCGCACGGAGGCGTGATGGTGCCCGCGCCCGAGCCCCTTCCCCTCTTCGAAACGGTCACGGTGGTGCTCAAGCTCGAGGGTACCGAGCGCGCTCGTATCGAGGGACAAGTGGTGCAGCACGCCTCGGGGCAGGCGGCGCTCATGCTCGAAGACACGGCGAAGCAAGCGCTGCTCAATCTCAACTTTGGGGATGCCGCCTCCGGTCCGGGCCGAGGCGGAGACGAGCCTCTGAGCAAAGCCGACAAGATCAAGATGGCCCGTCTGGGGCCCGTCGACGTTCGCCGCCGGATCCTCCGGGACTCCGATCAGACCTTGCATCCCTACTTGCTCACCAACCCCGGCTTGACCGCCCAGGAGGTAGTGGGTTGGTTTCGAAGCAAGCTCGTGCCCAAGCGCCTCATCGAGCAGATCGCCAAGCAACCCAAGCTGGCGGGCAACCTTCAAGTCATGGAGGCCCTCGTCTATGACCCCCGAACTCCCATCCCCATCGCTCTCAAACTGGTGCCCAAAATCCCCCTCGAAATTGCCCGCCGGATCGCGAAGCAAGGAAACCTGCGGACTCAGATCGTGAGCGCGGCCCGCAAGCGGGTTATTAGCTGACCCGGGAGCTCTCTGCCTGCTGTCTGCGCCCCTCGAACCACAAGATGAGGACCTCTCTCCTTGGCATTGTTTCATCATCTCGTACAATAAAGTCTTTTCTGCTGACATTCGTCAGGTCTATGGAACAACTGAGGCGGGCTCGGCCGTTCGGGTCGCCCAAGATCGGCCCCGCCGGTACCGCCGGGTCCTGGATCGTTGATATCGAACCGCGGTGCCCACACACGATTTGATCATTCACGGAGTGCCTTTCTCCCAGCCGGTCCGAGCCGTGCTCTGGTTGCTCGTCCACAAGCGACGGCCTTTTCAGCTGGAGCTGACGAACCCGGGGGCCAAGGGCGAGCGCGGTAGCCGCAACCCTGCCTATCTCGCGCTCAATCCCGCCGGCACGGTGCCGGTGCTGCGGGAGCCGGAGACCGGCTTCGTCCTGGCCGAGGCCAACGCGATCATGGCCTATCTATGTCAGAGACACGGTTGGACCGATATGTACCCCGAGGATCTCCACCAGCGGGCCAAGGTCGACTGGTATCTGCACTACCACCACCGCGCCGTCCGCCCGGCCTCCACCTTGGTGGCGCGCCAGGTTCGAAAGGACCTCCACTTCAGCGACGATGTTCTGGCCGAAGCCGAGCGTTCCCTGACGCGAGGACTCAAAGTCCTCAACGAAGGATGGCTGGCCGGCTCGCGGTTCTTGGCCGGCGAAGAGGCAACCATTGCGGACCTCGCCGCCTATGCAGAGATCGGCCAGCTGCAGCCCGAGTTCACGGCTCTCTACGATGTATCGAGCCTCCCCCACGTCGAGCGCTGGCTGACCGAGATGAAGTCCGTCGCGGGCCATGACGTCGTGCACGTGGTGATGAGCGAGCTCGGGGATCTCAGCGGGGAGGCGCCGACCTTCGACGCCCTCAAGGCCGCCAACGTGGCCTCCCTCCGGGCCCTGAAGGCCGAACTCGAGACTTTCACCGAGAGAGATAGCTGAAACAGGCCCCAGCCAACCAGATCAACGGACTCCATCCCCCCCGAGTTCTCCCTGCATCCGGGTGACTCGGAGACCGCGCGGCCACCGGGACTTCAAGAGGGGGTCGAGACTAAGCGGAGTTTCGTCGATCGGCGCGAACGGGCGCCTAAACCTGGGGAGGTCAGAGTAGACTGCGAGCAGAGATGTCCGCGTCCAGCTCCATCATCGACCTCGACCCGTCCGATGAAGACTGCGTGTCCGCCCTGGTGGCTCTCTCGCTGGCCAGCGCGGCGATGCACGCCCCGAACTGGCTGCCCACCGAGCGCGCGGCGCGAGAAGAGGTGGAGGGTGCCTGCAGCACCACCGACGGCCGCTTTACGCGGGTTGCGGTTCTTCCAAGCCGCGAGCCTCAGGGGTGGATATCGTGCGTGAATCTCTACGCTGGGGTTTGGGAGATCCACCCGCTCCTCGTCGCTCGAGAGCATCATGGAAAGCGGGTGGGATCACGCCTCGTGCGCGACGTCGAGGCGCGCTTGGTGGAGCTCGGAGCGACGGTCGTGGTGCTGAGCACTTCGGATGAAGTCGGAGCCACGTCCCTCTTCGACCAGGACCTTTACGCCGACCCCCTGAAGGCGCTCATGAACATGGAGGTCCATCGACCGCATGCCGTGCAGTTCTGGACGCGGATGGGATACGCCCTGGTGGGGGTCACTCCCGACGCGGAAGGCCCCGGACGCCCCGCGATTCACTTCGCCCGGACCCCCCGGCCTCTCGATGCCTACTCGTAGGTGCATCCGGCGTCGGTGATCTGAGATGCTGTCCCTTCGGGGAGGAAGGCAGATCCCTCGAAAGGAAGAAGCTCAGCCGCTTGAGTTCCGCAGCTGCCGCAACATACCCATCATGCATCGAGCGAAGCGTTGGGCATGTGCTAGTCCCCTGTCAGGATGATTCCTTACATAATTCGCGGGCGCTTTTCGCCCCTGGCGCCCCCGCCGGCTTCGCCTCTCGTCGGTTGCATATGGCCAATATGCGCCCTTCTCACGTGAACGCCAGGGGCGAAAACTGCCT
>JBCBRU010000134.1:0-16603 GCA_039819565.1 Myxococcota bacterium | reverse complement strand
GCCTTCATTACGTCGTAATAATCGCCGACGGAGGCATTGTCAGCCTTTGGCCCTCCCCTCACCTTCGCGGCGATGAGCGATCGCCCACACCTTCAGCTTTCCCTTCGTCCTCTGCGCGCCAAGGATGTTTCGATCATGGCAGACCTTGCCGTCGCCGCAGGGATGTTCACGGACGACGAAAAGGGGTTCCTGGAGGAGTCCGCGCAACGCTGGCTCGCCCAGGCCGAAAGCTCCAGTCGGTGGGTTGTGGCGGAGGGCGAAGAGGGGGTCGTGGGGGTCGCCTTCTTCGAGCCGAGGGAGGCCACCGACCGGGTTTGGTATCTCACCATGATCGTGGTCCACCCCAAGCTCCAGGGGGCGGGTATCGGGAGACGACTCTTGGAGCACTGCGAAGAGGCCCTACGGGGCGAGCGTCAGCGCCTCCTTCTCGTCGAGACTTCGTCGACCGACAAGTATTCTGGAACCCGCCGATTTTATGCCCGCCTGGGCTTCGACGAGGTCGCGTGCATCCCGGACTACTTCGAGGAAGGGGACGGCATGGTCCTGTTTTGGAAGAAGCTCTAGAACCGGAGCGCAGAGCATGAGGGGTTGCTGGAGTCCGCAGCGGGTGGCCCGCGGAGGCTCGCCCTTGAGCGCGCCCTCCCGGATCTGGGACAGCTCGCGGGAGCCCCCGGTGTAGGGATGCTTGTCCATTCGGCTCCGGGACAGAGGGGGCGACGCCTTGCTTCAGGTCGCGGCTCGGTCCAGCGTGGACCCGTGGGGCCGTCGAAATCCCGAGACCGGGACCTCCTCTTCGCCGTGTTCGCCCTGCAGCTCGGTCATGTCCGCCCTGAGCATCTGGCCCAGGCCGTGGAAGCATGGTCGAGTTCCCCGCGCGTCTCCCTCGCTGAGCATCTCGCTCGGCAAGCCAACCTCCGAAACGGCCAGTGCGTCGTCCTTTGGCAGATGGTCGATGAGGCGGCCGAGGCTCATGGCCCCGACGGCGCCTCGGCCCTGGCCGAGTTGGGTATCGACCGCTCCGCGGGCGCCGCCGAGACCGTCGAGGCGGTGCTCGAGGTCGCGGGCGCTCCCGTCGAGCAGACCCTCCGTCGGCTCGGACTCGCAGACACCTGGCGCAGACGACGCCCCCGCGTGGAGAGCCTCGAAGTCACTCCCGAGGCGGCCGGTCGATACGTCCCGCTGGACGGGACCGACATCGAGCTCGGCCGCGGCGGGCTGGGCCGGGTCTACGTGCGATGGGATCGCCATCTGGCTCGGGAAGTCGCGATGAAGGAGCTCCTCGCTCCCGACCGCCGCCTCGACGACAACGAGACTTTCACCCGAGAGGCTCGCATCACCGGTCAACTCGAGCACCCCGGTATCGTCCCGGTCCACGAACTCGGTCGTCGCCGGGACGGCCGACTGTATTACACGATGAAGCGGGTTCGGGGGCAGACCCTGGAGGACGCACTCTCCGGCGCAACTACGCTGGCGGACCGGCTGAAGCTTCTGAGCGCCTTTTTGGCGGTGAGCCAGGCTCTCGCCTACGCCCACAGCCGCAGCGTGCTCCATCGGGACGTCAAACCCGCGAACGTCCTCCTTGGCGCTTTCGGTGAGACGCTGCTGGTGGACTGGGGTCTTGCCAAGACCAAGGGCGAAGACGACGGCGACGCCCTCCCCGGGAGCGCAATCGGCACCCCGCAATACATGAGCCCGGAGCAGGCCAAGGGCGATCTCGAAGCCATCGACGAGCGATCGGACGTTTGGAGCCTCGGGGCCATGCTCTTCGAGCTCCTCACGGGAGAGGCGCCCTACCGAGGACGTGGCCCCTCCGAGGTGATCGAACAGGTGCGAAGAGGCTCACCCCCCAAGGTGCGATCTCGCGCTCCCGAAGTCCCCCCGGACCTCGCCGCGATTGCCGACCGAGCCCTGGCCTATGCCCCAAAAGACCGGTACCCGAGCGCTGCCGAGATGGCGCACGACGTCGAAGCCTATCTCGCCGGAAAGCAGGTGGGCTCCTACGCCTATGGCTCCGCCGAGCTTCTCCGTCGCTTCTTCCAGCGAAACCGCGCCGCGTCCATCGCCGCAGGCCTGCTTTTGCTGAGCTTGGTCGCGGGAAGTATCGCGGTGAGCTTCGCCTACCAGCGCGAAGGCGTGGCCCGAGCCGCCGCGGAGCGCGCCCAGGAGGAAGCCGAGACGGCACGAGGCGCGGCCGAAGCCCGCGAGGAAGACGCTCGAGGCTTTTTGGCCCGCGCCTATCTCGAACGAGGGGAGCGCCTGAACGAAGAGCTCCGTCACGGTCGAGCCGCGATCTACGCAGCGTCCGCGCTCACCCTCCACCCGAGGGCTCGGAAGGCCTCCGACCTTCCGGTTCGCGCGAAGTCGGTCCTTCATCGCGCTCAGATCCGGCGCCGCCTTCGGCACGAGTGTCGATATCCGACGCCTCACGCCCAGCCCTGGAACGAAGACGGGAGCGAGCTCATCTCTTATGTATCCGGCACCACCACCGCGACCGTATGGTCTACGGAGGGATGTCGCGCGATCCGAACCCACCGGGTCCCGAAGGTGAGCTCTCGTCCGTCCTTCGATGCCGTCCAGGTCCGCTCCGGAGCGCTTCTCGTCCATGGCGTCAACTCGAGCTTCGTTCTCCGAGAGGGCCGGCCGGCCCGCGTCGAGCCGGTCGCGGGGTCCCACCCGGGAAGTCTCTTCCTCCTCGAGGACGAGGAGGCGCTGCTCTCTACGCGACCCAGCGACCGGCGGGCCCGGTATGAGCGCCTGCGCATCGGGGACGGCGAGGTCCTCGGCGTCTCACCGCCGTGGCGCAGCGGCTCCGGGAGCCACTTCGCCCTGTCTCCGGAGGACCGAGAGATCGCCTACGTCGCGTCCTCCTTCTTTCAGATCACTCGGCTCGACACCCTCCGCCCGTCCAAACGGGTGACCCTCGAGGTCAGCGACCCTTCCACCCCGGTCATGACTCGACGGCAGCTCGTCCTGGGGAGCTTCGAGCGCGTCCGCGCCTTCGGGGCTGAGGACTTCGAGCTCCGGTGGTCACGTTCCGACCTCCGCGGGTACACGCGGCCCTGCGCCGACGCCGAGGGCACGACGCTCGCCGTGGTCTCCGAGGACACGCAGCTCCTCGACCCCGAGACGGGCCGGACCCTCGAGAGAGTGCCTGGAAAAGGAAGCTGCTACTTCGCCCCATCCGGGGCGCGACTCCTGACCCAGGGGGATGGCTACACCGACGTCTGGCGGGTGGAGAAGCCGCCGCTCCGCGAGATCGCTCCGCCCGCCTCGGACCGGCAGAGTGTGCAGGTCTCCGCGGATGGACGCTGGCTGGCCACGGCCGGGGGCGACGTCCGCGCGTGGGTCGAGGTCCATGACCTGCGGGAGGGAGCGCGCGTGTGGAGGCGGGAGAGCTCGGGGGAGGTGCCCCCGGACGTCGCCTTCTCCCCCGACAGCGGCGCACTCGCCGTTCTGTCCGGCCGCCACGAGGTTGAGATCCTCGACTTGAACCCGACCCCCACCGCGCGCTTTCGCATCGAGCTGCCCCTCGAGCGGGCAAACTACAACTATCGCGACATCAGGTTCCATCCGAGCGGACGCATCCTCGCCTGGGTCGTGAACGGTCGGGAGAGGCAGGTCTTTCGGCTCGACGTGGAGGCGCTTCGGATGGTCGACCCTCAGCCCTTCGCCCTCAGCTCGGCAGATCAGCTCGCCTTCGGTCCGAGCGGGGTCCCGTTGATCGTCGCCGGGCCGGACGGGGTCGAGATCCTCCGCCCCGAACCCCGAGGGCGCGAGCGCCTCCCCTCCGAGATGAAACCGTTCGTGATCACCGCCGTGGACGTGAGTGAGAGAGGGTGGCTTGCCGTGGCGGGCACCGAGGGCCGGACCTGGATGTACCGACTGAGCGATCCCGCAGAGACGTTCATCCTGCAGGCCCCTCACCTCGGCCCCCTGGGGACGGTGCGCTTCTCCGGGGACGGCGGGCTCCTATGCGTGGGCGACGACACCCAACTCGTGGTGTGGGACGTGTCCTCGCGGCAGGAAAGATTGCGCATCGAGGACACGGGGGTGGCCTGTGCCTTCACCCCCGATGGAGAGAGCCTGATCTCGGACCTGGAGGGTTCGGGGCTGTACCAATACCCTTTGGCTTTGGACACCCTCGACCTCGCCCCGGGAGTTCTCCTGGATCGGGCCGAGGCCGCGGATCCGCTGCGTCTCTCAGATCTATAGCTGGGCCGGGAGGGAGAGCTCGAGGGCGAACCCATCCCCCGGCGCGGTACGGTGCCCGAACTCGCCTCCGAGCTCCGTGGCCCTCTCCTCGAGTCCCACCAACCCATGTCCTGACCCGAGCTCTCGCGCCCCGCGTCCGTTGTCCCGCACACGGAGCTGGATGGACTCGGTCGTGTATTCGAGCACCGCCTGGACCCGAGTCGCCCCCGAATGCTTGGCCGCGTTGGTCAGACCCTCCTGGAGCGCGCGAAAGCAAGCCAGCTCGCGCGCCGTCTCCACCGGGCGTTCCGCGCCTCTTATCTCCAGACTCACGTCGAAGTCCGGTCGGCGCGCCCCCTCCACGAGGCTCCGGAGCATGCGCGAGAGGGGACGATCGCCGTCCTCGCGAAGCACACTCACGCAGGATCTCAGGTCCTGGAGCCCGGACCGCATGGCCACTTGAGCCGCATCGAGCGCGCGCTCGGCCCGGGGGGAGACCTCGCCGGTGAGGCGGCGCGCCGCCTCGAGCTGCATGGCGCCGTTGGTGAGGCAGTGCCCGAGGCTGTCGTGGAGCTCGCGCGCGAGCCGCGTGCGTTCTCGGGTCACGGCCAGCGCGTCCGAGGCGGCCAGGGCCGCTTCGAGCTGGGTATTGAGATGCATCATCTCCTCGGCGAGATCCTCGGCCTCGAGCTTCGCGAGGAGGCTTCGGCGCAAGCCCACTCCAAAGAGGAGCGCGCCGAGCAGCGGCATCACGTACCGGTTTCCTATCCCCGCCGGCGCTCCCAGCCTCTCCTTCAGAGATAGAAAGCCGTAGCCGAAGCTCGAGCAGAGAATCAGGACCCCTAGGGCCCGCCCCGTCGGGACCAGAACCGCCACGGCGGTGAAGGCCACGACGGTGCTCACCATACAAGGGAGGGCTTGCGCGGGGGCGTAGGCCCACCAGGCCCCCACCGGGGCGGAGAGGGCGAGCGCGGCCAGGGTCGGCTCCAGAACCCAGGCGCGGCTCGATCGCAGCGCGGCCGGCACTCCGAGGAGGAAGCCTAGGCTCCACGCCAGATAGAAGACGAAGATCTCGGGCCCGCCCGGACGGTCCAGAGCCATCCCTCCGTGTAGGAGGAGCGCGGCCCCGAGCAACGTCGCGGTGGGGCTGCGCACGTGCCGATAGAGAGCATCGGCTTCTCTGCCGGCTCGGGGCAGGAAACCCATCAAGCGAGTCCGTGTTCCCGGGCCCACAGGGCGGCTTCCGTGCGAGACCCTGCGCCCAGCTTCTCGAGGACCCGACTCACGTGATTCTTGACGGTCCCTTCGGTCACGCCGAGCCGGTGTCCGATCTGCTTGTTCGACGCACCCCGGCTCAGCTCCCGAAGGATCTCCAGCTCACGCTCGGAGAGCCCCACCCCCCGGGTGTCCTGCTGCGGGGCCAGGCGAGCCAAACGTACGAACTCGGATAGGACCTTTCTTCCCACCTCCGGAGCGATGATGCTCGATCCGGAGGCGGTGGCGCGGAGCGCCGCGGCGAGCTCAGGCCCGGACAGCCCTTTGAGCAGATAGCCCACAGCCCCCGCGCGCAGCGCATCGAAGACCAGCTCGTCCTCGTCGAAGGTCGTGAGAGCGATGATGGGTCCGGCCCACCCGCCCGTGACGAGGCGACGGATGGCCTCGACCCCGTCCAGGTTCGGCATCCGGAGATCCATGAGGACGACGTCGGGTCGAGTCGAGCTCACCACCCACTGCGCCTCGTGTCCGTCGCTCGCCTCGCCGACCACCAAGAAGCCCTCGGCCTCCAGGACCGTAGCCAGCCCCTCTCGAAACGGCTCCTGGTCATCGACCAAAGCGACGCGCACGGGAGCGGGCGCGGTCATTCGCAGCGTCCTCCGGTCGCCATCATGCCCCCCATAATATCGAAGACGGGCGCTCGACAGCTCTGCGACCCCGGGCAGTCCGCGTCGGTGCGGCAGTCGGAGCACACCCCGAGGACGATCTCGATGGGGCCCGAGACCTGCGCCGCCACGCACCACCCCGCGCAGGCGGCGTCTCCCGAACCCTCGAGATCGCAGAGCTCTCCCGTGGCCACGACCCCCGGCGAGACACACGCGAAGGTCAGTCGGTCCCCAGGCGCCGCCGCCGCGATGGCGCAGACCTCGTCGCCCTCGCCGCAGTCGCGGTCGGTGCGACATGCGGCGCAGGTCAGGCTATCGTCGGATCCCAGGGGCACCGTAAAGGGGTTGCGGCCGCAGTAGAGTCCCACTTGGCAAGCCATCTCCGTCTGACATCGAGCCCCGGGAGCGCCATCGTCACAGACACTCGGCGCCGCGTCGCCCAGACCCAGTAGCGCTGGCGGACGGCAGCCCCAAGGACAATGCGTGTCGTCGAGGCATTCACCGCAGATGCCCCCGAAAGGTGACTCGGCACAGAACGTCGAGGCGCACTCCGACCCGTCGCTGCATCCGGCCCCGAGGGTCTTCCCCGCTCCCAAGTCGGAGGCGGAAAGGTCCGGGCCGGGACCCCCGAGATCCTGGCCGGGGCTCCCGAGGTCGAAGGATAGGTCTCCCGGAGGCGGCCCTCCTCCGTCCCGTCCTTCGGGGTCCGCGCTCGCATCACAGTGCCATGTCCCGAGGACGACGGTGGCGAAGAGAAGTCGACGCCAGGAACCGGGCCTTGGCTTCGAGGTTGGGATGGGATTCATCGGTTCTCCTTTCACGCCCGTCGACGCAGCGCCCGAACGTCGGCGAGCCCTGATCCGCTGGTGTCGACGCTCAGAGCCTGAAGAAGGCCAGCATAGATCTCGGCCTCCGCCATCGAGCGGCCGGGCTGAGGCTCACCGGTGGTCGGGTCGAAGCCGAAGGTGAGTCCGGTCTCGGGGTCCACGCCCCCCAAGAGGGTCCGGCCTGGAGTGAGGGGCGACAGGACGACGATGCCGTTGTTGAGGTCATGCCCGGAAGAGAACTCCTCGGCTCCCGACGGTCGCTGCTTGGTGCGCCCGAAGTCGGTGGCGAGATAGATCATGCTTCGATCCCATAGGCTCTCGCCCCCTTCACCGTAGGGTTCGGACTGGAGCAGGCCGATCAGTCGATCCGCGATGTCGAACACCCGCCTCCACATGAAAGCCTGCACGGAGCGGTGCGACTGATGGGAGAAATCGAAGGCGATGGGGGGATTGAGGAGAGCCCCCGGGGGGAGCGCGCCTCCTTCGGGGTCGACCTCCTCTCCGTCCACGACGACATCGAAACTCGGCCCCAAGGTCACCGTCACCGCCACCCGGTAGCGCAAGAGCAGGAAAGCGAGGGCGGCCTGGGCCTCGACGGGGTCCTGGGCATAGTTCGGGAAGGCGCGGCGGGCGGCTTCCGCGGAGGCTCCGGAGCTCAGGCCGTGGGATGCGAGGGGATAGCTCTCTCCTTCCGGAAACAAGAGGAGCTTAGTGATGAGATCGTTCGCCTCGAGGGTCTCCTGTGGCTCGCCCCGGATATGCCGCCAGTGACGAAGCCGCGGAGCCTGAGCCATCGTCACCGCGAAGTCGGAGCGGGCATCGATCTTCTGGTCTCGAAGACGACGAGCGCGGGCCAACAAAGAGCGAGAAACTCCGGTGTCGAGCCCTCGCAAGCCGTCGAGGGCGAGCGGCCAAAGGGCCGGGTCGGCGATCGGCTCGCCAAAGTCCCGGACCGGCAGGGAAGCGTCGGTACCGCGCTCCGTAAACCCGGACCCCGAGGTGAGATGAACGTTGGGCAGCGCGAAGGCCCCGCCGTGGGCGGCCGCGACCGCCTCCTGGAGGGTGCGACCGTTCCACGCTTCGTTGCCCGTGACGGCGCGACGCTGCCCGATGAAGTGGTTCACGCTCGTCCGACGCCACGTCGCCACCGTGAGATGATCGGCGTGCTTGGCCACGAATGAGGACTGCTCAGAGCTGAAAGGGGCCGGTATCTGCCCCACCGCGCCGAACTGGGCGTCGACGGCCCGAAACGGAGTCCCTTCCACCGACCGCACCATGGCGTCCGGAAATACGTTGAGGGTTTCGGGACGCGAAGACTCGGAGGCCCGAATGGCCAGCAAACTATCGATGATGGAAGCGCCTCCGTTAGCCGTCAAGACGATGAGAAATCGGGTGTTGTCATCCGGCGCCCCCTCGTCGGCATGAGTTCGACGACGGAGGACGGCCGACGTCAGACCCGCCCCCGCGAGGGCGGTCGCCCCCCGGAGGAAGCTACGCCGAGAGCCTCGTAGATCATGGATTCGCATGTGTGTTCTCCAGTTCAGTAGAAGAGGGATTCGAGGGAGCTCGCGAGAGCGAAGCAGGCGGTCACGGCCCAGTCGCGCTCGGGATGGAGGGTCGCCTCAGCGACCACCTCCTCGTAGAAATCGGCCAGCTCCGAGAGCTCCTCCGGTCGACCCTCTCGAGAAAGAACCCGGCGGTAGAGGCGCGCGGAGACCGCCTCGAGGGAGGCTCGCGTCGGAGCGCCTGCCCTCAGCTCCGTAAAGAGCACCGGCTCCGCTACGGCGCCCAAGTCGAGGTCGGCGCGTTGCCGACAGGCTTCGAGAGCCACCCGATCTGCGGCAATGGCGGCGGTGACGGGGAGCACCGGCAAAGGCGCGTCGATGCCGAGGGTGTAGGGCTCCACCCCACCCAGCGCGATGGCGTGGGTCTCGAGGCAGTCGTATTGGGAGAGCTCGAAGCAGAGCTCGTCGACCGGCAGAGCGAGAGCTCGAGCGAGGTCCGAGCCCCACCGTACCGGCCCCTTGAAACTCACCCGTGGCCGCAGGGACGCGGCCACCCGGGACGCGGAGGGCACCGGAGGAGCCTCCGCCCCCTCCTCGGCACAAGAAATGAGGGCGAGAGAGAGAACGAGAGCGGTTCGACGTTCAGGGAACACTATAAGCCTCCGTAAAGATCAACTCCCGCAGCATGCCCTCGACGGAGTATCCGCCCGCCATGAGGGACCGGGAGAGAGCGATGAACTCACCGCGCTCCGAGGGACGCGGAGACTCACCCATGAGCAGCTGCCAATAGTCTCGAACCACGGCCTCCGCGAACGCTTCCGACTGCGCGGCCACCCGGGCCCACTCCACGAGGTTCGATACGGGAACCCCCAGGACGGCGCCCGCCTCCGGGGTTCGAGAGACGAACGGTCCGTCCACCGCTTCGAAGAAGTCGAGACGATTCGAGCGATACTGGGCCGGACCTCGGCCCGGTCCGGATCCGCCGCCCAGTCCCTCGTAGCGAGTGAAGGGGTACGTCAGAGGGTCCAAGGTCGAGTGACATACTGCGCACTCCTCGGACGCCACCCCCTTGGCATCATAGTCGAAGGGTTCATCGGGGATCGGCTGCAGGCCCTCCAGACGGGAGATATCGAGGCCCAGATAGGCGCGATAGGCCTGGGCCGCCGTGGTCCGCGGGAGGGATGCGAACATCGTATGGGACATGAGGAACCAGCGGTGGGTGAGCATCCCCGCCCTTCGCCCGCGCTCCACCAGCTGAGCCGCGTTGAAGCCCCGATCCCGGATCTCATCGAGAGCGCTCCGCTCATAAGGGACGTAGCGGGTGCCGTCGGGCCCCACCTCTCGGGTGACGTAATAGTCACCGACGAGGAGGTCCCGAACGTCTCGGTCACCGGTATGGGCATGGACGAAGAAGTTGTAGTCGTCGTAGTAGTCCGTGAACACGACCACCGAGCCGTCGGGCGCGTCTTCCCCCACCTTGAGGGTGCGCAGCGGGTTGATCTTGGCGTTGGCGAGATTCCACACCGCTCCGTCCTTTCCGCGCCAGTACTCGGACTTCAGACATCCCTCGAGGGCGGTGAGAAGAGAAGCTCTCGGGTCCGCGCTCTCGAGGAAGGACCGCCCCTCCTCGAAGCTCGGAGAACGCCCGCAGAAGTCGAGATGAAGCTTCTTAAAAGTATAGGTGGGGTCGAAGCCGCACACGTCGAGGCTTCGAAAGGGCAACTCACTCGAGCAAGGGTCGCTTTGGGTCGGGACGAGGTCCGCATCCGCGGGGCTCGAGCCCGCGCTGATCTCGTCCAGATTCGCAAATCCATCGCCGTCCGCGTCGGCGGCCTCGACCGCCTCCAGGGCCGCGGGCAGCGCTGCCGCGAAGGTCTCGGCGTCGAGGGGTCGAGCCACCCCGGACGCGAGCTGAGCTTCGATCTGGGTGCCGTAGACGTTGCGAGCCGGAGGCACGGTATGGCAGGTGCTGCAGTCGGCCACCCCCGAGGCGCAGGCCGGAACCTCGGGGTAGGTCTCGCAGAACACGGAGGTGGCAGGCGGTAGGGCCCAAGCCCGATCCGCGCCGGCCAGGACGGACATAGCTGTGGCGAGGACGAGCCGGGCGCGTCCCCAGCGCGACTCGAATGAAGAGGTCATGTTTTCGTCAATCCCATCGGTGTCTCGCCGCGAACGCCGCGGCGAGGTCGATGGCATCGCGACCTACGTCCCTCGCCAATATGTCGAAGGTCATGGAGGGTCTTCACGCACCTCCGATCCGAGCGAGGGGTGGCTCGGTGCTTCGGGGCTCCCGTGGGAAGGTTAGAGCGAAGGGGTGCTCTCCACGTCGTGGCAAATCAAGCGGATGCCGTTGAACATCTCTCTATTCCCCCCTCCGTTGCGCTCGTTGAGGGTGATTCCGGTCGCGACCTGACCAGAGGGGCATAGACGCTCCGGCTCCCAGTCGTCGTCTGGTCCCCTGTTGTTTCCTACACAGTTCGGCCTTTCCTTGTACCCGCCATCGAAATGGAGGCTATCAGGAGTACACGCCCGCTGGACGTCCACGAGCTCGCACACCTCTTCGAGCTGGGCCGTGTCAGGGTTCCATTCCAAGCGACACTGCCGCTCTTTGCCGGTGTAGGAGTTGCTCAGCGAGGCGATGCAATCCTTCGGGCTAAACAGGAGCTGGAGACCCTTGAGCTTGGTGCGGCTGGAGTTCAAGCAGGCCCGGACCCCGGTGACCAAGAATGGAGGAGGGTACTCGATATCCGCCCGGCTGGCGCTGGTCGGGCTCGTGTCACACTCGTTGTACTCGCGAGTGGAAGTCGTACCCGAGGTCAGGTTCCTCCACTTGACCTGAAGGTAGCAGGGGTCATCTGAGCGTTCACCGATCCTCATTCCGTAGATCGCTTGATTTAGAGTGTAGTCACGCGAGAGCGTGACTTTGCGGCTCCCCGACCTTCCAGAGTAGGGAGTTGTCGACCTAGGAAGGTCCAGCTCAAAGAACTGTAGCCCTGGAGCTACCAATGAGCGCTCCGCGGAGCCGATGACAGGCGAAAGGCCCTCCACGGCCAGCCGTGAGTTGTCGCAGGCCACGCCGACCATGAGAACGACCGTCCCCAAGGGTAGATGTCTATCGAGATGCAAGCTTCGAGCTCCTTCGGCGCCGACGTCCCGTCGTTGGTGCTCCCAAGCGACGCATGGTTCGACGCTGTCGGTGGTATGTCGGTCCTCGGCTTTTTCTGACGCCTGGGCTCTGGGTGGCCGCTCTGAGTCCTGGTCAGTTCGACCCGTCTCTCCGAACCGCTCGCCCTTCGCTACTCGAGGATCTCTTTGACTCGCCCTACCACCCCGTCTTCGAGGCGCACCTTGATGCCATGGGGGTGGGTGGGGGACTTGGTCAGGAGGTCTCGAACCACCCCCTCGGTCAGCTCGCCGGTGGGCTGATGGTGTTTCTGCACCACCCGCACCCGAAGCCCGGGCTTCACGTCCGATCGCCGCTGGGGATCTCTCACCGGCTGGAGCCTCCCGCACCGGGGACGAGAGGTCCATGCTTCCACGTCTCGTGCCATAGTGGGCTGTGCGCCTCGCCTCCATCGCCTCCATCGTCGCCCTCGCCCTCGCCCTCGCCGGCTGTGACGACGCTCTGCCCTCGCCCTCGGAGAGCTCCGATGGGGGCTCTCCGACCCCGGATATGGGCCTCTCCGATCTCGACGGGGGCAGCTCCGCCGACGCAGAGACTCCGGATCTGGCGCCCGACGCCGGGCCTTCGGGGCTCAAGCCTGCGGAGGCGCTCGGGGCCGCCGAGCCCTGGTCCCCGGGCGGTCCGTGGGTGGTCGCCGGCGAGTCCCCGAACACCGACCGACTGGCCCGGGGATTCCTGGAGCGAAACTTCGCCTTCCCCGAGGCCGCAGGCGTCACTCCGGAGGGGGTGCGGTGGGACGAGCAGGAACCCGACGAAAGCGGCGCCTTCTTCGTCTTTGGGCAGCGCACCGTCTACGCCGCTGTCGCGGTGGAGACCGCGGAGCCTCTATCTCTCCTGGTGCGCCTCCGGGAGTTCGACCTCTTGGTCGACGATACTACGCTCCACGAAGCGGATCCCTACCGCACCCGCCGGGTCATCCATCCCGTCCACCTCGCTCCGGGGCGACATACTTTGGTGTTCCGGGGCAGTAACCAGCGGGAGCAGCCCTCGGTGCGCTTCGAGCGCGTCGTCGGCCCGGTGTATCCCAACCTCCAGGACGTCACCTTCCCGGACCTCGTGCCGGGGGAGGCGCGAGCTCAGCCGCTGGGCGTGCACGCCGTCAATCTCGCCGGCCGCTCTCTCTCGGCAGTGAGAGCCGTCGTCCTCGATCACCCACTGTTCGAGGCGACGGCTCGAGACCAACCGGACCTCCCACGGGACGCGCTCACCCAGCTCAGCTTCGACCTCGTCCCGCGTGGCCCCCTCCCCGAGGCGGTGGCGACGGCCACCCTCACCCTGGGAATTCAGGCCGCGGAGACGAGCGGGCTTCACACCTTTGAGTACGCGCTGCCCCTCGCCCCCGAGGACCGCGGGCTCCGGCGGACCTTCGTGTCCGCCATCGACGGCTCGACGCAGCACTACGCCGTGACCGGGCCGGAGACCCCGCCTCCCCTCCCCGGCGCGCTCTTCTTATCTCTGCACGGCGCGGCCGTGCAGGCTCGCGGTCAAGCCCGCGCCTACGGGCGCAAGGACTGGGCCTGGGTGGTGGCCCCCACCAACCGGCGTCCCTTCGGCTTCGACTGGCAGGACTGGGGGAGGCTCGACGCGATGGAGGTGCTGGCCGAGGCCCAGCGCACCCTCCCTATCGATCCTCTGCAGGTGCACTTGACGGGCCACTCGATGGGCGGGCACGGGAGCTGGCACTTGGGGGCGCTCTACCCCGACCGCTTCGCCGGAGTGGCCCCGAGCGCGGGGTGGATCAGCTTCTCGACCTACGGAGGGAGTCCGGCGCTCCCCCCGGCCTGGGAGCCCGGCCGGCTCCACGACGACACCCTGGCCTTCAAGCAGAACTTCGACGGTCGGTCGGTCTACATCATCCACGGAACCGACGACAACAACGTGCCTATCACCCAGGCCCGGACCATGTATCAGGAGCTCCAAGGTATCCCCTCGGATCTCTTCATTCACGAGGAGCCGGGAGCCGGGCACTGGTGGGATCGAGACCCCGCCCCGGGGGCGCGCTGCGTGGACTTCGCCGAGATGTTCGAGCTCTTCCAGTCCCGGCGCCGCACCGACCCCGAGCTCGACTTTCGGTTCGTCAGCCCCGGAGCTTGGGTCAGCCCCCGCCGGAGCTTCGTGACCGTGCAGGCGGCCATCGACCCCTATCGAAACTTCGAAATTCGGGCCGCCACCACCGGCGCCCTCACCGCCGTGACCACCGACAACGTGGCTGCCCTCGAGGTGGACGGCGCCGCCCTCCGCGCCGCCGGCGTGACCCAGGTCGACGTCGATGGGGACCTCCGCTCCGTCCCCGAGGAGGGCGTGCTCCGGTTCGGGGCCGCTGCGAAGCGGCCCGGGCAGCACGGTCCGTTCAAAGAGGTCTTCTTTCGCCCCTTCTGCTTCGTGCATGCGGACGGAGATGAGCGATGGGCGGCGGTGGCCTCTACTCTCACCGGCATCTGGGCCGTGATCGGCAACGGCGCGGCCTGCACCCTGCCCTTCTCCCGCCGAGACGAGGCCGAAGATCGCAACCGTATCTATCTCGGTCTTCCCTCTGCGATGCTGGATCTGCCGAACGATATCCCCTTCGCTTGGACGGCAGAAAACGTGAGCCTCGCGGGCGAAACCGTGGGGCGGCCCACCCTCCTCGGCCTGACCTTTCCCGAGGGCGAGCACCTGTCCGCGAGCCTGTTTGGCACCACCGGCGCGGAGTGGCTCGCCACCTTCGTGCAGCCCTTCTCCTCGCGCTCCGCCTTCCCCGACTGGTTCACCTTCGTCCTCAACGACGAAGGGAACCCCGCCTACGGACCAGCGGGCTGGTTCGACGCGCAGTGGAGATACGACCCCACCCTCCGCCGCTGATCACCGGCGGCGTGCGTCGAGCCAGTCGAGGACCTGGGGCATGTCCACCACCGTGACGTGCATCGCCCCCTCGATGGTCCAGAGGGAGACATCACCCCCCGTGCAGCCTGTATTGCGGTTGTCGACCAGGGTCTCGGTCCCGGGGATGTTGGCCACCAGATCGATCTCCCCGGCTCGGGTGACGACGTCGGCGCAGCCGGCCCGAGCCGCCCAGCGGGCGGCCACGGCCGGGGCCGAAGGATGGGTCTTGAACCCGCAAGGGTCAGTCTCTCCGCAGCCGCCGTACAGGATGGCCTCGTCCATGTCCCCGTGCATGTGAAGCACGGACACCGGCTGGGCAGGCACGCAGTCGGTGTCGTTGATGAAGTCCGAGCCCGCCAAGGTGGCGATGGCGGTGATCCGGTTGGAAGCCTCGCAGGCCATGCGGTAGCTCATGAAACCACCGTTGCTGAACCCGAAGAAGTAGACATCGCGTACGGGGACCAGAGCCTCCACCGCATCGAGGAGCGCCGTCAGGTAGGCCACGTCGTCGGGCGGACCGGACGGGTCTCCGCAGCAGGCGGGGGTCGCGTTCCAGTGCAGGATGCTGTCTCCCGCCCGAGGGAGCCCGTCGGGGAGCACGAGGTAAAAGCCCCGGTCGCGGGTCTCGAAGTTGAGACCGAGCAGGGCGTCGATGTCCTCACCGCCGGTGAGGGAGAGGCCGTGCAGTGCGACGATGAGAGGCAGAGGCGTCACGCCGTTATGAGCGGTGGGAAGGACGAGGTCGGAGGTCCGATTCATGACCGTGACGGTGCTCGGAACGACGCCGGCATCCATCGGCGCCATCCCCATATCCGGCGGAACGCCGGCATCCATAGGCACCTGTGCGTCAGGCGCCACCCCGCTGTCCTCGGGCACGCCCATGTCGGGCACGGCACCCAGGTCCGGGACCACCACCCCCATGTCCTGAGATGAACCCACATCGGGCGACACGACGCCGGCGTCCCCCGCAAGGTCACCGGACACGGTGGTCCCCGAAGCGCACGCCGCGAAGCACGAAGACGCCAGGGCGACGGCCAGAGTCTGGGGTTTCACACACGTACGATAGGGGATGGCAGGGGCGGTCACAAGGAATCCGGACGAGGTCGTCCTCAGCCCTCCGAACCCTCGAACCTGAACCCACGGTCGCGAAACTCAGCAAGGACGAGGATGGGGCCGTCTTCGTACCCCCGCCGTCAAGAGCAGCCTAGATTGCGGATAGTCTCGAGGAGAGGAGCGTCGGTACGGGGGGTCGAAGTCGTTCTCGCCACTCGACACGCCGCATCCGGCCGCCCCGCCGCGTCCGCCGCTTCGAGCACCAGGAGAAGCGCCCGGTCCGTAGGCCGCGCAGCCAGGTTGCGAAGCGCGAAGTCGAGAGCCGTCTCGGCGCGGTCCCCAGGTCCGGAGTAGAACTCGCTCGCGTGGTCCCAGAACGCCTCCGGGTGGGCGGCCACCAAGGCCCGATAGCCCGCATCCGCCCGCACCGCCGCTTCGGCCCGCTGCCCGGGGTCGGGGTGCCACTCCGCACGCTTGGACCACGGTTCCGGATCCTGCGTCCCCGCCGCCAACCGCCGGTCCAGACGGGCCAAGGCGGCCTCCGTCTCCCCTCGCTCGAACTCGAGCTCCGCGAGGTGCACGCCCATCGAGACGTGCCCGGGGAGGTGCTCGAGGCCTTGACGATACATCCGCTCCCCGAGGTCCGGGCGACCCGCTCGCTCGGCCCACAGCACCCCGCGACGAAAGTAGATCTCCGCCACCACGAAAGGACTCACGCCTCGATAGCGGGAGAGAGCTTCGACGAGCTCGGCATCCGCACCCACATGGTCTCCGCGGGCCGCCAAGGCGGCCGAGAGAAGGAGGCGAGGCACGCGAGCACCAGGGAAGGTCTCCGTGAGGGTCCGGAGGTCATCCTCGGCCTCCTCACTCCTCCCCACCGCAATGAGAGCTGCGGCGCGGGCGAGCTCGGGGGCCTCCGGATCCGTGAGCACGAGAGGGAAGAGGTGGCGGGCCGAAGCCCCCGACACCGCGACCTTTCCCCCGAAAGCTTCCGAAAGCTCCGCCGCCCGACCGAAGTCGTCTCCGTAGGTCCCAAAAGCCGAGGCTCTCTGAAGCCGGAGAGCCAAAACCCGCTCGGCGTGTTCCGAACTCCCCCGGGTC